>JAGGVC010000076.1 GCA_021158185.1 bacterium | reverse complement strand
CATCCAGTCAGCGCGATATGCTTTCCGCTCTTGCCGCATGGAGCAGAGTTGATATCCCGTAATCGGTCAGCCGATATGCTCTGCTATCAGGATTTCAAGGCTTATGCAGCTTGAGCTTAGCCAATTATCAGTCAACCATCGATCGGCTTTTAATATCTCTAGGTGCTGGCAAGATCACTAAGCGCGCATTTAAGCTTTTCAAGCGCCCGCTTCCCGGTGAAGTTTAGGCGGTTGCGGAAACATAATCAAGCGAGAAAGAACGTGGTATACTTAATGTGTGGGGCACCCCCTTTGCGAAGCGGAAGCAAGCCTTGTTTCCCGCAATATTACAGGTTTTATTGATGTGCCGCACATTTCAATGTGCCATATTTTCGGAGTACAAGATGAGCCTTAAGGTGTTCAACACGATGTCGAGAAAGAAGGAGGAATTCACACCGCGTACACGCAATCTCGTGAAAATGTACACCTGCGGCCTGACGGTCTACGATTATATGCATGTCGGCCACGCACGAACCTACCTATTCTGGGATGTTTTCAAGCGTTACTTGACTTACTCCGGTTACGAAATCATAAGCGTCATCAACTACACGGATATCGATGACAAGATCATCGCAAGAGCGAACGAGCGCGGCATCGACTTCCGCGATCTCGCCGAGGAATTCATCGATGCATTCGATGACGATTGCGAAGCACTCGGCATTTTGCCTTATACCGTTCAGTGCCGCGCAACCGATTACATTCCCGAAATGATCGAGATGGTCGAAAGGCTTGTCGAAATCGGCTATGGCTATATCGTGGATGGCGATGTATTCTACGATGTACACAAATTCCCGCGTTACGGCGCGCTCTCCGGCCACAACCTTGAGGACCTCGAAGCAGGTGCACGCGTAGATGTCGACGAGAGGAAGAAGAATCCTTCGGATTTCGCGCTGTGGAAGGCTGCAAAGCCCGGCGAGCCTACCTGGAATTCTCCCTGGGGGCCGGGGCGACCGGGATGGCATATCGAATGCAGTGTAATGTCGAGCCATTTCCTGGGTGACCGAATTGACGTCCACGGCGGTGCGGTGGACAACATGTTTCCCCATCACGAAAACGAAATCGCCCAAAGTGAGGCATACCTGGGTCTATGCGAAGGAAATGAACGATGGTGCAATTACTGGATGCATCCTGAGCATCTCCTTGTAGAAAACACAAAGATGTCGAAGTCGCTCGGAAACTTCATCACGGTGCGTGATCTTCTTGAAGATGTAGACCCGATCACTGTTCGACTTTCATTCCTCACAACACACTACCGCACCCAGATGAACTTCACACAAGAGGGGCTTGAAGCCGCGAAAAGCGCCTACGAACGGATCTTGAATTTCATCGAAACCGGGATAAGGTGCTTCAACGACCTGCCAGAATCGGATGACGAAGCAGAAGAAGCGGTTCTCTTTTCCTCGCTCGCATTAGAAATGGAAGAAAAGTTCAGAGGTGCGATGGATGACGATCTGAACTGCCCGGCAGCACTCGGCTCAATCTTCGATTTCATTAAGCAGGCCAATCAGCGAGGCTGGGAATCCTGCGAAAACAAGTCCGATATCTTTGATGCACTGAATATCACGATGGATATCCTCGATGTTCTTGGCATCTCCGCAATGCCACCGGTTGCTGCACCCGGCGATGGCTCCGAGCTTCTCAACGGCGTAATGCAGCTTATTATTCGAGTCAGGAAAGATTTGAGAGTGAAGAAGGATTATGAATCGTCCGATATAATCCGGGACGGCCTGGATGAACTTGGAATTGTGCTTGAAGACACATCCGCCGGCTCGCGCTGGCGGAAAAAACGGAGCTTAACCTAGTTATATTGGATTTCACGGCATTTGGTAATATATTGCCCTTTTTCCAGGGGTGGGAGGTCTCAGATTATGGTGATTTTTGAAGAGCAGGGCGATGTTCTGGTGGTTTCACTCGTTGGCGAGATGACAATTTCGCGGATTTCGCTCTTCAAGGATAAAATTGACGCATATAATATCGACCAGTTCCACAAAATCGCCGTAAATCTCGAAAAGCTATCCTTCATTGACAGCTCTGGGCTGGGAACGCTCGTGCTTCTTATTAAGGAAGTCAAGAGCAACTACGGCACCGTGGTGCTTGCGTCTCCACAGAACCAGGTGAACAAACTACTGGATATGGTCAAGATCAATAAGTATGTTGAGATTAAGCCGACGATGGAAGAAGCGATACAGTTTCTCCAAAGCCAGGGCGCGTAGCAGAGCAAATAAACTCAATCGGCTTCAGCAAAACAATTCCATTTGAAGCGGACATACTGGTCGAAGAATCTGCCACCTGCTAATTCAGATAGTCTTCCTCGATGTACAAAAGCCCGCCTGTACCGATGCTCAGGTAGTACACGCCTCTCAAGATGAGGTCCTCGTGCGGGAAGTATTCCTCAAGCATGAACTGCTCCGTTTCTCCGTCGAAGTACATGCTGTAGCCCTGTTCGTAAAACTGCATTTCATAACGGTTATCCTTTGCATAAAACCGAAGCTCGTAAGGATAAGTGGTGAAGTTGATTAGGTCGCTCAAGTAGGTTGCATAGCCCATTCGGCGCGCATCGAAGCATCGAATTTCCTTAATCATCGCTCTTCCGTCAAATCCGCACACGTTGTGGCGCGGCTTCATCCTTTTTTTCGGGGGAAAGAACGACATCCTGACCTGTTTCACGTTTTCCGAAGTTCGCCACTCCCAGTAGAAATATGTTTCATTTGCAACTGCGTACGGCTCTCCATACAGCCTTACGGCATCCTGCAGCGTGGAGTGCCCTGGTTCAAGTCCGTCCAGAACCTTAACGAGATACCTGTCGTATTGAAGCGGGAATGGGTTGTAGAATACCCTTGCCCCGCTTGGAATATCGCGCGCCGCATATGAATCTGACGGCATGGATACAGCCAGAATCAGCACGACAGAAAAGAGAATCACATACCGCATATCCAATTATACCCCCATTCAGTCACTGCTATGGATTTCATCGCCGTGATTTTGTTCCCGGGGCACGCAGGCAGGCCCTCGAGCTGCTCTGGAGGAGTTGGGCAGAAAAAGCCTGCAATCTCGCTGCCTAACGATTATCGTCCAGATACGCTAGGCGCTATCGTTTTCCGTTTCAGCATTTTCATCATCCTGCGCGTTTTCCACTTCATCATCCTGTGCGTCGTTGTCAACATCTCCGTTTTCTTCAGATTCTGATATGTCGGAGGTATCCTCTTCATCGTAGGCATAGAGATTAATAGAGCCGATTGCGCTGTTTACTTCGATGTCCACCTTGAATCCAGCTTCGCCTTCTTCATCCGGATTGACATATCTTCCGTCGGATTTTTCGAGTTCACCTACTTCAATCGAGCCCAAGCCGGTAGAATCCACTCCCACTGAAACTCCTTTGGGTACGCCGATCTTGATCTCCGAAGCACCGCTGTTTAGTTCGATACTGCAACCCGATTCGCAGCGGGACGGTGCGACAAGCATTACCGATGCCGCGCCGGAGTTGATTTCGATTCCTTCAACCTCAAGCTCTGCCAGATCGAGACTAATATTACCAGCGCCCGTGTTGATTTCGATGTTGTATGGATAGTCAGTCGAAAGCTCAATCGAATACTCGTGTCCCCCGCGTCCGAAAACTCCAGCGTACTTTTCTTCAGGAATGATCACATTGAGTATATTCCCCTCGATCTTGTCTTCGACCTTTGGGACATATCCTCTGGTGAGCGAAGTTATGTAAACGATGTCGCCTGCGGATTCGTTCGCGCCGGGTTCGATCTCGATTTCTCCGGCAGTTCCGTTGATCTCAAGATGCACAAGTTCGATTTCCTCATCCTCGTAACCAGATATGATGAATTCGCTTTCAATTTGCTTTCTCGCCAAGGATGCATTGCCAAGGATGAAATTCCCGCTGTCACCAGATGCTTCATAACCGATAATCACGAACCAGAATATTCCAGCGATAATCAGGGGCGAGATAAAAACAACCGGCCAAAGCGCGGTTCTTTCGAAGATAACATTTATCCCCGCCGTTATAAGAAGTACCGGCCAAAAACGCCAGAGAGTATCCCACACGCACCAGTCCAGGTAGCCGACAGTATTAAGAAGGAGCGTTATTCCTGCACAGATTATGAGTACGCCGAATGTCATCCTGCCTGCAAAATGCCTCTTACCTTTTTCCATCTCTATACCCTCCTTCCAATCACATAAATTCCGAGCACAACGAGCGCAACTCCAAGCAGGTATTCCAGCTTGAAAGCCGGCAGATACGGAATAACAAAGAAATAAACGCCAAGAGCAATCAGTGAAAATCCAATCCAATACGAACGACTGTGCCGGGCTGTACGGGCATCGGCGGAATCCGCATCTCTGCCGGACTCACGCACATCATGTATAACATCTTGCGCTTCGGCTTCTGGCTTCGCTTCTTCGTCAGGCCGGATCGCGTCGCCGCCGTATTCCACTTTCTCCTTGGGTACGACGATCATCATTACGAAGTACAAGAGAAGCCCAACTCCGTTTATGCAAGCAACAACGATGAATATCAATCTGACAAGCGTCGGATCGACTTCCAGGTAATCCGCAAGTCCGCCGCATACACCTGCAATCACTTTATCCTTTCTACTTCTATATAGCTTCTTCATACTCATCCTTTGGCTCCCCGCCAACCCAATAATAATTCCACCACAGCGTTTGGAATCAACCTAAGACTCCGCTCCAGGGCTATGCCTCCCCGTTAACGCTGTTATTTCCAGCCATCTTGCTCTTTTCCGGAATTACTATCCAGGCAATAATGTAAACGAGAACAATCGGACCGAAGCTCGTTATCACGCCGGCAAGCACGGTAAGTATGCGCGCAATACTCGGATCGATATCAAGATGATCCGCTATCCCGCCGCACACTCCGCCGAGTATCTTGTCCTTGCTTCTGTAAAGTCTTTTCATCATCTCCACCTCTTTCCGTTAGTCAGTCGACATCGCTGCCAAATCAGTATCGCACGACCTCGATCGCGCCTGCATTCACCTCATACTCAAGGCTGACTTTGACACTGGCCGCATCAAAATCAGGCGTAATCCACACTCCGCCTTCCTTGATGAGGCCTGCCTTGCTGAAATCCGCCTTGCCGATTGCTGTACGCCCGCTTGCAATCACTCCCGCATCAGAAGGAACGAAAACCGTTGCCTTGCCTGCGTTGATATTTGCGTAAACCTTAACTTCGGGCTCGCCTTTTCCTATGCGGATATCGAACTTGCCTGCATTGCCCTTGAATTCGAGAGAAGGAATCTTAAGCTCGCTCAAGTTCAGGTCTATTTCCCCGGCGTTGGCCTTAACTTTGAAGGCAAGCGGAATCTTATTCGTAAAATCCAATTCCCAAGTGTTTTCCGAGTGGCGTTTCAGGTGAAACGATCCTGTTTCCTGGTAAAGCTTCATCCTTGCGGCAGGCCCTGCATCGTATTCAACAACAGGCGCACCAAGGTTCGTTCTGAAATCACCTTCAAAAAACTGGTCGGTTGTTCCGCCAACGCGCAGCTTTCCAGCATTGAATTCAATCGAGATATCACCACTCTCTGTTTCCTGCCAAAGTTCTCTCAAAAGATGGTATGTCTTCATTTCAGAAGCGCCGCCAGTCCATTTCTCGTGCGTGTCGATTCGTGCGCCGTTCACTTCCGCGTAACAATGAGTATTGTGTCTGCCGTCTCCGAAAATAACGTAGAGCCCCCAGGCTATAAGCAGCACAGGCCAGAATTGCCATACGTTCTCGACATAAGGCAAAATCGCAAAATTACTTGCAATCAACACGCATCCAAGTGCAATCTGGCATACCTGAAACGTCTTGGTCTGATCCTCGCGCTCCCAGTTGTTAATACTGCGAATGATGAAGATTACAGGCCAGAATCTTAGGAGAAAATCAAACCATCCACCGCCGACAAACTGACTGAGGATTATGCTCAGCCCCACGATTACCAGAATTACACCAAACCAGTTAATCTTCATATCCTGCTCCTCGGCGTAGAATGCATAAGTCGCTTTGCTCGCTTGAATCCTCAGCCGCCCTGTCTGTTTCCAACGATTCAAGCTCGCACCTGAGATCATCCATCGCGCTTAGGAAGGCTGACATTCCATGATCCAGACCCCTCTTTCCTTCGCTGATGCCTATGCGCATTCCGCGTGCGCCCTCGTCTATGCCGCGGTGCACATCGCGCATCGCGTGATCATAATCGCGTCCGATTTCTATACCAAGAGGCGCGTGCGTTTTCAGTCTATCTTCTATCAAGAAGCTGTTTATCAGCAACCCGAGAAAAAGCCACAGTATAAGAAAGAAAAACTCATTTGCCTTCATCAGCTACTCACCTCATTCTGCGAGTTCACTTCTTCTTTGCGTGTACCGTCTATCGCTCCCCCGCGCCATTCCTTCGAAACGAGTATCGCTCCGTAGATGATGAGAATCACCGGCACGAGCAGGTCCGGCCTGATCATCTGTTTCAGCGGTCCGGGCATCATAAGCACCCCGAAGAAGATCAGGAGCGCGCCGATCATCCACGACTTCGACCCGCCGCGCAGTCCTAGCTCTTCCTCGGTAGCGATAACACTGAAGCCGTCCCACGCGCCCGCAATCCATATAAGGAAACCGAGCAGTACATGTCCAAGGCTGAACGAGAAAATCGTAAGAATAAACAGCGCTACCGCCTTGATGAACTCGCCCCTGAATAGCTGTCCTAGCCCCGGAATCACACAGGAAAGAACGCCCGCAGCCATGTTGGACGTGCGCGGCTTGCGCGCCGAAGCAATGCACCTTGCGCACATCGCACTCTCGCCTGCCTTTTCTAGGCACTCGCTGCAAAGCGGCTTTCCGCAGCTTGCGCATTCGCCTGTTGATTCGCGCTCTAGATGATAAAAACACTTCATATTAAATCTCCCGAAGCTGGAATGTTATACGCAAGTTCGGCTTCCTGATCTGACCCGCCTGATGGAATTACAGATGACTGATCACCGGCATCTTCACCGGTTGTTTCCGTTTTGTTTACCTCGTCGCCTTCACCCAGAATTTCTCTCGACACTCCCTGAATCCTATCCATGCCGGACAGCCATAATTCGCTCCAGAACGAACGTGTTTCCTGGAATTCTTCGCCGATAACTTCAGAGCTGACCTTTGCATAAGTGCTAGTGTAATCGAGAACCGCTGCAGGTCCGCCAGCGAGGAACACGAGAAGCGCGATGACAAATACGCCGACTGCGCTCGCCGTCCTGAAATCTATGTTGACCGCTCGCGCGAGCTTCTCGAAGAATGTAGGTGTTTCCTGAGCAACCTTGATCGTATTGAAAAGGCGCTGTTCTAGCGCTGGATCGCGCTCTATGCGGTTTACGCGCTTCACGAGGACCCTCATACTACGAAGCTCATCGAAATGCTTCTGACAGTCTGCGCACCGCTTGAGATGCATGCTCACGACGCGCGTTGTAGGAAGATCCAGCTCGTCATCTATGTATGAACTAATCAGCTTCTTTGCTTCCCCACATCTCATCGCTAATCAACCGTCCTTTCCATTTCTCTAGTCATGCGCACCTACAAGACCGACTATATCCTTTCCGCCCATCAGTTCTCTCAGCATCTCGGCGAGCTTTTCACGAGCCCTCGCAAGCCTGCTCCGTACCGTACCGATGGGGATTCCGGCAACCTTCGCAATCTCGTCGTATTCGAGTTCCTGGAACTCCCGAAGAATCAGCACCTCCCGAAGCTTCGAAGGCATTGCCTTTAACGCTTTATCCATCAGTTCCGTCATCTCCCGCTCGTCCATTTCACAGTCGTGCTCTCTCTCACCGCCAAGCTTGTACTCGATATCCTCGATATCGCTGCCCTGATGCTTCTTCTGTCGATGCCACATCTGCCTGCACTCGTTCACGACAATCGAACACATCCACGAGTACGCCCGACTCGCATCTCGAAGGCTTCCCAGGTTGCGGTAGATCTTGATGTATGCTTCCTGAAGGACATCCTCCGCCCAATCGGGATTGCCGAGGTATTTCCGTGCAAGGTTGTTCAATGGAGCGCTTGTCAGACGAATGAGTTCGCGCCACGCGCGATCGTCGCGATCCACGCATGCAAGAATCACCCCTGACGGAATCTGAACCATTTCTGCCCCGCTCCCGATTACCGGCGGTCCGCCTTTGGGAGTTACAAGAACTTGAACATTCTACCGAACCACCGGCGCCATAACGAGTCTCTTTGGTCCGCTTTCCCGAATGGCAATAAAGGATGGCCGACCTACAGCCTGAAAAACGCCATTCTATCCAACGGATTATCGGTAGTGCATTTATAGCATGTAAACCCGTGACTTTGAAACAAGCTGGGTCGGCCATTCCTCGGGATTGGAGTAATACCAGAATTCCAGAAATCCGTTCTGTCGCCATTAAAAGTTCAAGAAGGCAAAAGCCTTCGAACTGTGGATTGATTCTTAACGCAGATAAGTTCCATATTCATCGGTCAGACAGATTTTTTTTGGAAATTGATATGCACAACAAAGCACATATCGCAAATTTCGTGCACCAATTACATGAATGACCGACATCGCGCGCGCGCGCGTTTACGAGGATGCGAAACCATTTTGAGATTATTGCGGCTAATGCTTGAAATCGGGCTTCCGTTTCTCCATAAAGGCGTTAACGCCTTCCTCACGGTCCGGGCTGCTCCAGAGAAGGCCGAAAAGCTCGCTTTCGAGATCGAGCCCTTCATTTATATTGAGCCTCAATCCGCCGATTACGGCGCGCTTTGCGATCTTAATCGCGTTGCGGCTTTTCTTCGTGAACTTGGACAGGAACTTTTTTGTCCCGCTGATCAAGTCGCCCGGCTCGAATACCGCCGACAGTATGCCCAGTTCGCGCGCTTCCTTCGCACTTATGGGATCACCGCTTAAAATCAGTTCGAGCGCCTTCGCCTTGCCGACGATGCGGGGCAGTCTCTGAGTTCCGCCCCAGCCCGGCATAAGCCCAAGGTTGATCTCAGGAAGACCAAGGCGCGCCCTCGATGACGCGGTGCGGAAGTCACAAGCGAGCGCGATCTCAAGCCCCCCGCCCAGTGCGAAGCCGTTGATCGCCGCACACGTGATAAACGGCGCCTGCCCGAGCATCTGAAATACGCGCTGGCCGACTCGGCTGAAATGGAGCGCACCCATCGGATCGAGGTTCGGAAACTGGCCGGTGATGTCCGCGCCGGTCGAGAAAACTTTCTTGCCGTTCGCTGTCAGTATCAGCGCCCGAATCGCATCGTTCTCGTAGTAGTCCTCAAGAAGCACCTTGAGATTCTCGATGAGATCGGGGCCGAACGTGTTGTACTTGTCGCCCTCCTTTTCGATCGTGAGCGTCAAGATGCCTTCCGGCTCGTCGAAATCGACGTGAAAAAACTTCTCAAACTCCATCCCTGCCATAATCCACTCCTTCCAAGACCGCGACTTCGCCGCGTGAAAGCACGATATGGTAACACAGAATTATTGCGCAGGCTCGCGCGATTCTTCTCTGGAAAGAACGTGAAGCTAAGCTGATTACCGGAACATGTGCCTTGATTTGATGCTGGACTATTATTCAATTGAAAAATTATTCAGTGTTGGCTATTGCGCAGGACACAAGATTAATCTTGTTTTCAAATTCGAAATCGGGATCGTGACCGCCGTAATGGCACTTAATACACACGTCTTTACCAGGCGCCGGATTCCATACGATTCTACCATTAGTATTGAGCCATTACTGGCTGCCGGACGCCTGCTATGCACCATGGAAGATGACTTCGTACCAGTCTTCTTCCGTAACTATGCAGGAAAAATCACCGGGCTTAGGAGTTTTTAGTGGAACCTGAGTCATCGGCTTGCGGGTGTATGGATTTGTGAAGAATTTTTCGTTCAAGGACCACTCCTTGAATATCCTGCGTCCACAGTCCTTCAAATTTCCTGGCATATACACTTCAGCCCCGCCAAATGAGAAGCCCTGAGAGCGCGTCCACGTTGAATCAAACACCCGCAGCATAAGCTGGTACCTGTATTGCATTTGCATTTTTGGCTTAGCCATGGCTAACGGAAGGGGCTTCCTTAACCTGATTCGATCAGGGCTCTCAGGATCCGGGCTTCCTGGTTCTGCAAAAAAGCCATACGATAAATCCCACTTGACGAAATCGTACGTTTCAGGATCCACCTCGTATGGCACTAGGCCCAGTTCGTACATTTCTTCGATGGTTTCAGGGAAAAACCCATAGTAGTAATAGCATAAGTATGCTCCAATAGAGAACATTTCTGCAGCAGATGTTCTGTGCGGTATGTGCAGATTCTCTATAAGGTACTCCCTATCATATTCAGGAACATAGTCAGGGTAATGGAACCTGTGCTCGAGGAAAACAATTTCATCGTCCGAGGAGCTTGTGCGTTTGTCGGCCAAAATGTCTTTTACATCGGGCGATGTTGCAGTTCGGGCAGTTTTGTTGCTCTTGTCACAGGCAAATACAGCAAGTGTGGCAATTGCTACAACAATGATTACTAAAGCAAAATACCTCATGATTTCTTCTCCTTATCTCTTAATATTAACAAACCAAGCGAAAGCCACAAGTGCCGCTCAATACGGGCAAGGTGGCATCGTTCCAGAATGCCAGGTACCGCCAATACCTGGCTCTGCTGATTGGGCTGCAGCTTCAATGAGGTCTTCCAAATACTGACTCACGATCTGGACAATCAGATCAGTAATGACCAAAGGTTCCAACAGGCAACGAATGCACCCTAAACAGAGCTTCAGTTGGCTCTCATTTAGACCTGTGACAGTGACAGATCCAAAGCTACCGTAGAAGTCGAGTTCACAATATGGTAGGTCACCTCCTTGACCGGTTTCTACTTTGGTGTATATGATGTCAGGTCCATCTGGGGGATTTGATACGGAGTCCGGACAATTACCGCTCGAGTCTGTTGGTTGCCATTGTCTGCGCGTAACAATTACGTGGTCTTCCCGGGTATCGGAATTGACATATCCTTCGCCGTCAACAAATCCATCATCACAAGGCTCATCCTCAACGCAGTTCGGATTTGCCTCTAGCACGGCGTTCCTCACGTCCTGACACGATGCCCTAAAACTAAAGGTGATAATGGCACCAACCTGTCTTCTGCGAGTTTGTACGATTTCCTCAAGGCAACAATCCGCAGATGCGGCGAATGGGATTGCTGCCAAAAATATGAGCAACAAGAACAACATTCGCACTAATCTCATAGCGTTCCTCCAGAATTTTTTCCTACAAACTACTGTCAGTGACTACCCAAACTTTGTTTGGCATCATGGTAAGATACGTGTATGGTATCAGATTTGACAAGTTTTTGCAACAGAAAAAGGACGATTTTTGAAAATTCCGCTTTTGAGAATTATCGGCATACTGGAACAAAGCTATAACTGTAAACCATGCCACAATGCGGAATATGCGCTTCCTGTCCGAAGATGCGTCAGCCCTCTATGATTGCAGGGAACGCTCGGCGAAAACTGAACAAACCGCTTGCCCGATAGTCTATAATCAGCGTGATGAAAACTACCAGGATTTTGCGCGGTGCGGCTGCCTTTGTTCTCGCAATGGCATCGGCTTTGCTTTTCACGGCGTCCGCGCCTTTCGCACAGTCGGACGAAGGCGACCCGGAGAGCGAGCTTTCGCCCGATTTCGAGCATTACGATTTCACGCTCAAGTCGCTCGACGGCAAAACCAAGGTGCACCTCGCCGACTTAATCAAGGACAATTACACTGTGATAATGTTCTGGAGCGCGAACTGCCCGGTGTGCGATTTCGCAATGCCCTACGTCTCGGCGTACAACGAGTTTCTCGTGGAGCGCGCGATCAGGGACATCAAGCTGATCACGGTCGCGCTCGACGCAAGGCCGGACGATCCGCTTGAGATCGCGGTTGCCTGCGGTTACGGATTCGAGATTCTGCACGACCCGATGGGCCGCGATACGAAGAAAGCGTACCTGCTCGAAAAGAAGGGCATTCCCGCCTGCTACGTCTTCAACAAGAACGGCTACATAATCACGACGATCTACGGCTTCGACAAGAAATTCACGCAGGACGTGCAGGATGCGATTAACGCCGACCGCCAGTCGCAGGGCGGCCACGACAGCGCCCCGAACATAATCCTGGAGGATTAGGGTTTCCCGTTCTCCGTAGATTTATTCTCTGATAATTCCTACTTCTGATACACGCGTCTATACACTCCGCTCAGGAGCGATCTGATGATGGTTGCGGTCAGGTGATTCGACCCGGTCGCGCGGCGGAAGCTGTAGGGCAAGCTGTCCTCGCCATATGGTGTGTAGATCGCAAGTTTGACGTTGCGCTCCATCAGCTCCTTCTGAAGTTCAGGGCGCACACCGCGCAGCATCTGCACTTCGAAGAACTCGTGCGGATGATCCCCGATCTCTCTGATGCTCTGGTTCACGTAGACATCATCGTGGCTTCCAACTGCGACCCAGACATCGGGAGGCGAGTTTATTATCAGCTCGGAAATCAGCGCACCGAAGTTTTCGTTGATCTCAGGTTTTCTGACGAAGGCGACTGCCTCCGGCTCCTTGTATATCCCTTTGCAGAGCCTGATCTTCGGCGGAATCGGGTAAATCGAGCGGTCGAGAGCGATGATTGCGCGC
Organism: bacterium; assembly: GCA_021158185.1. Classification (GTDB taxonomy): domain Bacteria; phylum 4484-113; class 4484-113; order JAGGVC01; family JAGGVC01; genus JAGGVC01. The sequence continues at coordinate 9,552 of JAGGVC010000076.1, read as the reverse complement.
AAATCCGCCATCGTTCGCCGAAGGTTCGCCTGAAGAACGATTCCCGCGTTGTCGAAGCGCTTAAGCCATTCGATGCAAGTGTTTAGCGTGAAGTCCGTATAGCTCGTGTGCTCCATGTCAACCCAGACGAAAATTCCGAGCGCCTGCGCCTGCTCGATGATCGCGGTCATATTGCGCTCGGCAAGCTCCTCGCCCCGACCAGGCACGTCGAATCCCATCTGGCTAGGCTTGAGGCTCATGGTTGCACGTACTCCGGACTTATCGATCCTTTCAAGGGCGGTCAAATACTCCTTCGCCGTACGATCCACCTTCCATTCTTCCATGTAATGCTCGCCCAGGTAGTTGATGATCGTTGTTGCATCCGGATGCATATTGTTGAGCTTTCCGGTTTCGCGAATCGCATCGTCGATCCCTTCGCCCGCAACCCATATTTTGAATGCGGGAAGGAAAATCCTGTTCAGAGCGGGGATGATACGCTGGTAAATCATCGCGACCGCGCCGGGTCCCTTCTTGCTCTTGCCGACATCTCCGTTATCGGACGCGCTTTCCGCCGGAAGCGTTTGAGCGCCGGCATTGATTTGTGGATTATCGTCCGCCGAAAAGTCTGACGGGTTTGGATCTTCATCAACAGTTCTAATTTCGTCGTCCATAACTGGCCGGTAGCTGTCTCCTCAAATGCATTATATCACCGGCGGTACGCCTTGTCCCAACTGCGGGCGCTTGATTCGAGATGAACGATATCCCATAAAATAGCTCTCAATCAACCGCAGAAAAAAGCCATCGAAAACAGCACTTCATTCTCAATTGAATTTCCGAATCTCCTGAACTTGCGCTATTATCTAGATTGGTCGGCGGATTCTTCCGCCTGTGATGACCCGCCGGTTTGCTGACCAATGCCGACTTGAGGTGAAGACTATGGCAATTCTTGATTTGACCGTAAGTCCGAAGAAACGCGGTGTCGAAAGTTTTCGCGAGTCCGTTGCAATTGCCGAGGAAGTGATCCGCACAAGCGGGCTTCCGAACATGCTCACACCGATGAGCACGATAATCGAAGGCGAACTCGACGAACTCCTTGATCTTATGAAGAAGATCGACGAGGCGCTCATCGAAGCAGGTCATTACCGCGTATACATAATCGCCAAGATCGACCACCGCGTGGACAAAACCGTGAGAATGATGGACAAGGTCGAAGCAGTCGAGGCTGAAATCAGACAACGAGAAGGAAGCTAAGCCGTCCGCACGATGATTTCTTTGCCGCGACAGAAATGCATATACCTGCATCGGATGCAGGAAAGGTGTCGGCTGAACTGGCGGCTGTCCTACCGGAGGACTGATTATGGAAATGAGCAGTGAAAAAGGGTCGGAGATCAGGGTTCGCGAGGCGAAATACGTGGATCTTCCTTATCTGGTCAGAAACAACGTTGCGATGGCTGATGAAGCCGAGGGGATCGATCTCGATCCTGCGGTTCTCGAAATGGGGGTCAGCGCCGTGTTTGACGACCCCGCGCGCGGCTTGTATTTCATCGCAGAAATCGGCGGAACTCCTGCAGGCTCGCTTATGGTCACGAAGGAATGGAGCGACTGGCGGTGCGCATGGTATTGGTGGATACAAAGCGTCTATATCCCCCCGGGATTCAGGCGGCGGGGCGTATACACGGCGTTACACCGCCATGTCGTCGAAGCTGCCAGAAAAGAACGGGCATATGCAGTCAGGCTTTATGTCAGCCGGGGTAACGAAAGCGCGATCAGAACATACAAGGCGATCGGAATGAAGCGCTCTCATTATGATATGTTTGAAATTGAGCTGTAGAGGGATTTCTTCGAGTGCAAGTTTCTCTTTTGCGATTCTCTGCTAAAATAGAGAAGCGGTGCGAAGGAAGCGTTCGGATCGCGGTTGTTTCCCGAAGTCAATCTCAGGAGTAACGCTATTATGAAGGGCGTAATACTGGCAGGTGGTACAGGTTCGAGGCTTTTCCCGCTCACAAGAGTTACCAACAAGCATCTCCTTCCAGTTGGAAAATACCCGATGATCGTCCATCCGATAATGAAGCTTCGCCAAGCCGAGATTACAAACATATTGATCATCACCGGCAGAGAGCATATGGGCGATATGATTGATCTGCTTGGGAGCGGAGCAAGCTTCGGTGTTGAATTTACGTATCGCGTTCAGGATGAAGCGGGAGGGATTGCGCAGGCTCTCGGGTTGGCCGAACACTTTGTCGGAGATGACAGCGTGTGCGTTGTGCTGGGAGACAACATATTCAGCGATTCCCTGACTCCTTTCATCGAAAAGTACGAAAGCGAGTACAACGGCAAAGGTGCAATGGTGCTCTTGAAGGAAGTACCGGATCCGCAGCGTTTCGGTGTTGCGGAAATGCAGGGCAGCCTTATTACTTCGATCATCGAAAAGCCCAAGGATCCTGAGAACAACATGGCGGTGATCGGAGTCTACATTTACGACAATACCGTTTTTGAAATCGTAAAGACGCTTAAACCCTCCGGCAGGGGGGAGCTCGAAATCACCGACGTAAACAACGCGTACCTGAATGACGAGAAACTGACCTACGGGATTCTCCAGGGCTGGTGGACGGACGCGGGTACTTACGAAAGTTATCCAAAGGCGAACGAGCTTGCGATGTCCATAAACTGGAATCTTCCGGACCTTGTTCCTGCTCCCACGCCAACCTCTCCCAAGCGTCCGGGCTTCATTGATCCATATATGCGTGTGGCCTGGCCGCCACCGCTCCGCGGGTATTACCCTGTTGCAGACGGTGCCCGCCCGGCAGATGCGGCTGCTCCGCCCCCCCCCGCAAAGGACGTTCCGCTCACTGAAGAGGAAAAGAAAATTCAGCGCAGGAAAAGGGAACGCGAAGCGGGTACCGCGAGCATGCCCAAGTTCAAGGAAATGCCCAAGGACCCATTCCCGCATGACTTCGACGAGGAAACGTCTGCTCCCACAACCGCATCAAAAACACCTGAAGAAGCTGAAGATATGGCCGACCTCATCTTCGCAGCCGAGGAAACAGATCACGCTGAGCAACCGACGATCACGCGTCCGGAGCTTTACCATAAAACCTGCGAGGACCTTCCCGACTGCGACAATACGATCTTTACCACTGACGGAACTCGCAGTAATAACTGGGTACCTGCCAAGTATTACGAGTATATTCATTTTCCGGAACGTGTGTACAACATCAACTACGACAAATTCGAGCACAAGCTTGCATTAGCAACTCAGATAGACAGGATGATTAGTTCGATTGAAGGAATCACGCGAAGATATCCTGAGAACGACGATCGGCAGATAAGAATCTGCTACTACTTTACACACAAGAACAAGGAATACGTACTGGCATGCATCTCGCTCGGTGATTCTATGCCGCCTCAGCCCCACGTGATGGTTTGGATCAAGCTCGATCTATACCAGGAGATCGAGAATGTAGGTCTCAGTGTCGAGAAGTTCCGCTTCGATGGTGAGGACGCGCGCTTGATCACGATTGACTCCATCGATCAACTGCAGGGACTTGCTGATATTCTGGTCGACAAGATTAAGCTCCGCCTGGGAGTAAAGCTAGACAGAGATGGCGGGAAATCGGACGATGAAGATGAAGAAATCGGAAGTGGCAGGAGCTTTTAATACTGCAACCCATCCAGCGATGTAATCTAGACACATTTGCAGCTATGGACGATCTTATTGTCAGAAGAATGGCGTGGAGAGATATCCCCGAACTATCGCGCCGTATTCCGGAATGGAAGTGTATTCCAACGTGGAGCTGCATTCCCGCGACGTTTTACTGCCAATACAAGGAATTCTGCCTTGTTGCGGCAAGCGGAACTTCCGCACCCAAAGCTGTAATTGCCGGAATTCCGAGATCACGCCCCGAAAGTACGGCGTTCATCCACCTTCTTGCACTCGCACCGCCCCTCATAGGCTCGGGCATCGTTCGCCTGCTCCTGAGCAGGTTCTTCAGTATTGCCAAGGAAGCAGGCTGTGAACGAATCCTGGCTCCCGTACCTGTGAAGTCACACACGTTTATCTCGCTGTTTTCACTCAGAGGATTTGACCCGACTACGCCGCCAGGGGAACTCAAAGTCGGCGAATTATCGAGAAATAAGGAAGCGGAAAAATCGGGAACCGCTGAAGATCCTGCATTCTGGTGGCGCGATTACTTCGGACCTGACGACCATGGGATAGTGTTCGAACTTGACATCTAGCAATTGGTGCCTATTCAGTGCTTTCCTGCTCGAACACTCTCGGATCGATAACATACTCGGTCTTGTCCTTTCCAAGAACTTCAACAACGATCTTGTCCGTCTCCCGCCAAAACCGAATTTCATCGCCCCTGGCAAGATTTGTACCGCGAGTAAGCACAGGATTTCCAGTTGCCTTTCCGCGCTCTTCACCCAGGTTCCCTGAAACCTCATCCGCGGTCAGAACGATTTCCTCATCGGGAATTTCAAGCCTAACCGCACCTCGCGCCGTGATTTCACCTGTTTCCAGAACATATTCCAGCTCATCGCAGACAAGGCTGTTCGTTCGATGAGTCTGTTTCACCTTCACGTTTCCGGAGAAACGCGCCTTGCCGTTCACACCATATCGGACAGAATCCGATCTGACGGTTACGTTCTTGTCAGGGAATTTAGCCTCTACAGCCCCGACAGCATCAATTCTGCCGGATTCCCCGTAATAGGTGATTCTGTTCGCGGCGAATCTTGCACCGCCGCGGGTTACAGTGGGTTTTCCAGTGAGCACGAGCACGCGCCCCTCGATATCGAAAGTGAATCCGCCTGCGCTAACCGAAACCGGCTGTTTCGATCCTTTTGCATCGTCGGCATCGGCGCCTGCAATTCCTTTGGTTGGGGGAAGAATGATTTGTACTCCGCCTGCTCCTTCAAGCATCGCTCTGTCCGAATTAAAATAAAGCGAGTTCGCAGAGAATTTCTTACCCGTATTTTTAGCAAGACCTGTAAAATCCGCACGCCCCTGTGTACGCCAGCTTCTTCCGCCGTCATCGCTGAAGATCGCATCGCAAGTCAGACTTCCTTCGACACCGGTCATCACCACATCGCCCGATAGTTCGATGTACTTCAGATCATCAGGGTTGATGCGCGGTGCGCCGGATTCGCCTGCGCGCGTTTCACCATCGACATCATCTCCCGCTTCACCGTCACGTCCAAGGATCTGTTTTCCATTCAGACCGTCATCAAGAAGCCTGCTTACAACCTTGATCACGCCGCTTTCTGCAGTAATTCTCATCCCATCCCGCGATGCAAGCGTTACACCGCCGGATAAACTGATGACGGTTAATTCATCACCTTTTTCGATTCTGAGCCTTTCGCATTCGAGATGGTATCTCCCGCTCGCACTCTCTGCGCCGATTTCAACTGTCAAGAGCACAAAGACTGCAATGGCTATGAAAACCAGCACTACGCGCGCCGTTAGAGGAAAGAATAAAAACCTTTTGTATTCATTTTCTCTCATTCTCCCCTTGAATCACCTGCAGAATGCAGTCATCGCAAGCAGAAAGTAATCTTATCAAGAAACGATTTGCCGACCGGAGCATCCGAAACGCCCCAGTTTGCAAGCACCGTAGCGCCCAGATCCGCAAACGTATCGCGCGTTCCAAGCTCCATATCGCGCGCGCGAACCGCCTCATCGCGCGCGCGGTTTGCCCCATCGCGCGCCCCCGAGATGTAACATAACAAAGGCACATACTCACGGCTGTGATCGGTGGATATCGTCGTCGGATCGTTGCCGTGGTCTGCCGCGAGAACGAGCAGATCATCATCCCTTAGAATTTCAAGCAGTTCAACGAGCTGACCGTCAAACCGTTCAAGCGCTTCGGCGTACCCCTCTACGTTGTTTCGGTGGCCGTATTTAGAATCGAAATCCACGAGATTGATGAAATAGAATCCCTGCCCGCCTTCGCGCACAAGCCGCAGCGTTACTGCCATTCCATCATCGTTGCCCCTGGTTTTGAAGCTTTCGTCAATGCCCCGTCCTGCGAAAATATCCGATATTTTCCCGACCCCCGTCACCTTCACACCGACATTGCGCAGCCTATCGAGGTAGGTTTCAGGCGGACTGATCGAGTAGTCCTTCCTGTCGGATGTTCGCACAAACTCGTCAGGATTCACTGTCATCGGCTCCCTCGAAACAATTCCGCCGACGAACGGTCGCGCGATCACACGATCAACGAGATACTGCCCCACAGAGAGCCTCCGCGCCGCTTCGCACCATTCGTACAGCTTTTCAAGCGGAGTAAGCTCGACATGCACCGCGATCTGGAGCACGCTGTCTGCGCTTGTATATAGGATCGGACGCCCCGTCCGGCAGTGCTCCTCTCCGAAGTCCTTTATCGCCTCGGTTCCGCTGTACGGCTTGTTCAAGAGGAATTCAACGCCGCAGGCTTCTTCGAGTTGCATGACAAGCGCCGGTGGAAATCCATTTGGAAACGTCCTTGAAGGCTCGCTGCGGATTACGCCCATCATCTCCCAGTGCCCGCTCGTCGTGTCCTTGCCCGCGGATATTTCCGCCATCTTTCCGTAGTATGCAAGCGGGTTTTCAGCGGGCGGAACGCCGTCAAGCGGGATGATGTTCGCAATGCCGAGCGAGCGGAGAAATGGAATTTTGAGCGGCGAGCCGTCGCTGTCCATCACCTTTGCGATGTTCCCAAGCGTGTTGCTGCCTTCATCGCCGAAATCTGCTGCATCGGGCAGCTCGCCCACGCCGACGCTGTCGAGAATGACCAGAAAAACTCTTTCGAACTCAGCCACATGTACATGATACCGCGCATCGGGCTTTATTTACAGACAGGATGAACGTCCGGCATCAACAATCTCTTTTTGGTGACTTTTTCTGTTCATTCAGCGGACGTTCGGTTTCAGGAGTTTTTCAAGCCCTCTACGCGCGGAAGATCCGCAATCGATCGCATGCCAAACACTTCGAGAAATCTGTCGGTTGTTACATATGTAAATGGACGTCCAGGCGCGTCCGACCTTTCCTTGACCTTGATCAGTCGCCGTTCGAGCAATCCTCTGATCACGCCTTCACTGTTCACGCCGCGTATTTCCTCTACGCTCGCGCGCGTGCACGGTTGCCTGTACGCGATCACGCTCAGCACTTCGAGCGCCGCCTTCGACAGGCCGGCTTCTTTTATCTTGGTAAAGAACCTCTTCAGATCGTCGAAAAATGCAGGCGATGTAACCATACGCCATCCACCCGCGACCTCTATTATTGTCAATCCGACATCCGAAAGAGCATCGCGCGCGCGGCTGAATTCGCGCTCGAACTCATCGTCGCTCCAACCGAAGAATTCCTCGATCTGTCCAAACTCAACCGTACCGCCTGCGCTAAAGAGAATCGCGCACAAAAGCGGCGTTCTCGATGATGATTCCACACCTGATTCAACGCTCTCTACGGGTTTATCGCTCATATTCGCCAATAATTACACTGTTTAACAACTGAATTGATTTAACACTATATTTCGTCGAGCGAGAACTGTTGCTCTGCAAGTGACGGATCGACTTCGATCTTATTGAGCACATCGAGCACGCCTTCGGTCTGCTTCGCATAACTTTCCGCGCGCGCCTTCATTTCCTCGGTCGGCACCGTGCCCGTGAGAATCACCTTCGCGTTGTTGACCTCTACCTCGATGTTGTTCTGCAGAAGCTCGACATCGGACTTGATAGACACAAGGATCGCTGTCCTGATCGCGCGGTCCTTAACTTCGAGGCTCTGCTCCAGCCCCGGAACCTGCACGGCTTCCTCGATAGCTTCCTGCCCGCCCGGCGTGAGCTGGCAAGCGCCGGCCTGCACGATTACAAGCATTATCACGGTAAAAACCGCCCATACAACATACCTCATACAATCACCTTCCTGGAAAGTAATATCTAAGTCTATCATTTTTTCATCGCCGCCGCTCGCATCACGAATCCCGACGCGATGAATCGTTCGCGTGTATAATTCGGCTGCGGAATATCTTTCGTAAAGGTGCATATGAACGATAGGCTGAGGTTTTTTGGAGTGGACAGCGATGCGCGCTTACACGCGCGCGCGCGCGGATGCGCTCGCATGCTCTTGCTTCTCACAATTCTCTTCCTTGCAGGGGTTGCGGGATGCGGAAAAGGGCCTTCGATTAAGAGCATAAAACTCACTGGCGAAGGAGCGAATCGAACTCCGGACGAAGCTAGGCTGCTCTTTGTTAACGATGCGGAGCCGGTGATCCTCGTTCTCGATGTTGGCAACATCTACGCGCCTGTATCGCTTGAGACAACGTGGAAGTACATGCCGCGCCAGTCTATCGTGTTCGAGTCGGAAGATGAGCTGAAGGAATCCGGTACGCACAGGATACGCCTGAACAGGAAGGCCGGCGAAAGCGAGCTTGGCGATTATCGCATCGATATTTCGCTCAACGGCGTACCGGTGAGCGTGGCATATTTCACAATCACGGGTGAACTCTCTGTGCAGCCGAGCTATGAAGAAATAAGGAAGCTGTATGAGGATAAATACGGAAAGATCACACAACCCGCGATTACCGAGGATGCAACGCTTAGCGATTTTGCGATTGCGGCGAGCGTTTACGGCCTAACGCAGGCGCCGAAAGAAATAACAAGCGAGTTTGAGCCTGACGCGCCCGTGATTTACCTGACGATGTTCCTCTCATCCGCACCCGAAGGAACGAAAGTCCGGGTTGATTGGTATTATCTCGGCAAACTTGGCAAAGAGGAACGCCTGATCATCCCGGCCGAGCTTGAAACATCCGGAACACGCCAGCTTGCGTTCAATATGAAGCCCGGCGTCGGCGATCTCCCCGTTGGAATGTACGAAGCACGTGTATCCCTCAATGGCGAAGAAGTCGAGCGCGTACCTTTCAGCGTAATGGCGCCGCCCAATGGCGGGAATGCCGGAAGCGAACCTTAAACGAGCCTGCCGGATGTTCCGCCCGTTTTGCCTGTGGCAACTCCCTGCGGTATAATCCATGCGATGAATAAGCGGCTTTCATTTGTCACACTTCGCTTTGCGGCCAGGGCATTTCTGGTCGCATCGGCATACTGTGTTCTGTTCCTTTCCATCATTTCATTTCCGTGCGCGTTCGCCGAAGAGGAGTTCGTTCCAGATACGGGGATACTTACGCCGGAGGACGCCATCCGGATGTTTGGCGACCAATTGCAGGAAATAACGATGGAAGAGGCGCGCGCGTATATGCTCGAACTCGTGAACCGCGACCGCGCGACGCTCGATCTCCAGCCGCTCGTGCTCGACGAGTACGCGACGACCGCGGCGCAATGGCATGCCGAGGACATGGCGCTCAAACGTTACATCAGCCATTGGAACACGGACGGATTCACGCCCACGATGCGATACACGGGGGGCGGCGGACGCGACGGCGTCACTGAGAACGTAACCTACTTCGAATGCGGCACGAAGCTCTTTCTGACGCGCAAAGTCGTCGAGTATATGGAGTACAAGTTCATGGGGAGCGAAGGGCATCGCGAGAACCTGATGCGCCCCGAACACAACAGGATCGGTGTGGGCATCGGCTTCGCGCT
>JAGGVC010000002.1 GCA_021158185.1 bacterium | reverse complement strand
GCGATGCTTTTCCCCCGACTATCTTCTCCCAGTGCGGAAATTATCCCGTACGGGTTGATTTGAAGCTTGATGGAATCACCGAAGTCGAGGTTGAACCTCACTTTATGGATTTCGCCGTCGAACATATCGAGTGTCCACAGCAAGTACTCACCGGGTGAATCGAGGATGCAGTAGGGATCGATTTTAGCCTTCATAAAGTGCTTTTCAACTTCGATTGTGACGAAGGAGTCGGGTACTTCCTTGTTTCCAGTGCAAATACCGAACTCCCGCTCATCCGCGGCATCAATGCAGGCCTTGCCGCCGAAACTGCTGGCTATCTCGACTACACAGTATTGTGGAACAGGTTTGATCTCGGTGGGGAGCTTGGCGATTTCTGGGGCCTCTATAAGAATATGTCCTTCTCCCGGAGCCCTGCTAACCGGTATGTCAAGTCTGTATTCACCAAACTTCATCGGAATCTGATCGAGGTGGTGACGCACTCCCCATGCGGCGAGTTCCCTTACAGTATAGGCTTCGAGCTCGTTGAAGCTTATAACGCCGTCCTTCACGCCGGTCGCACCATCAGCCAAGCCATCTATACCCGCACAGAGCATCGCAGCAAAGGCTCCCATCTTTTCTTCATCATCTTCATAGCTCGCCTTGCCGAATTCGGTCGAGAAAAGGACTGCGGTTCCGCTTGCCAATTGATAGTCTTCGAACAGCCTGTCGTTTACGCCCTTGTTCACTTCGAGCGTGCTTCTGCAAGCGTCGATGAATAGCAGCTTTCTTTTCGCATCCGCAGCATCAATGATGTTGTACACGTCATTGTCGATGTCAATGCCGGTTCTCGAAGGAATCGAAACAAGCGCGTCTTTCGGCAGAAGATAGTTGCTTTTCAAATCTCCTGTGTGGCCGCTCACCCCGTGCCCGCTATAGAAGAAGACAATCGTGTCGGCATCACGGACTCGGGCGATGCTGGAAATGGCCTGGAGAATATTGTTGCGAGTCGGCTCAAGCTCCCCTCCTGCCCCGTTAACCATGAGGAATACATTGTCGGCGCGGAAGTTGCCGATCTTAGGATCGACAATCCGCCGATAGAACTCCACGGCATCGTTTACAGCATACTTGAGATCGACAATTTGCTCATCGCTGTAATCGTTGATGCCGATTATGATCGCCCACCGGTTGTCATGATCCTGAAGGTCTCCATCTGCATACCAGATTTCGACCTGCTTCTCGTTTTCAGTAATTGGTGCGGACGCCGCAACGAATGCGAAGGCGAATAACAGCACAATCGCCTGTATGACAATGACCAGATTCCGCTTCGTTAAGGAAACCATAACCTTACCCCTGCTGTTGCCACCTTATGGATTGTAACCGCAAAATGGAATAGCGTCAAAATATATTTAGGGCAAACGAAATTGCAGGTGGCATACGAGCCTTGCTGCGCTGATAATGAAAACCTCGCCTGCCTTGAAATCAAATCACTTCACCACCTTGAAATGGCATTGCAGCCCCACGGATGATAAACTCCACGCGATGAGCGAAGTGCAATCAGCTGTCGCTAAAGCAAAATCAGAGCAAACGCATCGTCTTAAACAGCGTACTGCAGGGATGAGCATCGCGGTTACGACCACGCTAACCGTGACGAAGATCGTCGTGGGCATCCTGACCGGAAGCATCGCAATCATTTCCGAGGGACTCCACAGTTTGATGGATATGATAGCGGCGATGATAGCCTACTATTCGATAAAAAAAGGCGGCGAACCCGCGGACGAAGTGCACCATTACGGGCACACAAAATTCGAGGCGATGGGTGCATTTATCGAAGGTCTCATCATTCTCATTCCCTACGTTTTTATCCTCTATTACGCTATTCGACACCTGCATACCACATCGGTGAACGAAGCGATGCTCGGATGGGGCATTCTGCTAATGGCATTGTCGGTCGCAGCAAACCTGGCTGCTTCCGCAAGGCTCAACTACGTTGCAAAAATGACGGACTCTCTTGCGCTCAGAGGCGACGCTCTCCACCTCTTCAGCGACGGGATTACATCCGCTGCGGTGCTTGTGGCACTATGGCTGATCAAGGCGTTCGGGTATGTAATTCTGGATCCGATTTTCGCAATCGCTGTGAGCATCTATATCATCTATGTGAGCATTATCCTCCTAAAGCGCTCAGGTGCACAGCTCCTTGATGCGGCGCCTGCCGAGGAGGGGGAAATTCAGAAGCGCATAAGCGAAATCGTATCAGAATTCCCCGACGAGGTAATTAACTTCCACAATTTCCGCTGCAGGGGGCTGAAGCCGACCTACTTCATCGATTTCCACCTACTTTGTTGTCGACACCTCTCGATCAAGGAAAGCCACGACCTTTGCGACCGGCTCGAGGAGCGGATAAAGCTGGCATTTCCACAGTGCGACCTGACAGTCCATATCGAGCCGTGCGAAGATCAGGAATGCGAGAATACGCAGGTGCCGCGCGAACCGTGTCATATTTTCCGAAAGGGAGACAGTGAGTGAAGGACAAGATCGCTCTTGCAGGCGTCAGAATCGCAAGGGAGAACTGCGTCGTAGGCGTAAATCCGCTTAGCCAGGCAGCAGAGAAAGGTCTGCTCAAGCGCCTGATACTGTCCGACGGAGAAGCGCGAAAAGAATTGACCGAGCTTGCGGGAGCGCTGCCCTTTAGCCGCATCAGATACGTGGACAAGCGGGAATTCGACGACGCCAGGATCTGCGACGGACACCAGTATTGTGCAGGCGAAATTTCATCGCTTCCGAATCCGGATCTGGCCGATGTTGTACCGGAAGGCGGTCCTGCTCTCGTGGTGCTGCTGGACGGCATAACGGATCCGCGGAATGCGGGCGCAATAGTGCGTACGGCGGCTGCCGTCGGCGCAAATGCGGTGGTGATGCCGTCTCATCGAAGCGTGCGGCCGGGGCCGGTTTTCTATAAAGCAAGTGCAGGGCTCGCGTTCACGATCCCCGTCTGTCGCGGCCTGAATTTGAGCCAGTCGCTTTCAAGACTCACCGACCTCGACTTCTGGAGCGTTGCCGCGGTGGGCGACCCAAGAAATGCCGATCAGGCATTGACATTCCGCTTTCCCAAGCGAACCGCCCTCGTTTTCGGCAGTGAAGGAAAGGGAATTCGCGAGAAGCTGCTCGAAAAATGCGATCATCACGTGTATATTCCAATGGCGGAAGGCGTCGAATCACTCAACGTCTCGGTTGCCGCTGGGATTCTTATGTATTTATGGACGATATCACTCAACAATCTTCCTTCGATTAACAACAGTATTCCTGCTGATTCGGCTTTGAACAACAAGAGCAAAAGATAGTATTAGAAGCGATAACACAAGAATACTCCAGGATGTTGCCACATGTGATGCCGATAAGTAGCCCATTAGTGAATTTACAAGCGTATAAGGGCTTATTATAGTCCAGATATATTTAGATGTGCTTCCGGTTCCATACGAGCCCGCGCTTGAAATAAAGACCATAATTCCTATAGCAAGCGCAAGGGTTCCAGGATAGTATTTCAAGTATTGATCCTGCTTCAACAATCGAACAGCCGCCTGAATCCCGGTGATGATGAGTATTCCAAAGGTCAGCATAGCAATAAACGATACCGTCATCGTGAGTGCGCCGACGCCTTGAATTACTCCGAGCCGACCGATTTCAATCGCCACCGCGACCATCGGAAGGCCGAAGATCATTACGATAATCGGATATGAGTGAGACGCGCGCGCGCGCGCGTTCTGCGGCGAATTCAAGCTGATCGCGCCCTCGATCGCGCCCGTATTTCGCGCGCGCGATTGTGAGTTCCCGGCTTCAATCTTCGAGAAGATGTAGCTTACGGCAAACGCAAGGCCGAGTCCGCTCAGTGCAAGAATGGATAGAGGCCAGAAGCGAGTTTCGCCTATTGGCATTCGTCCGCCGGCAAGCGGATTTTCGTTGATGAGAAAGATTGCAGCGGTTGTCGAAATGATGCCGGAAGCGACCAGCGCAGGAATGTAGGCGAGGATTTCTTCTGTGTTGATGCGGGATAAAGGCCATCTTCTTTCGGAAGCCCCGCTTTGGCTTGCTCTCTGCGAAGCCATATGCAATATGCTCTTTATTGCAGCGATGATGACTGCTAATAGTGCATAAACGGTGAAGCAAAACACAGCGGTTTTCACAAGCGCGGCCAGCCTGTAGTATCCTGCGGGAATGCTGATATCCACACCGAACGGGCTGAACGCCTTGAGCAGGTTAACGATACCGTTCGCGCTAAAAGGTGCGATCGCATTTCCGGTGAAACTCGATGAAATACCGGAATCGTGGTCGCATATTACTGTAAACGCAAGGATCGTCAGCCCTATGAACAGGTAATTCGGCGCGCTTTGCGGAGATGTGGCTTTCATGCGAAATGAGTGTGCCGCAGTAACGAGAAGTGCTGAAAGCCCGCCGACCGCTGAAACGCAGCAGACGAGAACAAAGGCTGTCAGTGCAATGGCAACGTTGTCGAGCGCGGTGAATGGAAACACGCTCGGCGTGGCTGTAGGCTGGGCTGCGATGAAGCGCAGAGCCGCAGGGCCGATGAACAAAAGGAATATTGAAAATGAGGTGCCTGCTCCGAGCCTGATCGCCCGTCCGAATAAACCTGATCCGCCCGATTGCAGCGCGGCATTCCACTTGATGCCAATGGAGATTCCTACGTCAACCGCAAGAAAAAGAAGGACTGCGATAAACGCCCTGTCCCAATAATGAACCTTGTAGAACGCTCCGCCACTTTCCTCGGAAAGCTCGGCAATGCCAAGGTAGAAGGCCAGTGCATCGCTGAGCGCGAAAAGAACCGCTATGGCGAGTGCGAAGAAAAACTGCCAGCGCGCTCCGTTGTACGTTCGCCTGAATTCATCTTTAAGTGCCCCAAAAATGTATATTACATTGTTCTTCAAATTCAGCCTGTGCTTGGGCCTGTCATCCTTGCGCGAAGGCGGGGGCGGAGGACGTTTCGACGACCTGCGAACCTTGGGCGGTGCAGGCATTTCCGAGCCGTTCTTCGATTGCGGGGCATCAGACGAGCGGTTGAATTTATTTCCTGTCACGGGTGAACCGCCTCGCCGATATGTTCGATTACCAGAGCTTCTCCACCTTCCGAGATCTGCGCAATGAGCCAGGGAGCGTCAGAATCGAGAATCGGAATAAGCGCTGTGTGTATCCCGAAGCCCGATGAAGGATGTGCAGAAAAGGGATCAGCGGGATTCCCGACTTCCGCGCGACCATTGTAAGCATCGGTGAGGCTCGACAAGCGCTTTAGATACAGGTTGCGCAAAATCCAGAGAACCGCTTCGTCCTTTCCTTTCGCGTGAATCGTTCCCTGAATGAGTGCGTTTTCGGGAAGAGATGCAACTCGAAATGTCATTGATCTTCCCGGCAATACTCGTCCCAATCCTGCAACGTAACCTCCTTGGCCGATAAACACGTTTTCGAGTGCGCGATTACTGTTGTTTTCAAGCTCGATCTCGACGGAGCCGTTTTGGCAGTGAATCGCTGAAAGCCGAATCGGGACTATATCCGGTTTAGTTTCGAAATCCGTAGTCAGGACAACCGAGAGGAGGCTGGTGCGCGAGCCGTTGATATCGTATGTCGAATCTCCTGCCGAGGCGAAACCCCCGTTCTCTCGGGCAGCGCGTGACGGAAAGCTGAAGGTGTAAGTTGAAGTGATAGCAGTATTCAGGGCTTGATCCTGGCGCGCGTACCGTAACGATTTCGTTTCGCTGTTTGGCGTATGAACGAGAAACATAGCAAATCCTGCGGCAACGATACCTGCCGACAAGACTACGTTCCACGGTCGGTTAAGAAGTATCAACGGAAGCGGCGCGATAACGAGTATCCAGATTGCGACAACAGTCCGTAATAATTCTGCACACTTTATCTTGTTCTTCGTATTGTGGAACCAGTCTTCCAAATCATCTCCAAGTCTAAAGCCAGCCTTTCCTTGGGCTTCGCTTCCATCCGTTTTGGCAGTAGGCAATGCGTATTCGACTTGAGCAAGTGAGAACGGGACATTCAGAAGCTGCATTGCAAGCCTGTGCTTTTCAAAACTGGTCAGTCCACCAATGCTTCCAGTTTCGATATTCCCAGCAATAGCCGCTTGCAGGAAGGCAGACGGCTCGATGGGAGGCTTCAGTTCAATGTCGTACATATCAGGTGATATGCCGGGAAGGCGGATAACGGTAAGCGATGCAGCTATGTCTTCGGCATTCGGGTCGATCAGTGAAAGAAGCCCTGAAAAACTCGTTATCAGCCAAGTCGCGGACTCCTGGAAATCTGCACCGGGAACAAAAGTGATATTCCTTCTTTCACCGAGATTTTCGGAGCGTTCATGCGCAACGAAAACCAAGACCCCTTCGAGTGTTGCTGCTATGATCCGTGTCTTAGCATCCGGCTTGAGATTACGCCAACACTCACCGGAAATAGTAATGCCTGCAATTCCCTCCGAGTGTGTTATGCGCTCGCAAAGCTTGTCCGGATCAACGGAGACGAATGCTGGGAGATTCGAAGATTCTCCGGCAGTTGACTCCAACGATTCCAAATCCCCTTTTGTCCAGCCTGATGCAAGAAAAATCGGTAGTGAAGTCGCGACGGAAGCAGCGAGAGATGCATCTTGCCTTAAATCAGGAGCCTGTGTGGAATCGCTGAAGATGGCAGCAGTCGGCCAGACGACGAGCGCTGCAATCAACAGTCCCGGAATGAGCTGCTTGAAAGTAAACCCGGGCTTCACTCTGGGAATGATAACACGCCGGAAAGATGCAGATGCAATCATGTACGAGATCAAGCCTAGAGCGATCAAAAATCGTTTCCAGCAGGAAGGAAGACATAGTTGATATTCGTAGTAGGAAAGCGGTCCTCAGCAGCAGTTTTGCACAAGCGCGCATCTGATTTCGCATACGCGATTCCGTGGGTATAATACCTTCCTGCTTACTCCGTATTCTGGTGGTATCTATGAAAAAGGGCGTTTACATTTGTATTTGGATTGTCCTGCTCCTTGCGCAGCTAGGCTGTAACCCAGCTCCAAAGGAAGGAGACGAATCAGGCACTTCCCGCGTAGACGGGAAACCAGGTTCGGTTTCAGGCGAAGACAGCGCTGATAAGACGGGCTCCCAATTGAGCTATGTGCTTGATCCTTCTAAAATCGACTGGGAAACAGTACATTTCGAAGAACCGGTTACGGTATTGCATACGTGGCAGGACTATCCTGCGGATGCATCCTTCGTCGCAACAACTACGACGAACGGTCGAAGAGTTATTTTCGGGGACAGATCGCAGAACTCGGATGAATATGCGGTTTGGATTATGGACTTGCCGGATCTAACCGCACGAGAACTCTTCTCGCTGCCCGATCCACCCGAAAAACTGATGCTCTCGACATTCGGTGCGACGGTATTCGCTGTCTGCAAGGATGGAGGTTATCTCTATTCGATTCCGCTCGGCAAGCTTCTCACAAAGGTAGACTATGATTACTGCAAGGAAGCGGCTGGGATCTCGCCCGACGGCACTGTGTTCACCTGCTGGGGTGGAGATAAAAGGAGCGTATATCATTACAACGGACAATTCGACCACCTGAGTGCTCAGGAATTCTGGGTGCAGCCGATCCCTTCGGCACGAGAAGAGCTATACGGTATCGATCCTGTCCTTGTCTTTCCGAGCTTTGGCATATCCCAGCTGATAATCCAGACAGGCACATTCGATTTGCCATCATTCACCTACCTTACCATCAATACTAACCAACATAACTATTTCAGGTATAACAGCGTGGCGGGGTATCTTGTGTGCGGTACGCTTAGCAAGAATTCGCTTTTTCTCCGCGCTCTTTATGCGCCATCGGAGAATTATCTCTCCCGAACCGATGAAGGCGCTATTCCGCTCACACATAAGGCAACGATCAACCTGCGTTCAATGGGCATAAACTTCGAGCCATTGGGCAAGGTTCTCACAAGACTACCTCTGGCTGTCTGTAGGTTAGCAGAATACGGGCTTTTTTCGGAGCCGGACGGCGGTTTGTCCGTTGTTAAATTTGATACGGGCGAAACCGTTTATCTTGCGCCATCGGAAGATCCCGGTAGCTTAGTGTTTCAGGGATGCGCGGGCGATCTCAAAGGTGTACTTGTAACATCCGGCAACGATCTCCAATGGCTCGACATGAGAGGCTTCAAACAATAAGCCACTGTCTGAAATGGCAAATGTTATTCCTTGTGCACCGCCTATACTTAGGCACGAGCAATATACGCACATTGAAGCCAACGCGATTTATATTTAACATCATTTGACATTGCTCTGTCAAAAGTGTAGCATAATGGTTTTAGGTTTCTGAAGGGGGATCTTGAAGTGTATGTCGTGCTGAGAAACGGGGGAAAAAAGCAAGATCTGGTCTTGAAAGGCTCGATAACCGGCCAGGATTCAATGAACATTGTTTCGCTTGTCGAGGAAAACCTGAATGACCAGATAAAGCGTGTTGTGATCAATCTTGAGGAGTGCGAGCTTCTCACATCTGATGTACTAAACAGTATCTGCTTGCTACAGAGAACTCTTGAAGAGAATTCCATCGCAGTCGTTTTGTCCAATGTAATCGATATCAACAAGCAGATCTATGACAGGCTCCATCTTCGCAACATATTGCCCATCGTTGAAGAATCTCGGTAACCTGAAGCGCGCATTTCCATTTATCTTTTCCAGGCAAGAAGCAGGTTCGGCTCAGGCATCGGGATCGAGCGGATAATGGAGAATATACATCGCCGGGTCGATGTCTTCCGAAGCTTCGATCCGGAGCGTGATCGAGTCGGGCTGCCTTATACAGAAACCTTCATCGCTGCAGAAAAACGCTACCGAATCGAATGCAAGGTCGCCTGAAACGTTCTCAGTCACTCCGGTAATCTTGAAGACCAGCTCGTCAGGAATGTCTGCAGGGCTCTCGAATGCGTATTCAAGGGGCTCAACCTTAATGCCGTCTGGTACGAACGTCACTATCACGGACAACGGAGTTTCATCGTTGAAATGGCAATTCCTCGCGAGCTCGAAGCGCATAATCAAGGTGTTTTCCAGCCCGATTGCCAGGTTGAGTGCTTCTCCATGTTCAACATCGTCGATCCGCCAGACGGGAGCATCGAGAACATCACCGGTGCCGTCCGCTTCGCCGTCTTCAACAAGCGCACCATTATCTGTATCTGCGTTTTCTGCTGAATCTCCTTCGGTATCAGCAGGAATATCTCCTTTAATGTCCGGCTCGACCGGAGGTTGCGGAGAAGATCCGTCAATGATGCCGATGTTATCGGCTTCGCTCGTGTCGATGTCCGAAGCATCGTTCTTCGGACACGAACTCGCGACCGCCGTAACGATGAGTAACGTAAGTATAGGAAATATAAACCTTATGAGCATAGTAATCCTCCTAGCGCTTTTTCCCGATATCGGTTCTATATTGCATACCATTAAACTTGATGTTTCCCGCGGCATCGTAAGCCAGTTTTCTTGCGGCTGAAAGCTTGGACACTCGCGCGGTTACCGCGAGAACGCGCCCTCCCACAGCAAGTAGCGTACGATGACCGAGAGCCTTGTGTTTCTTGGCTGTTTCCTCATCAACCGTCGCTCCCGCGAGGAAAATACTCACCGGCGGCATCCTGAAAGGATGCATCTTCAGGACGGTTTCATCTTGTTCTTCGGATTCCTTCTGGAGCCGCTCGTTCAAAAGCGGAATCTTCTCAAGCCCGAAGATCTGCTGTGGCTTGCTCTTACCCCTGGGATATTTCTCACTTGCCAGTATCACTGTACATGTATGTTCGCTGCTCCATCCCGGCCTGGCCCTTACGAGCCTGCGCTTCAAACATAAATCAAACAGCCGTACGAGGTCGCTCTTGAGAAGCGGAAGCACAGCCTGCGCCTCGGGATCCCCCATCCTTACGTTGAATTCCAGTACCTTCAGTCCCTCGTCGGTCTTAATGCAACCGAAGTAAATGAAACCGCAGTAGTCAAGCTTCTCGCTCCTGCACCCTTCAATGAATCGTGCAAGGATGTTCTCCTCAAAATCCTGTTTCACCTCGGTGGTTGCATAAGGACTTGGTGCTACACAGCCCATACCTCCGGTGTTCGGTCCTTTGTCGTTGTCCTTCAGGCGCTTGTAGTCGGTAGCCGGAGGAAATCCAACATAGGTCTCCCCATCAAAAAGGCCGATAAAGCTGATTTCGTCTCCCGAAAGACCTTCTTCAACGATTGCGGTTTTACCCGCGGCGCCGAACTCTTCCTTTACAAAAAGCTTGTCCAATGCTGCAGAGACTGATTTCGTGTTCGAGCAGAGCATAACGCCTTTCCCTGCGCAAAGACCGTTTGCCTTGATCGCAACCGGGTACTTGAGCGACTTGGCATATTCCAGAGCCTTGTCTCTGTCTTTTGTCGAGAAGGCCTTCCAGTCCGCAGTCGGGATTTCGTACTTCTTCATAAATTTCTTCGCGAAGCTCTTGCTTGACTCAAGTTTGGCCGCTTTCCGAGTAGGGCCGATAATCTTGATATCCTTCTTCAGAAAATAGTCGGCAAGTCCATCGGCAAGAGGAGCTTCAGGACCTACAATAACGAGGTCGATCTGCTCCCTTTGCGCAGCCAGAAGAAGCTCTTCTTTCTTTCGCCAGGGAATGCCAAGAACCTTGAATCTCGCGCTGTACTTGCCTTCAAGAACCTGCAGAAAACCCTGCTCCTGATGTGGGTCGTACACGCCGGGATTGCTTTCGTTAAGGTAAATCCTGGTAACCTGCTTTGACAGCATCAGTGAATTTGCCAGGGCACACTCCCTTCCACCGTTACCTATAATTAGAATTTTCATTCCTTAGCACCTCTCGCTTTTTTCCGTCCACCGGATCTGACGAAGTCACTCCAGTCCCCCGGCACAAATTTGCAGAATTCTCTCAGGAACAGAAGTGGACATTCTCCGACGGGGCCGTTCCTGTTCTTCGCGATTGAACACCAAATTTTGTCGTTGGGATTGCCTTTCATACGCCTGACTTTCTCGGCATACCCGGGGGAATTTGCTGGCGTACCGTCCTTATCACTTGTCGACGAATGATGCGACAAGAACATCACAACGTCGGCATCCTGCTCGATGCTACCCGATTCGCGAAGGTCGGACAGTACGGGCTTCTGGTCCTTGCGTTGCACGACTTGCCTTGAGAGCTGGCTGCAGGCGAGAATAGGTACTCGAAGGTCGAGTGCAAGTGCTTTAAGCCCGCGGCTTAACGAACTAACTTCCTGCACGCGGTTCTCATGTCTCCCATCAGTTCTCATCAGTTGAAGGTAATCCGCAACGATGAGCGCAACACCACCAAGTCTGCTCACAACTCTCCTTGCCGTGCTGCCTATCTGTCTTACTGAAATCGAGCTGGAGTCGTTCATAAAAACATTGACATCCGAGATCCTCCTGACTGCGTGCGTTAAGCGTTGCCAGCCTTCATCGTCGAGCTCGGCGGACTCGATTCTTCCGATGGGGATCCTGGATTCAGAGCTGAGCATCCTTGTTGCGAGCATGAAATTCGGCATCTCTAGACTGAAAACCAAGACGGGCAGACGCTTCTTGTTCTGCGCTGCAATGTGAAGTGCCATATTGAGAGCAAGACTCGTTTTCCCCACGCCCGGCCTTGCGGCAAGGATGTTAAGGCTTCCCGCATGGAAACCGCGCGTAAGCTTGTCGATCTCGGGAAAGCCGGTGGGTTCCCCGGGGAAGTATTCCTCTCCAGGATGTTCCTTGCGGTACTCGTCAACACGTACCACTTGCTCAAAAAGCTTCGTGAGCACATCGCCAAATACTGCATAGTCAGCACTGCGGCCAAACTTGGTTACATCAAGCACTGCCTGCTCAGCCCAGTCCATAAGCTGCTCGGGATGCATTTCCTGTGAATAGGTTACATCCACAATCTGTGTGCAAACCTGTATAAGTGAGCGAAGAACATGTTTCTCGGCCACAAGCTCGGCATGGTGCTCGACATGTGCAGCAGTAGGTACTGCGCTCAGAAGCGAAGCTGCGAATCCCGCCCCTCCGACACGCTCGATAAGGTCGCGCTGCTTGAGTTCGTCGATTACTGCGGGAAGGTCGGGCTTGAGTCCGCGCTGATATAAATCGATAAATGCCTGGAAAATGAATCTGTGCTGGTCGAGATAAAAACTCTCCGGCTTGATGATCTCAAGTACGGCGGGCAGTTTGTCCGGACTGAGCATCACCGCACCCAAAACGGCCTGCTCGATCTCCGGATTCTGCGGCATCACCCGCTCCCTGGCTTCAAAATTCCTCACACGCGCCACAGGATGCTCTCCAAAAAATTCAGTTTTCTGCCAATAACCCGGGATACCGATTCCCGGGCATTACGCTCTTTGAGTGATGCCTTATATACCAAAATCATTGGGAGTGCAACAGGTTTACAGCTATCGGCAAATAGACTCATAGGTTACAAAACACTATCCACAATCGCTGATATCCTATCCCCAATTTTACCAACAGAATACCGTCTGTCTGCAACTTTGGGGAGTAATGAGGATTCAACAATGGCTTAACAAGTGTTCCGACGATAGTGATTGAGACGCATTATGAAAGCATGTGTTTGACAAACCCATACGCAACTGAACTGCATGCGGATCTGCTTTTCAAGCCCTGACGTCCCCTGAAGAGACGCTATCCTTCCGATGCATTATCCGACGATGAGGGCTTATCTTCAGGTGCTTCTGCTGTTGTCTTTTCTTCGTTTCCCGCTTCAGGACCGGTGCCTTCTTCGGATTTTACTTCTGTTTCAGCGTTAGTTGCAGCCTCGGAGATGGCAGCTAGATCTTTTTCGCGATCATCTTCGTTCTTCACGATAACTGAAATCTCGCCCTTAATCTCGCTGCTGGCACGAAGTTCCACAGGAAACTCGCCGAGGTGTTTGATGGGCGATGCTAGCCTGATGAATTTCCTGCTGAGTCTTGTGCCAAACAACTCCATAATCGAATCGCTTATTACTTGACTTGTGATTGCACCAAAGAGACGGTTCTCCTGTCCGCTCTTCGCGTAGATTGTAATTATCTTGCCGGCGATCGATTCAATAATCTGCTTCTCTTCCTTGAGCCGGGCAAGCCTGCGCTCTTCGCCGGTCTTTTTTATTTGTTCGATGCGATTCAGCAGCTCGGGCCGGGCGAAATCGGCGAGTTTCTGCGGGATGAGCCAATTCCTGGCGTGACCGCCCTTCACATCCACGACATCCCCGGCTTCGCCGAGATTGTCAACATCGTCCAGAAGCACAACTTTCATTATCAAACCTCCGCTGTATGGAAAAGGGCGGGAGTAAAACTACCTGTTAACATAAGGAAGAAGCCCCATATATCGCGCTCGCTTGATTTCACGTGCAAGCCTGCGCTGGTACTTCGCCGAAACACCCGTGCGACGACGCGGAAGCATCTTTCCTCTGTCACTGATGAACCGCTTCAGCAGCATTACCGCCTTGTAATCGATAGGGAGGTCCGGCTCAAGCTTGAACGGGCAGGATTTGCGACTCCGAACCTTGCTCCTCATTCCGTTTGACAACCTTGGCATTTAACTTCCTCCTAGCTATCGCTTCCTGCAGCCCTTCTTGCCTTACGGCGGGCTGCCTTCTCAGCTTTCACTGTGTAATCTGTAATCAAGTACCTCAAGATATCCTCGTGATACTTAAACAAGTATGCAAGTTCGGGTACGATGTCCTTGGGCGCACCTAGCCTGAAAATAACGTACAAACCTTCTGTGTACTTTTCTATCGGGTAGGCAAGGAAACGCTTCGCCCACTTGTCAGTTCGGTGAAGCCTACCGTCGTACTGCTCGATGAGTTCCTCCACCTTTTTTTCGATGTCGCCGATCGCCTCTTCCGCCGTCTCAGGCTGGAAAAGCACCATGGCTTCATATTCCTTGTTCTTTACTTCCACGACATACCACCTTGGCAAAAACGCGAAAGAAGATACTACCAGAAGAAATTATTCGATGCAAGAAATCTCCGCCATCAGCTTCCTAACTTATTTCGGATGATTTGTGCTGCAAAATATTACCCCAAAGATGAATCGCTTGCTTTTCGTGAATTTCCATACCAACAGCTTCAGAGCTAGTGATAAGGACATCAAGAAGCAGATTGTTACGTAAATCAGAATAACAGATTACAAGGTATCATCATTTTTTTGCGACGCGCTTCGACTCTTAGTAAACTTGGTATATAATCACATCGAGCGAGCTTTTCTTTAGATGAAGCAGATTGCGTCGGCATATTTACTTACGGCAAAATAACTGTGTCAGGAGTTGTGAGATGGGTTTTTGGGCAAGGATAGCGAGGTTTTTCAGGGCGCTCTTCGGCGGCGCAATGAGTGCGGTCGAGGAACCCGAGATGATTCTCAAGCAAACGATTGAAGACATGAGGATGAAAATCCCCAAGATGAACTCAAGTCTTGCGAAGATGAAGGGTGGAATCAAACTTCTCGAAGGCGAGATCGCGCAGTACGACAGCGAGATGAAGGCGCTTCGACAAACGATCAAGGCCGCGCTTGGTCAGGATGACGAGGGTGTCGCTGCTGGATATGCGCTTCGCCTCAAGGCAAAGATCGATGCAACGGACCGGAGCAAGGCTCAGCTTGAGCAAACCCAGAAGGCTTATGAGCAGGCCTTTGATCTGCGCGGCGAGTATATGCGAGAGCTTGAGAAGAAAACCCGCGAGTTCAAGCAGGCCGTGGGCGAGAAGCGTTTCGCAGAATACAAGAAGGACATAGCATCCGCGTTTGAGACATTCGAGGCGTTTGATGTCGACTACACATTCGACCAGATGATGGACAAGATGAAGCAGGAAACCGCAGAGGCCGACGCCAGGCTTGAAGTGGCAATGGAAAGCACGGACGCAGGGGACTACAAGCTCCGCAAAAAAGCTGAGGAAATCGAGGCGAAGGAAGTGCTCGACCAATTCAAGGCCGAGTGGGGAATCACGAGTACGCCTGCAGCGGACAAAACCCTCGGCCAGACTCCGGAGAAGGAAGCCGAGTAGCTTAAGGCTCTCTGCACAAGACAACCAAACTATGCTCGGGGCGATCTTAATCTGTGGTTCACCTGAAATCACTCCGCAGGAAGGCATCTTCGGACAGACTACATCAGCAGGCTCGACTGAATGGAATTCGTAACGCATCCTTCGTCAGATTCTATGCCGGCGGACGAGATTACTCCTCGGAGCAAGGAGAATGCGTTTGAGATTCAGGTTTTTATTCTGGAAGTGGATGCACCTTTTTCACTGGCCGGGGCTGATATTCGCGGTGCCGGCGATGCTTATATTCCTCTTGATTCGCGATGCTTACGGGATGTCGGCGTGGACCGGAATCGCTCTTTCGGTCGCTGGATGGCTCGGCATAAATCTCGTTGGCATCTTGTCCCGCAACTGGGATAAGGCGTATTTCAACTTCGTCAATCGTGAGACGATCGACGCAATCTCGGAATGCAGGACAGCGATAAGCCGCATCGAGTACCTCTTCAAACCCGCAGAAAAACTGTCAGAATATGCAGAGGTTAGATTTGCCGATGGAATCGAGCAGAAAACGACATCGCTTCTTGCGGGGATTTGCGGGATTATGCGCGAGATAGTGGAAAGATGGGAGAGCGAAATCGGCGAAATGCATCCGGATATCGCGCGAAGGTTCAAGACAAGCTACATCGATCCTGTTTATGCGGTTGTCGAAGAATATTTGAAAATGCCCGATGATTCATTGTCATCGGAATCGGTGAACAAGATGAACAATCTGCTTTTGACCGTTCGCGATGCGCTTAAGCGTCAGCATGAACGACTGCTCGTGGAAGACATCACAGATTTTGATTCGAAAATTCAAACAGTCAAGGATATTATCGGGTTCGACAGCGTGCTTTATCAGGTCGAATCGGATCGTCTCAGGTCGAAAAGAGAAAGGGAAACGGAATAAAATAATCGCGTGCGTGCCTCTGGGTCGTCGAGTTTGTGAAAAATTAGAATGATAATCGCTCGAAACGCTTGTTGCTATCCAGGATTTTGTTGCATTCAAAACCAATATCAATATAATACACAGTGCTGCGAGGCCGGTTCGTACATTTTCAACGATCAATCTTAGTTTTGCCATATCTGCTTGGCAATCCCTTTGCTGGAGAGAAAATCATGAGTAAGCGTGTTTTGATTATTGACGATGAGGCTGAGATCAGAAGGAATTTGACATTCGGCCTCACACAAGAAGGCTTCACGTGCACGGCCTGTCCGGACGGCATTTCCGCGATTCACGAACTTTCCGACGCCCGTGATAAAGGTATCGGCTACGATTACCTCGTTACCGACATTTTTATGCCGGACATTGACGGGTTAAAGATACTGAAGGTGATCAAGCAGGGATTCCCCGATCTTCCCGTGCTTGTGATAACCGGCTTCGGAGACGAGCAGCTCAAATCGAAGGCGCTTGCAGAGCACAACACTGGATACCTGGACAAGCCATTCGAGATTTCCGATCTTGTCGGCGCGCTTGAAGAACTCAAGCCGGGGGCAACAACTCTTGCTCAAGATGAAGCTCGCACGGAAGAGATCAAGTCTGGCGAGCTGCGTGAGTCCGTCAGTTCATATATGACAATCAGGATAACCGAGCCTGAACGCAGTCTCGATATCTTCGGCGAGCTCTCGAACATCGAGGGAGTGGCATCCATCGAAGCCGTGCGTGGAGATGTGGATATAATTCTCCTCGCGCAAGGAAGCTCGGTGGATAGGATCAGCGCTCTTTTCGACAGGATAAAGGTCATCGATGGTGTAGATGTTGTTTCCATGTCGAAAATCGAACGCCCGAAACTAGACCGGGATGTGAACGAATTCGTGGACATCTACCAGAAGACGGTAAAGGAAGCCGCTCAGTCCCGCAGCAAAACCCAGAAAGGAGCGACGAGTTATATCATCATTGACATTGAGCCCAATTCGATTCAGCAGGTTTTCACTACAGTCTTTTTTATCGACGAGGTCATTTTCTGCGATGTTATCGATGGCGGAACGAAGCTCGTGGGAATGGTTACAGATACCGGCGCAAGCGGCAAAACCCATCGCGTAATCGAAAGGCTCAGCGGAATAGACGGCGTGCTTCGTGTGCGCGAAGCTAAGATTATCAAGCTTCTGGACGTATAGCCCAGCCCGGGCGAAAGAAAAGTAGGAGCTGCGCGGGCTTCATTCTTTTCGTAGTACTTATTCTGATCGGAAGGATTGTGATGGATACGAAGGAAACTGATTTTAGTTATCGGCTTTGGAGGTACGATGGTGAGCCGGGCGAGCTCATTCCGCTGCTCCAATCCGCGCAGGATCATTTCGGCTACCTCCCACGCCGCGCGATTAAGTACATATCCTCCGTAACATCGATACCAGAGGCGACGATTTTCGGCGTAATCACGTTCTACAGCCAGTTTCGCCTTAAGCCGATGGGAAAATACGCAATCAGGCTGTGCGTGGGAACTGCTTGTCACGTTTCCGGCTCGAATATGCTCGTAGATACGATCCAAGATGAGCTTGGCATCGAGGTAGGTGGCACGACAGAGGACGGCATATTCACGTTGTTCACCGTGGCGTGCCTGGGATGCTGCTCGCTTGCACCTGTAATGATGATCGGCGAGGATACATACGGCAATTTAAGCCATGCCGGGGTGAGAAAAATTCTGCGCAGGATTCGACGCGCCGAGAAGAAAAAAGTGCCTAAGCCATCATCCACGTAGTCGTTCGGTTCCGCCTGAACGGTTTCTGATCGTATCAGTGATTTCATACGGTTCAAAGGTCGACTTTTCCGTACGGTATGTTCTTAATGCCCGCTTAAGGGAGAGATTCTATGGTGAAAGTGCTTGTCGGAATGGGAACATGCGGCCTGTCCGCGGGAGCCCGCGCTACGCACGATAAGCTCCTCGAACTTGCATCCGAAAGCTCCGCCCAGGCCGAGATTTCAATAACCGGATGCATCGGAATGTGTTATCGCGAGCCGCTCGTGGAGGTACGTGAAAACGGAAGTCGCATTATTTACGGCGAGGTGGATCCGGAACGCGCCGCAGAAATATTCGAGCGCCACATTGTGGGCCACGAAGAAATTGAGGATTACATCGTTTATCGGAAGGACAGCGACGGAAAGTGCGGCGGGCAGGAAAAGAACTTCCTCGAAAAACAGGAGCGTATCGTTCTTCGCAACTGCGGTGTGATCAATCCTGAATCAATCGAGGATTACCAGGCTTCCGGTGGATATAAAGCACTCAGCAAAGCCCTCCTCGATATGACGCCGGATGAAATAATCAATGAGGTCAAGACATCCGGGCTGCGCGGGCGCGGCGGGGCGGGATTCCCCACGGGGCTCAAGTGGTCGTTCGCCGCAGCGAATGAAAGCGACCGGAAGTACGTAGTGTGCAACGCTGACGAGGGCGACCCGGGGGCGTTCATGGACCGCTCGGTTCTCGAAGGCGACCCCCACAGCGTACTCGAAGGGATGATCATCTGTGCGCGGGCGATAGACGCCACGTTCGGCTACATATACTGCCGAGCGGAATACCCGCTTGCGATCAAGCGCCTAACGATTGCAATCGAAGCGGCGCGCGAAAAGGGCTTCCTCGGGAAAGACATCCTCGGAAGCGGACTCGACTTCGATATAAAGATCAAGCAGGGCGCGGGCGCGTTCGTGTGCGGAGAGGAAACTGCACTGTTTGCTTCCATTGAAGGCGAGCGCGGAATGCCGCGCATCCGCCCGCCTTTTCCTGCCGAGAAGGGCCTGTGGCAGAAACCCACGAACAACAACAACGTTGAAACCTATGCGAACGTGCCATTCATCCTTTTGAACGGCGCATCCGCATTTAACAGGTTCGGAACCGAGAAGAGCCCCGGAACGAAAGTGTTTGCACTTGCAGGCAAAGTGGCGCATGGAGGACTAGCTGAAGTTCCGATGGGCACCACGATCCGAGATCTCGTATTCGACATCGGCGGAGGCATCAAGGAAGACAAAAAGTTCAAAGCCGTCCAGATGGGCGGGCCGTCGGGCGGGTGCATCCCAAGCTGGCTCGCCGATACGCCAGTGGATTTCGAAAACATACCGAAGACGGGCGCGATCATGGGTTCAGGCGGAATGGTGGTGATGGACGAGACGACCTGCATGGTGGACATCGCCAGGTTCTTCCTCGAATTCACGCAGGCGGAATCGTGCGGGAAATGCACGTTTTGCAGGATCGGCACGCTACGCATGCTCGAAATCCTGGAGCGCATCACCCGCGGCGAAGGCGTGCCGGAAGACATAGACAAGCTCAGTGTGCTCTCGATCCAGATCAAGGAAGCGAGTCTTTGCGGACTCGGCCAGACCGCACCGAACCCCGTCCAGACTACTATCAAGTATTTCCTGAACGAGTACGAAGCGCACATAAACGAACGGAAGTGCCCCGCGAAAAGCTGCCTTGCGCTCGTTGATTTCTTCATCAAC
This sequence comes from bacterium, assembly GCA_021158185.1. Lineage (GTDB taxonomy): Bacteria > 4484-113 > 4484-113 > JAGGVC01 > JAGGVC01 > JAGGVC01. The sequence goes on along the minus strand of JAGGVC010000002.1, from coordinate 27,295 downwards.
GCGGAAAACTGTACCGGATGCACTCTGTGCGCAAAGGCCTGCCCCGTTGACGCCATATCGGGCGAGAACAAGAAACCTCACGTCATTGACAACGCGATCTGCGTCAAGTGCGGCAAGTGCTATTCGGTCTGCAACTTCGACGCGGTCTACAAAGTCTAGGAGCGGTACTATGGAAGCCATCAAAGACACAATTAAGATCGAGATAAACGGAAGCGAAATCGATGCGGCCACGGGCAAAACCATCCTTGAAGTCGTGACGGAGAACAATCTCGATGAAATCCCCACGCTCTGCCATTCCGAGGAGCTCAAGCCTTACGCTTCCTGCTTCCTCTGCGTTGTGGAGATTGAGGGCAGGCCGAATCTCGTTCCCGCGTGTGCAACGCGCATCGCGCCCGGAATGAAGGTGACAACGCGCAACGAGCGAATCATCGCGTCGCGCAGAACCGCGCTCGAACTCCTGCTTTCCAACCACTTTGCGAGCTGCACATCGCCCTGCTCGGCAGGATGCCCGGCTAACGTGGATGTTCAGGGCTACGTGGCACTCGCCGCTATGGGCGAATACAAGGAAGCACTCAAGCTCATCAGAAAGGCCAACCCGCTGATATCGGTGTGCGGCAGGATATGCGTGCGTAAATGTGAGGCTGTATGCACCCGCGCCAAGGTTGACGAGCCAGTCGGGATCAACTACATCAAAAGATATTTGAGCGATTTGCCCGGCGCGTACGACGATCCGCCCGAAAGACTTCCGAGCACGGGAAAGAAGATCGCAATCGTGGGAAGCGGACCTGCGGGGCTTACAGCTGCTTGGTTTCTCGGCACTCTCGGTCACGAATCCGTCATCTATGAGGCAATGGAGAAGCCCGGTGGGATGCTGCGTTACGGGATTCCGGAATACCGTCTCCCAAAAGCTGTTCTCGACACTGAGATCGACTATATCCTGAGCGCGGGCGCGACGCTCGAAACCGGAGTCAGGATAGGCAAAGATATATCGCTCGATGAACTTAAGCAGCGGTTCGACGCGGTGTTCATCGCGGCAGGCGCGATGGGCGGCAAGGATATGAGGGTGCCCGGCGAGCACGATACCGAAGGTGTCGAAACGGGCGTCGAATTCCTCATCGAAAAGGCCGAGAATCCCGAGCCTGTGAAGGGAACTGTGGTCGTGGTGGGAGGCGGAAATACGGCGATGGACGCGGCTCGCACTTCCTGGCGATTGGGAGCGGACAAGGTTATCATCCTCTACCGCCGCACCAAGGCAGAGATGCCTGCTGACGATCTGGAAATCGAGGACTGCATCAAGGAAAGCATCGAAATAATGGAACTGGCCGCGCCCGTCGGGATTGTCGCCGAGAACGGCAGGCTCAAGGCGCTCAAGTGCGAAAGGATGAAGCTCGGCGAACTTGATGAGTCGGGCCGAAGACGCCCCATCAGGATCGAAGGTTCCGAGTTCGAGCTTCCGTGCGATCTAGCGGTGTCAGCGATCGGCCAGACGCCGCTTCTCGACGGCCTGATCGAGACAAAGGACGGCGGCGCGGAAATTACGAAATGGCAGACGTTCGTCATCAACACGAAGACGATGGAAACAAACATCCCAGGCATCTATGCCGGAGGCGACGCCGCAGATGACGGCCCGACGGTGGCGATCGACGCGATCCGCGACGGTCAGCGCGCAGCGAAGGCGATACACTCGTATATCACGGGCGAAGCTCTTCCACATGAACCATTCGTAGTGCGGAAATCGCTCTGGGGCGGCCCTAGTGCGAAGGCACTCAGCGAAGTCCCCGAAAGCCCGCGCCACGCGATGCACGAGATTGAAGTTGAGGATCGACGCGGAAGCTTCGCGGAAGTTGCGACCGGATACGAATACGAGGATATGATGCACGAATCGGGCAGATGTCTCTCGTGCGGCTGTGTCGTGTTCGATACCTGTCCGCTTCGCAAGTACGCCGAGGAGTACGGCGTGGATATGGAGCGGTTCAAGGGCTACATTCGCCGCCACAAGGTGGACAACCGCCACCCGTACATAACGTACGACCCGAACAAGTGCATCCTGTGTTCGCGCTGCATCCGAACGTGCGAGCGCGTGCTTCCGATTTCGGCGCTCGGCCTAGTGAACCGCGGTTTCTCGACCGAGATGCGCCCCGCGATGAACGATCCGCTCGTTGAAACGAACTGCATATCGTGCGGAAACTGCGTGGATGCCTGCCCTGTAGGCGCTCTCACCCTCAAGTACCCGTTCCCGGGCCGCGCGAGCATAAAGACAGATGACAAAGCGACACACTGCGGATTCTGCTCGCTGGCCTGCCCGATTATCGTTCACAATATCGGCGAAAGCCATTACTTCATCACATCATCGGGCGAGGCGGGCAGCTACCTGTGCAGGTACGGACGCTTCGGAAACGAGCTTTTCATCAAGCACAGGCGGCTTGTGAAGCCTGTCGAGCGCGAGGGCAACAGGCATAAGGCGATATCGTTCGCTGATGCATACGCAAAGGCGGTTGCGGGACTCAGGGATGTCGCCGAAAAACACGGCACCGATTCCATAGCGGTTTTCGTCTCGCCCGAGCTTACGAACGAGGAAATGTACCTTGCATCTCGGATCGCGCGCGACGCGCTCAAAACGAACAACATCGGCTCGATTTCGGTGGTTCTGCGCGGACTCGGCTCCGGATCGCTGGACGACACAATCGGTTTCACCGCTTCGACGACGGACAGAAAGTCACTCAGGAACGCCGACCTCATCATCTGCAACAACACCGACACAGAGACCGATCACCTGATTGTAAACTCGGAGATACTGATTGCCGTCAAGGAAAACGGCGCGAAGCTGATCGTATCGAATTCCTCAACGGATCCGCTCGAAGTGCTGGCCGATGTTTCGCTCGATCCACTCCGCGGGCGCGCATCCGCGCTGTGGAGCGGTGTAACGGCGACACTCGTAAGAAATGGGTTTATCGAAAAGGGCAAGGTAAAGGGCATTTCCGGCGGGATTGAACTTCTTGCAGATCTCGAAGGCAGCGATGGAATGGCCGTCGCAGGCGCGACAGGCGTTGAATTTGAGAAGATCGAGAAGGCTGCCGAGATGATCGCGGGCGCGAAACGGATCGTATTCGTCCACAGCCCCGATCGAGTCCAGGATCAGGCCCCCGGTGATCTGCGCGCACTTGGAAACCTGTGCATCCTGCTCAGGTCAGCCGGAGTAGAAGCTGATCTCCTGCTGCCCTGTGTCCTTTCGAACGCGCATGGAATGGAAACCGCGGGCGCGGATCCCGTATTCCTGCCTGGACGCGCGCGCGCGCGGAAACTGCCGGGTGCGAAGTCCAACGGCGAGCTTGCGAACATGCTCGAAGAAGGCGGCATTAGAGGCGCGCTCATCATCGGCGAGGATCCGATGCGCGAGGACAAGACGGCTTCGTACTTCCGCAACGTGGAATTCATGGTCGCGATAGACTGGGCCGAGACGGAAACCACCGGCTTCGCGAACATCGCGCTCCCCGGCACCACATACCTCGAGTGCGAGGGTACCCGCGTGAACTTCGAGGGCAAGCTCGTTCCCTTCACTCAGGCAGTCGCACCTCCTGCGGGAATCGACGGATGCATGGTGCTTGCCAATCTCCTGGGCGAACTTGGAATCGAGACGGATGCGTCTGCGGAAGAGATCGGCAAAACCCTCGACGAAATCGTTCGGAAGGCGCTGGGCGATAAAGTCACGTGGTACTGGAATACGGGCGAGGAACGGCTCTGGAATGGCGAGGGCAGCCTTGCACGGATCGAACCGGTGACGAGGCCCAGTGCAATTCCGCCACCTGTGACTGTATGCGGCAAGTACAAGCGCGACATCCACGACATCGGCACCGATCATTACCGCGTCCAGGCGCGGTAAACGCACGGGCGTGATGCGACCCTTTCCGCTGTCCTGCACTGTTGCAAGTAGCACTGATTCCCAAAAGAACTTATTGCGTATATAATTGAATATGCCGTGGTGCACTGGTCGTTTGTTATCGAATTCCGTTCAATCCAGCCAGTCCGGTGTTCTCACGATTGAAGGTGATGGCGTATGCAACTTAAGGCAGAGGATATATGCAAGGCGATTGAGAAATGCAACGACTTCGTTCTCATTCTTGACGATAATGAGCGCATCTTGTACGCAGGTAAAGAGTTCCTGGACGAGTGCGGCGTTACAAAGAAAAATGTGAAAGGCATAGCCTTGAAAGTACTTCTGGAGGAATTCAGTTCCAAGAACTGGGCAGGCCGTGCAATGGCTTTCTCCGATGCGATGTCGGAAGCCCGGAATGGGCGCAAGGGAACTCTCAATTTTGCTTCCAAGGAACCAGATCTCAGCTACTCCATTTCCTACGGTTACACGGAAACCAGTGAGGGTGGAATCGCCGTTTTCTGTGGCACGATGATACATTGCTTGGGCAATTACACCGAATGGGAAAAAGGAAAGCGCATAAGGGAGTTATCGTGTCTGTACGCCGTTGCTGACTGGATTGATAGATCAGCCACTATCTCAGAATTCTTCACAGAACTCCCGAAATACCTTGCTACAGGAATGCACTTCCCGGACGATGTCATGGTCTACTCAAAATACCAGGGCCAGGATTACGGCATTAAGCTTGACAATGTTAGAAACATTCAAACCACGATCATTATATCCGGCAAGGACTCTGGCCTTATACAAATCGGATATGCGAGCGGTGATCACGGTTTCCTCTCCGAGGAACAGAGAATGCTGGATGAAATAGGCAGGATGTTGAGCCTTGCGCTTGAAAGAAGGGATCTGAGGGACAACCTTGTTCTTAAGCAGGATGAGGAAGCAGAGCTGAAAACCAAGCTTGTCGAGCTGGAGACCGAAATCAATCTGCGAACAAGCGAGCTCGAAAACCAAACCAAGAAGCTCGATACGGTTAACTCGTACCTGGATCGTTTGAGCCGTGACTGGGAAGAAACACAGGTTAGGCTTGAAACTATGTTCTTAGCGGTTCCGGACAAGGTGGCTCTCATCGATAGGAACCGCAATATTGTAATGTCCAACAGACCAGATATAAAGCCGGGCGGCAAATGCTATCAGGCCATATTCAACCGAGATGTACCGTGTAAGGACTGCCGGCTTCAACGCATTATCAAGAAAAGAACTCCGATTACAATTGAAGTAACACACGACGATACATTCTATGAGGTACACGCTCTCCCAGTATTCGGCCAAGATCATGAAGTTGAAGGCATAATCGAGTTTTACCGGGATATAACCAAGGAAAAAAACTACAAGAAGCAACTCCAGCAGGCGGACAAGCTCGCTTCACTCGGCCAACTAGTGAGCGGAATCGGACATGAGATCAACAATCCCAACCAGTTCATAAAGGGCAACATCAAAATAATCGAACAGGCGCTTGACGACATACTGCCGATCATCGATGGATACTACAAGGACAACCCAGATCTCAAAATCGCTCGTCTGAAGTACGACTTCTTTCGCCAGCACATCGGCACCCTCGTGAAGGACATGTCACACGGCTCAGAACGGATCAAGAGCATCGTTGAAGGTTTGCGCGGATTCGCGAGAAAGGACGAAGGGCTTCTCATTGACGAAGTGGATGTGAACACGATTATTGACGCAAGTGCCCGGCTATGTTACAATCAGCTCAATAAAACCGCAGACATCGAACTAAATCTTACTAAGGATATTCCTTCAATTATCGGAAATACACAGAAAATCGAGCAGGTCGCAATCAACCTGATGATGAACGCCGGTCAGGCGATTCCCGAAGGCCGGAGAGGAGTAATTGCCATATCAACTCGATCGGATTCTGATTCTGTAATCATTGAGATCAAAGATAACGGTAAAGGAATGAATGAACGCACGCTCAAGAAGATCTTCGACCCTTTCTTTACGACGAGACGGTCGAGAGGCGGTACCGGTCTCGGCCTTGCAATTGTCTACGGCATCATCGAAGAGCATGGTGGAACAATATCGGTATCGAGCAAGGTTGACGTGGGAACCACGTTTACAATTATGCTGCCCATCAAACGCGAAGTTAGTACCAGCTCCGTCGATAGTCTTACGCATGCAGTTCCGGAATAACTATGGCGTGCGAATGCGAGGAATGCGGATATGTATAAGGTCTTAATCGTAGATGATGACGTTGCAGTAACCAACTACCTGATGGTATTCCTGGCTCAAACCGAGGAATATGAGAGTACTGTAGTGAACGAATCCCGTGACGTGCAGGAAGTCCTCCGCCGCGAGTCGTTCGATGTGCTCCTTGTCGATATGGATATGCCTTTAGTAAGCGGAATGGATATCCTCAAACTAGTCCGAGACGACGAAATCGCAACTCCTGTTGTAATACTCACGGGCGTGGGTGACGTCGATCTTGCCGTAAACGCGATGAAGCTCGGTGCGTTTGATTATCTAAGTAAGCCTGTTGAGGAAGAGCACTTATTGGACGTTCTTGCAAATGCTATAAAACACAAAAGCACTCAGCATTCGATTCGTTCACTACCGGGAGAGCTCGTTCGGGAGGATTTATCTGACGAAGGAGCATTCGATCAGTTCCCGACACTTGATCCCGATATGATAAGACTCCTGCACGAAGTCGAGAAAATGGCGGCAAGCGACCTCCCTATATTTATATGGGGCGAGCGCGGCACGATGAAGGAGCTTCTCGCCCATGCGATTCACAACACGAGTTCGCGAAGAAACGGTCCCTTTGTTGAAATCGACTGCGAGGCGATATCCCCTGAAAAGTTCCCGGCTGATTTTTTCGGACAGGTGCAGGACTGGAGCGGAACTCACGACGAGCGTCCCGGATTCCTGGAATCCGCCGAGGGCGGCACACTGTTTATCGAAAACATTGACTGCCTTTCCTTCCCAATGCAGATGCGCCTGAAGCGCTTTATCAAATCGAACGAGTTTTACCGAGAAAAATCAACCACGATCAAAAAGGTAGATGTGAGACTGATCGCGGCTTCACAGCACGATCCTTTGAGCGAAAAGAACGCTGAAGGATTTTCAAAGGACCTGCTCTATCATCTGATGGTTAATTCAATCAGGATTCCGTCGCTGCGTGAAAGGGTGAACGATATTCCGCTCCTCGCTGAGCACTTCCTCAAAATGATATCTGTAAGGACAGGGAAAGCGATCAGTGGCTTCGAGCCGGAGTACCTTGAACTTCTAAAGCGATACGACTTTCCATATAACAGGATGGAACTTCTAAATATCATTGAAGCGTCGGTTATCAGCTCGGATGAAGGAAAACTCACAGTGGATTCCATACCGTCCTATGTGCGCAAAAAGGTAGATGCTGGTGCGAAGGTTGAATCAGATCTCGAACCAAAGAACCTCAACGAGATCGAGTGACAGCTCATTGAAAAAACACTCGGTTAGCTAGGTTCTTCTGCGCATTGTCACCGACGTTTGCACCGTTTTTACAGCATCATCCTGAGTTGCCGTTATGCTGATGTCCATCCTGGATACATCCTCGGGAAGAACGACGGGCTCGCCGTCAATGTCGAAGTAACTCACTGTGAAGTCCGTGATGTTGCTTGCGTATGCCTCACCGTTTCGCAAAATATCGCCGTTTTCGGCGTCATAAGAGAATTTGATCGTATCTGGCCCCATGAGGATTTCAAAGGAATCGCTCTCTATTACCGTAAGTTCGTCTGAATTGCGGACAGTGTCGATCATGCGCTCAACGGCTTCCTGAGCTTCGAATGTTGCTTCGGATCTGTATGCGACCATTGCGGTCGTTTCTCCCGTTTGAACGTAAAGCGCAGCGACCGTGATCATAATTATGCCGATGATGGAGGCCGCGATAATTGCCTCCACAAGGGTAAATCCCATTCTGTTGAATCGATTATTTCGTTCCGGCATTATTTCCTCCTACATTCCGTGTTTGAAAAGATCGGTTACCATCGTTACGGCAGGCTCCGACGACACACCGCCTTCACCCGATGAATCTATCGTGTAAATGTTTACGGTGATTCTTTTCACATCCGGCATAGGATCTGTTATCGTACGGACGACACGGTATTCACCGTCATCGGTGACATAAGTATTTGGCTTGGTCTGGGTGTAGGGATCGAGATACGATGTTCCCGTGTCGTCGAGCGGAATATTGAGCCATCTTAAGGCCTTGACTTCCTCGACACCTGTTCGCGCAAGGTTGTTCGCGTAAGCAACGTCTTCGCTGGAAAGCTGGATTTCTACGCTCTGGTAGAAGATCATAAGAGCGCCGAGGAACAGAAGCCCTACGACAAGGATGGAGATCATCGCTTCAAGCAGTGTGAAGCCGCTGGATTTTCTCGCGTTCATCATAGCTCCTCCCACGTGTTATGATACAGGAAAACCATAGCGCTCACGAATGAAATCGCTTCGGTTGAATACATAATATCAAGGCTTCCCTTAATATCCACATCAACAACGGCATCAGAATCCTCAATGAGCATTGCACCCCATATATCCGCACTTCCTGCGCCAACCTCAAAGTCGCCTTTGACAATAACGATTCCCCACCATTCGAAAGAGCCGCTACAAAACAGATCTCCTTCAACGACAAAAACACCGCATCCCGCAAGATTACCGGCAATCTTAACATCGTTCTTGATCACCACTACCTCAGGATCATCGGGTGTCCCCACGACATCGGCACCCGGTACGAGCTCTGAGGCACCAGTAATGATAGGATTCCCTTCAGAAATGATTGTAGCCATACTGAGATACATCTCTATCATTGTGTCAATATCGGGAATCTCGCCCGAGTTAACGATGTCCGGGCTCGTACCAACGCCCTGGATGTTGTCTTTCTTGTGCTTATTTTGAGGCAGATCGAAGAGATCAAGCCAGGATTGAAGGCCGTCTTCTGTGGAATTGGCGATGCCGTGCTTATCTTCACCTGTACCGTCTGGAACGTATGAGCCTGCCGTGTGATCGTTTCCGTTTATGTTCAATGCTGCACCGAGCATACTAGGATTACAATCGGGGGAATGAATGTACATCGCTGAGGGTAGTTCAGGAGGGTTGGCCTGGCGGTATTTCACACGCACAGCGCGAACATACTGCCCATCCTCTCCGGCTCCGATAAGGTAATCGCCGTCCTGGAGCATCAGCTTCATGTTGTCCTGTTTGATGCCAGGAGCATCATTCCAAAGGTAGTCAACCAATTCTTGGCCCTTATATGGCGGTGATTCAGGAACGGTTCCCGAAGCTACGAAATCCTCTGGGCTCTTGTGTTTGGTCTTGACCGCATAATTAAGAGCGGATTCCGATACCATAAGCGAATTTATATAGTTCGTACGCCCGGCCGAAAAGGTAAACGAGCCATAAGAGAACCCGATAACTGCAAGAACGAGAATAAGCGCTGCTATTCCGAGCACAAGAACCATCATAAGCGCAGACCCGCGCCTGTCGAATTTCGATGTGTTCATATGACCACCACGCTTTCCGGACCAAATGCCGGATAATACACGAGTCCCAAAATTCTACCAGCAACAGACAACATAGACTCATGGAAATAATACCCTTTTTAGAGGAAAAAAGCTCTACTCGCAATGGTTGAGGATGAACTTGCCCCGCAGAAACCTGCCAAAAAACACTCCCGTCCATCTATTCGAGCAATGTAATTCCTTCTCGAACTGCAAATTTGGTCAGCTCCGCGACAGAGCGAATATTGAGCTTGTCCATAATCTGCTTCCTGTGGACATCGATGGCTTTGGCGCTTAAGTCGAGGCGTGTCGCGATTTCCATCGAGCTGAGTACTTCGGAAAAGGGCTTAAGCACTTCCTTTCCCTATCAGAGCAGATGCGTGTTTTTCAGCAAAGTTGCAGAATCCGGCATTGGCGGTTATCATCTATTCGTGTATCTACCTGTTGGACAAGCTCCTAAGCACAGTTATGATGCACGGCAAGCACAGTCGGTAAAACGGGGACAGAAATGAACATTGGGATAATTGACAAGTTTCGCGTGGACTGTAGACAAACGGCTGCCAGAGCTGTAGCAACCGCTTTCCTGGTTTTATCAGCACTCTTGCTTTGCACGTGCAGCAGGAATTCAAATTCAGGCGTTCCCGGCGCGCACGATACATCTCTATCAGCTCCAACTGCTTGTTCCCTTGCGGAACAACCAAGCTCACAAGGCATTATTACCAAAACGGGTGATGATGTTTCGGATAACCCCAGTACCAGTCCGTCGTTTAAGTCAGTTTATAACGCGCTTGCCGCTGAACTTGAAAGGCAGCTTATCGCCATTGCTTCCCGTCCGGGGTTTACGCGGTTTGAATCAGGCGCGCCGCAAGGAGAGAACGGGCTGGTAACTGACCTTGCCTTTAACGGGATTACGCGGTCGCTTACATGGAGCTACATGAACCTGGGCGATTACGACTTGAACGGAGAGGTCGGCGTGCCGGACATTACTCATATTGCAAACAACTTCCTTGCAAAGACCGACGACGGAATCGGGAACGACGATCTCGAAAGCTGGATCGATGGCAGCGGAAACGGCGAGGTCGGTATTGAGGATGTTACTCCGATTGCCCAGAACTACACGAACAACGTAAGTTCCTACATCATCCTTATTTCCGATGAAGAAGACGGCGAGTTCACAGAGCTTATGAACGTTTCGTTAGACGCTCATAGCGGGGGAATCCCGCCCGTATACGATGTGCTTATTCCGCTCAACACAATGGGGTTTGTGGCAGTCCAGCCAAAGGATGCATCGGGCGATCTCGGCACGAGAAGCTGTTCTTTGTACGTAGATACGCGCCCGCCGGATAAACCTGCGAGGATCGTGGAAATTAGTCCAATTGACGGTGTAGCGACAGCTCTCACAGAATTTTCCGCGGTCGTATCCGGTAACACGCCGATAACTTACGCCTGGGATTTCGGGGATGTGGGAACGCCATCGACGAGCACAATGATGAATCCGACAGTTATTCTTGGAAAGCCCGGTTTGTATACAATCTCCCTTACTGCAACGAACCCGTTTGGCGAGGACTTTCTCGAGCTTAGCTTCAAAGTATGGGATGAGCCTCGGGCCTCACTTAGCGTGAGCCCCAATGAAGGTGAACCCCCGCTTCTCGTTACTCTAAACGCTGAAGACTGTGTATGCGCTGATGACGAAGTAGTCTTGTACGAATGGGACTTTCTGGGCGACGGTAACTTCAGCTCTTTGGATAACAGTCCTATTGTGGACTTCACTTACGAAAATTCTGGAACCTTCACTCCCTCTGTTCTGATTACGGACAAATTTGGCGCTCAGAGCCAGGCATCCGCATCTGTTCGCGTGAACACTCTCCCCGTCGCATTTTTCGATGCCGATAACATTGAAGGCGAACCTCCATTCGACGTGAATTTCGATGCGAGCGACTCTCACGACCCGGACGGCGTGATCGTCTCCTTCGAGTGGGACTTCGAAGGCGATGGAGTTTATGACGCTAATACGGGACAAAACCCGGAAATTCATTACACATACGAAGAAGTGGGTGATTTTGAAGCGGTATTGCGTGTTATAGACGACGATGGTGCATATTCAACGTACGGAAGAGAAATCACAACGACCGGATGGCATGCGAAAATCATTGACGACGACGGATATGTCGGGCGTAATCTGTACTTCGCCGATGCGAACGGGTATCCAGCGGTAACATACAAGGAATCTCCGAGTGGTGCTTTCAAGTACATTCACGCGCTGGATCCCGTCGGACGATCATGGTCCGGGCCCATCGAATTGATTTCCGGGGAAAAAGAAGCGAGCGATGTTACATTTGCGGCCATCAATGGCGCGCTCATGGCCTGCTACGTGGATCATTCCACTGAGAGCATCTGGCTGATCCGAGCGAACGACAGCCTGGGTGATTCGTGGGATGAACCTGTCGAGATGTTCAGTGGTTGGTCATCCGAAATGCTCCTGCTCGTTGACGGGAATCCTGCGATAATTCTCGGTTCCGGCTATACAAGATCGTATGACGACATCGGCGATAGCTGGCGGGAACCCGTGACATGGTATCAAGGATGGATCGATATCCGGTCTGCCGCGGTTGTAGGAGGACTGCCTGCGGTTACATTTTACAGCGAGGAGTTTCACCAGCTGCTCTATGCGCACGCGTACGATGTTAACGGCGAAACCTGGTCAGATGGGATAAAAATCGATTTTGGAATAGGTACTGGATTGTATTCATCCATCGCAGTTGTTGAAGGGAATCCCGCAATTGCTTACCTGGATGAACTTTACGACCGGCTGAAGTACGTGCGCGCTCTCGATCCTCAAGGTGATTTGTGGCCGGAATCGATCATCGTATACGAAGTAAGCGATGCTGGCGCATATGCCAGTCTCGCCATATACAACGACAATCCCGCAATCGTATACCAAGACCGTAGCGAAGGCTCGCTCATGCTTGTTGCCGCGGAGGATCCGATCGGTACATCCTGGGGAGAGCCTTTTGTCATCGATCACGGCAACGTCGGAAAATACGCAAGTTTCAGGGTTATAGATGGCACGCCCTGTATGGCGTACTACGATTACGGCACGTACAGCCTCAAATACGCCGCTTATTATTAGTCAGAGAAATTCTCATTGCCCCAAAGGATCAGCGGCAGAATTACCAGCATGATTCTTCAACTCAACTAACGCAAATACCTTTTCAGGCCGAGCTTTTCTGCGAATTTGCGGAAGTCCGGGTTGTCCAGGCGGATTGGATGATGCTCATCCCAGTCCACGGTTTTCGCAACCGGGCAGTCGCGCCGGAGGGTAACGAGTTCCCTGAAAAGCAACACTTTATCGCGCGCGCGATCAAGCTCATCGCGTATGCGCGCGGGGGTGACCGCGTCCAGGCGCCCAAGAATGCTCTCAAGCCCTCCGAATTCTGTGATGAGCTTATTTGCGGTTTTCTCACCCACGCCCTTCACACCGGGGATATTGTCGGACGGATCGCCGCGGAGCGCCTTATAATCCACGAAAAGCTCCGGCGGAAAGCCGTACTTCTTGATGAACCGCGTACGGTTCCACTTGTCAAACACGCGATTTTGTCCGCCCCGTTTCGGAAACCAGATTTCGATTCCGTCGGTATCTAAAAGCTGAAGCAAATCGCGGTCGCTCGTGAGAATCGTAACCGTATGGCCGCGCAGTACCGCCTCAATCGCACACGACGCGATCAGATCGTCCGCCTCCACCCCTTCCTCAACGAGCGTGGGCACACCGAGCGTTCTCGCCATCTCGATAGTCAGCGAAAACTGCGGGCGCAGGTCGTCCGGCGGCTCCGGGCGCTGCGACTTGTAATCCTCGAAGATCTCGTTGCGGAAGGTTTTTCGCCCGGCATCGAAGATCATCGCGGACGCGGTCGGATTCACCTCGCTCTCAATCTTTACGATGCTTCCGAGTACGCCGTGGACTGCATTCGTCACGGTACCGTCGGGCGCGGTCAGCGTGGTCGGAATGCTGTAGTACGCGCGAAAGATCAGCCCCGTTGCATCGAAAAGCAAAACCGGCTGCTCAAACAGGTTCATATCGAATCAAGGATAGCACAGGTGCGATTGCTAATCGCATAGCGTTTTTGTGTCGAACGCGCCTTCGAATACCGTGACGGCCGGGCCGAACATTCTCATTCCGTCATCGGATTTGCCGCTCCAGCTAATTTCGAGCGTGCCTCCGTGCAATCTCACGGCGATTGGCTTGCCGGGTTCGATGCGGCCCGTGACAATGCCTGCCGCGACCGCCGCGCATGCACCCGATCCGCACGCAAGCGTCTCGCCGCACCCGCGCTCCCACACCCTTAGTTCCATCCGGTCGGGCGCAAGCACCTTCGCAAAGCCGGCGTTCACCCGCTCAGGGAAAGTACCCATCAGGTTCTCGATCCTGGGCCCGATTCTTTCGACTGGATAGTCCGCCACCGAGATGTTCTGCTCGATGAAGTGTACGCAGTGCGGATTGCCCATGGATACGCCCGTCACCGCGAGATGCTCGGCCCCGACTGCTATTTTTTCGTCTATGAGCCGTTCGCCATCCGGCGCAATTGCGGGGAGTGACGCCGCGCTAAAATCCGGGCTACCCATGTCCACGGTTACGCCTGCGACGCTCCCAGCGATTATGGAAAGTTCTAGCTCAAGGATTCCCGAGCCGGTTTCGAGCGCCAGCGTGTCGCGCTCCCATAGGCCGTGCTCGAAGACGAATTTGCCCACGCAGCGCACACCGTTTCCGCACATCGCCGCGATACTCCCGTCCGCGTTCACGTAATGCATGCGGAAATCGGCTGCAACGCTCGGCATAATCACGATCAGCCCGTCCGCGCCGATTCCGAAATGGCGGTCGCAAAGCGCTGGCGCAAGAGCGGTCATCTCAGCGAGCGATGGCGTGTCCGAACGATCAATGGCGGCTTCATTTGACGCCGGGGGATTGCCGGAATTCGGGGATGCGCGCTCTTGCCCGGCCTCTTCGGGAAAAAGGCGCGTCACGCCGTCCACGACTACGAAGTCGTTGCCGAGACCGTGCATCTTTGCAAATCGTATTTCCATCGCAGCCATTATAGCGAATCCGTTCGTGAACAAAGCATCGCAAATGAAGTCTTTGATGTATCAGGCGCAACCGGCGGGTGCGAAGCGAGGTTCGCACCGTGCTTTGAATGAACTGATATTTGCTCCATTATGCTTAAAGCGTAAACTTCCGCAGGCGAACGTCGTTTGATATACTGGTATTGTGGAGGAAGTGGAAACTTGAAATCTGGCAGGTTTCTGATATAATAAAGATACTGGAATGACACCGTAAGTTTCGCAGGCTATGGGATTCGATACGAATATCGCCTGTAGAGGAATTTACGTGGATGGAAGTGAGATGGAATATCATGTTTCAGCTATTGTGAAGAGAGTAGCATCAGTTGCCGTTTTATTGCTTTTCGCAGCGATAATCACCGGCTGTAGCAGTAACACGAAAGCCCTTGATTCCTCGCAGGTGGGAAGCGATGGAGCGAAAAAGCCGGCAGTTGCAAGCGATCCGGGAAGTCCGGGACAAGGCGGCGAAGATGGAGCGGACGGCGGGACGCTCGGCGACGACCCGATTCCCCTGATCGATCCGTTCGAGTTTGAATATTGGGACATTCGATCGTTCACCGATCCGCGTACGAACGAAACCTATGACATTATCGACGGGCGCGTGATCATCGCATTCACGAACCCGCCGGTACTTCCCGATATGGACCCGAACTACTTCGACGAGGAAATCCCGCCAGACGACCCGTATTACCAGCAGTTCGACGTGCCCGAAATCGGTAACGACCCCGCGATTCAGACGTTCATCGCCGCGGAGAATCTGACGATTTTTAGCGAATGGAACACGGTTAAAGGTATCGGCGCAATTTTGCCGCCGGGACAGACCGTCGAGGACGCAGTCGCGAACTGGCCGACGGAGTACGCGGGCTTGGTTGAGGCAGTAGATCCGGACGCGTTAGTAAGCGAAGATGCATGGCCGCAGGATGATCCGAATGATGATTTGTTTCCGAACCAGTGGAACATCAACGAGGATTACAATTATGACATAAACATACAGGATGCCTGGGAGAACGGATGTTATTATTCCGAAGCGATTGCAGTTCTTGATACCGGCATTCAGCGCCGACCTTATCCAGCCGATATGTCGAGTGCTTTACTTAGCTGGGGTGTCAATATCCTGTCATGGAGCTACTATGGCACGTGGTCTCAGGGCGGAGGCGAGCCTTCTTGGTACCTACTTAATATGAGTCAGGATTTGGCGAGGGAGGTTGGACATGGTACTTGCGTGGCCAGTGTTATGGGAGCAGCTATTAATAATGATCCTGGATATCAATTAAACGACGAGCTTGACGTGTGCGGAATCATCAGACATCCTGTTATTTTGCCTGTTGCTATTTTTTGTTATACTTCTCTTAACAGCTATGGTCAGGTCAAGCTTTACTTCTCGAACTCGGCAATCATAAATGCGTACGAGTGTCTTGGGTATATTAAGAGAATATATAAGCCTAATCCCTTTAATGTACCAGTCCTTTACAATATTCCGTATTTAAATATTGAGGTTGTGAACTGCTCCTACGGGAGCACTCAAATAAGCCAAATCGGGTTAAGACATCTGGATAAATTAACAAGGTACATGCTGTTTGTTTGTAGCGCCGGCAACTTGAAGACCGGTGAAAACCCCAATGTTGCACCAAGGTGGCCTGCCCGACACGGCAATGCACTTTCTGTGGGTTCACATGACAATGTCGGAAGAAAGGCAGTTCACTCGGTAAGGGGCAGCATTTACGCGCCAGGTGTCAATATTACCGCTGTGGACATGGTTGAACCTTCCGGTAGCCGGTTTACATGGGGTTATGTAGCGAATCCGGATACCTTTGTATCAGGCATGCAAGGAACATCATTCGCCGCACCACACGTATCCGCGGTTGCAGGTATGCTTAGCAGGTATCGACGGATCGATTCCCCATTTCAACTACGGTCACGAATCATGGAACGTAGCGATTGGGTAGTGACTCAATATGGCGTACTTGGCTGGAAGCTAAACGCTTACAATACTCTTAGACCGTGAGGAGGTGTGACGTGATAATCTTCAATGCGAAACGCGCTATTCTCTTTTCCGTACTTCTTGCAGCCACGATTTCTCTGTATTGCCTATGCGGATGCAAGGGAAACGGACCGAATTACTTCCCGCCGTATCAAGAACCCCCCGGCATCGATCCGATTCGGCCAAGTTGTGAGTTCGCGCCTGCTAATCCAGATGGTTCAAGCCGGTTGAACGGCGTTACGCCATACACTTTCTTTGTTGTTTCAAACATTAGCATGGGCGACGGATTGTATGACCAAGAAGGCGAGCCGCTTATTCCTACTGTCGAGATCGATTTCAGCGATGGAACCGGCTGGCACGATTACACGGCTGAAACGCTTGAATTCTACCGCGGCGAGCGCGCATGGGAAGACATGCCGACTTATACATTGGCGAATCCCGGCGAGTATCCAATTCATGTTCGCATGGTATTCCCGAATGGAGTTGTGATCGACAACGATGATTTTTGGGAATCGTTTCCCGAATGGCAGATCATCACCGTCCTCCCGGCGGACGACGACGGCGGCGGTGAAGACGGAGCGGACGGCGGCAACGGCGAGAGCTAGGAATCGCGGATCAGAATCGGATTGCGGTCGGATTGCTGCGCCATTCGGCAACAGCCTTCCTTTCCGAAGCAGGAATCTTACGCCCGAAAAACAACACCTCGCCAATGTTGTCGATAGTCTTCGCGAGACTGTTCTTCACTAGGATTTTCATCGCACACGTCCCATTATCCCGATTTCAGGATACATCATCCATTCCACCGCCAGCTTGAGCGCTTCTTCGGGAACAGTATGCGCACCGTCGAATTCGTAAAACGTCACATCGTACCCGCGGTCGAGAAGATAATTCCACGCGTTTTCGCCCGATTCGAACTCGACCATTCGATCGGTGTTCCCGTGCGCGATAAACACGCGCAGGCCACTTGCAGCGCTTATGCGATCCTCGCCGATCCAGTCCGTATCAAGCCACCCGCCAAAGCAGATTATTCCTTCGAAAAGCTCGGGATTCCGCATTCCCGCCTGGTACGTGAATCCGCATCCCTGCGAAAAGCCCATCAGATAAACATCGTCGATGCTGTATCGTTTCTCAAGTTCCGTTACCGCGCGCGCGATGTAGTTCTCGGTCTTGGATGAGGACTTCGGCCAGAGCATAGGCTCGTTCTCGTCCCAGATCGACCAGCTGTACCCGAGTCCGATGCCGCTCAGGAACGGGTAGGGTGCCTGGAGCGATGCGTAGATAAAATCCGTCGAATCGATGTTTCGTTTCTTCATAAGCAGGATGAAGCGGTCGAGATTGTCGCCATAGCCGTGAAGCCCCAATAGAAGCGGGTATTTCTCATCAGGATCGTAGCCTTCGGGCAAAAGGACGCGGCACTGAAGAAGAATCGGCGAGTCGATGTATACGATTTCGCCAAGCTCGGCCTGGCGCACATCCGCGATTTCAGCAATCCGCTCGATTACTTCATCGAAGGCGGGTTCGCCGCGAACGCTGTCGAAATCGGGATCGCGCTTTATATGTTCGATGTCTTCGAATCCCGCGTTCACCGCGCGCTCGACATATTTCGCCGCAAGCTCCGCTTCGCCGAGAAGCCCGTAACAACACGCAAGGTTGTATATGCTGCCCGAATCCTTGATGTCGTATCGAAGGATGAGCAGATAATACTTGGCTGAAAGCTCGTAATCTCCCGACTGATAGGCTTCGTAAGCTGCTTTTTCCAATGCCTGAGTATCGATATCGAGGAAATCGCCCGCGTCCGGTGCATACGGATCGATGGATTCTGCATCAGGCAAAGCCGGTGTACTTTCCTCGGAGTCCGTATCCTCGCAGAATCCCGCGGAGCCTGCAACGATAATGACAGATAGAAGCGCAACCGAAATGCAAAACCTAATCTTCTGAATCAAGCTCATAAACTTTTCCTCCTTACGAGTATCAGCAAATTCATAGAATGCGACCGATGCATTCCTGCGAAAGATTCTCTGAATGAAGGATGCTTTCCGACGGATATTCTATCACGTGAATCGCGCGCGCGAAAAGCGGCGATCGCGGGCGCGAAAATGCGAATCGCGCGCGAACTAGCCAATTCCGCTCGGAATCCGAATCCGTAACAGGATACAGCCTATGCCGCACCCCAGTCTAACCGATTTGACATATAAGTTATATTGGATATAATATATCCGTTATTTTGCTTTGGAGGTTATTATGGCAAAGATCCTAATCGGAATAATCGTGTTTGTTGCCCTTTCAGGCGCCGTTTACGCGAATGAATGCGTGGACTGCCACGACAAGGTCACACCCGGCATTGCAAACGACTGGCGTTTGTCCAAACACGGTCAATTGGGGCTTGGCTGCGAAACTTGCCACGGTTCGAACCACAGCACGAGTACGGATTTCGCGAATGTCGCGATTCCGACTCCCGACACGTGCAAAATGTGCCATCCGACACAGGTCGAGCAGTTTTCGAGTGGAAAACATGCGCTCGCTTGGGCCGCGTTGAATGCTATGCCGACAACGCACGAACTTCCGGAAGAGCTCGCAGCGGGAATGAAGGGATGCGGCGGCTGCCACAAAATCGGGCTCAAGAGCGCAGAAGAGATCAGGCAGCTCAGGGCTGACGGCGGCGGATTCGGTGTTGCATCCTGCGACGCCTGTCACACCAGGCACACGTTCTCTGTGAAGGAAGCGAGCCAGCCCCAGGCATGCCAGACCTGCCATATGGGATTCGATCATCCGCAGTGGGAGATGTACTCATCATCCAAGCACGGCGTGAGATATCTTCTTAAACAGAATGGAACGCTGCCGGAGGAAACTCCCGCTCCGACATGCCAGACCTGCCACATGCAGGAAGGAAATCACGAGGTGCGCACGCCGTGGGGATTCCTTGCCGTAAGGCTGCCGCTTCCCGAGGATCCTCAGTGGCAGGCGGATCAAGTCACAATCCTTCAGGCTCTTGGCGTACTCGATCCCGAAGGTAATCCTACTGCCAGGCTCGACGTGGTGAAGGCTGCAGATGTTGCAAGGCTTACTCAGGAGGATTTCGACAAGGAACGGGAGAAGATTCTTGAAACATGTACGAACTGCCATTCGCGGCACTTCGCCGAGGGCGAGCTTGCGAAGGGCGATGGGATGATCAAAGAGATCGATCACCTTCTTGCCGAGGCCATCAGGATTGTTGCCGGGCTTTATGAAGACGGCACTCTTGAAAAGCCGGAAGGTTACTCGTATGCATTCCCCGATCTTCTCACGTTCCACGACGCGCCGACAGTGATCGAGCAGACGCTCTTTGAAATGCATTTGAAACACAGAATGCGCGCGTTCCAGGGCGTTTTCCATGCAAATCCTGATTACGCCATCTGGTACGGCTGGAGCGAGATGGTGCGCGACCTGACCGAAATCAAAGAGCTTGCTAAGGATATGCGGAGGAACAAGTAGGCATGCCCTCTCTGTAGAATTTGCCTGTTTCAAGGCGATTAGTCAAGCCTTAATCGGCTCGATCGGCATTCCCGGCTGGCATTGATAATATTACATACCAAACCACTTGACGGATTTCTTGAGATCGGGATCGACGCGCGGGATAGGCGGAATCACGTGCGGGGAGTATCCGAGCGGTGTTACGGCAACTACCTCGTTGCTGTCGGGAATTCCCAGGCACTGCCGTATTTCTTTGTGGACGAGCACCGGAGCGGTCATCCAGCAGGTCGCGAGTCCTTCCGCGTGCGCTAGGAGAAGCAGGTTCTGCATTGCCGCACACGCGCTAGCGTAATCCCACAGATCCCAGTCGAACGGCGCTTCTCTCTTGGCAGGGGGTTTCTTCTCGTACGTGAGCGTGATGATTATCGGCGCGCCTCCTACGGTTCTCAGATAAAGCGTCAGGAATCGCTGCACTTTCTCATCGTATTCAGCAAACAGCTCTCCCGCCATATCGCTGACCTTAGCGATGATACTTACAAGTTCGTCGCGCTTTTCACCGGACGCCACCCACCAGTGCCAGTTCTGACGGTTGCCCGCACTCGGCGCCCAGCGCGCGCCGTCAATGATTCTCTTGACGAGTGCTTTAGGCGGCACATCCTTCGTGTAGCGCCTCTGACTCCTACGTCCTGCGATTATGTCGTAAATGTTCTGTGCCATATGCTTCCTCCATTACTTTTTCTTTTCTGCGCGCCAAGTCCGCCAAAACAGAGCCTGTTATTTTACTATGACGGTTGCCGTCTCGTAACCTTTCACTACACCATCGAGTTCAATCTGCCTGCCGGCAAACGGAAGATCGTCCGTTTCGCCCAAACCGATATCCTTCGGTTTACCCGCGTAAACAAGTTCGACAACCAGATGCTGTCCGCGGGGTGAATTCGTAAATTCTCTGAGCCAATCTGATTTTGTGCGATCTCCCGGCGAGCGGATTGGATCGATGTGGTTTCTTTGGGCATCTTTCTCCTGCTCAATAGCGGTCGTACCTGCATCGGCAAGGCTTGAAAGTCCACCGCCGCCCCATACTTGTAGCCGAAGCTTCTTGCCGCGAAGTTCCGCCGGCAGTGCGAGCTTCACCGGAATCCACACACACGAATCGCTGTGCCAGGGCATCAGCTTCACGAGAAAGTATGTGCGCCCGATTGAATCCTCGCTCGCATCGAGCTTCCAGTCCCTAATTTCCTCGGATTCTATATCGGGAAACACCGTCTCAAAGCTCTCGTTCGCTGGCACGCTGAATCGTCCAGTTTCAGGGACAACAAGTTTATCGAATTCCTCCGGCACGAGTGAACGAATCTCGGCGATTCTGAACGACTTCCTTTCCTCCGTAACTGTGCTGACCGCCGAAACGGATTTGCATTTGAGCGGTTCTCCTTCCCCGAAAAATGCCCTGTTTAGGAAGCTCGACAATTCCCAGGAACCTGCGCCGAGAGCGCCGTCTGCAAGATAGACCGTGCGCCACGTGAATATGCCCGCATCGTCCAGGTTGACGATGAATGTCGCATCTACCGTGCCTTCGGTGCTCCGCGCAGCCGGGAATCCGATGCCGGTGGAAATGACGCCCGCCGCACCTCTGGGAAAAACTTCAGGTGCATCTGCAACTTCGCAGTTCAGGCTCGATGTTCTGCCTGAATCGATGTCAGTGGACTTGATGAAGACCGGCACCCAAGCAGGCTCGTGGCCGATGGTTCCGCCGATCGCGCCTCCTCGATCCTGGTACACTGTACCCACTATCTCCAGGCAAACCGCGCGCTTGCCGACGCGCTGCCAGTTTGTGGGAACGTAGTATACAAACCCGTTTGCGACTGGCACCGCTGTGAATCCTCTTCGTCCCGAGCGATGCCCGTATGCGAGGAAGTTGCCGTTGCCGTCGATGTATGTGAGCGTGCCGTAGCCGAAGCTCGAAAGATCGCCGCGCACGGTGCGCTGGCCGAGCACGCAGCCCGGTTCTAGGATTCCAGGGGAATAAACATTGGCCGGATACCGCATCGATTCGAGAATCATATCCGGTATTACGCCTCGCCAGATGTCAAGATAGGACGAAGGAACTGCAATACTATCCCCCGATTCGAGCGGAAGTCCGACGGATACATCGTATGCTGGATCTGCGTTCATCGCTTCCGCGAACGCCCGCGAAAGCGCGGGATTTTTCGCGCTCACAACTACCGGAATCGCGCATAGTTCCATCGGAATCGCGCGCGCGATTTCAGGGGGCGCGATCCCGGGTTTCATGCCAAGAGCGATTGAATCGTAGGTCTTTCCGTTAATTTCAATTGGCGCTGCAAGGTCGTAGAATTCTGCAAGAACCGTTCCTTCCGAATCGAAGATCAGAGCTGGATCATCCCTGGAATCAGCGCCCGATGCTTTTGGATCGTCAGAATAACGATTTCCGTCCGCGCTTTCTTCATATTCTCTGCGTTTGCATGATTTACACTCCACCCCTGTTTCATCAGATCCATCGCATTCATACGGCTTCGGCACGTACGGATACGCGAACTCGAATATATATCTGGTTGCAGCAAACGGTGTTCCGGGTTCTACAAGCTCAAACGGCTCGAAGCGCTCATCCGAAGAGTTCCAAGCGGGAAGCATCCCGTCAATCGGCGTAACGATGCAGGTTTTCTGGTCGGTATTGCTCCAATGACCGCTTATCGCGCCTGCAAGCTTCCCGTCGATATAGACCGGACTTCCGCTCATCCCGCCTGCGATGCCGCCTGTGAAGTCTACGACCCATCCTTCTACACGGCAAAGCAGCATCGAGCGGTTGTTGAACCCGCGGTTCACAGCGACCTGAATGACGGTGATCTTGAATTCCTCGATGCGCGTACCGGAAATAACGGTTTTCGCCACACCCTCCATTCCTGGTTTTATGTCCCAGCTTCCGATGAAGTACTCATCGTTCCAGATTGCGGACCTGTCAGGAAATGGATTTTCTCCAACCGAAGGCCCTGTATCGACGGATTCATTCGAGGTTGCAGCAGCCATAGCTGCTGCGCATGGGATTGAAAAAGAAAAAAGCACCGCTATCAGAACAGCCGTGAACTTCACGTGATTAGTCATGCATTTTCTCCTCAAAGAATCGAAATGTTATCATGCATACCGGCTCGACTCAATACGCATGTTCAGCTTTGGTATTGAGAGCGTGTACGAGATCACACTTTCGGAGATAGACAGATGAAAATCAGGCGTCGGGTTTCGATCATTATTTGTTTGATTGCGGCGATGATTCTCGCTGCATCCCCCGTGATTGCGAAGGATGGGCAGTATCCCGAAGGAAAAATCAAAATTTTCGGCAAGCGGTTTTCAATTGCACTCGGTCTTGGTTACGGAAGACCGACGGACACAACATTCGGGGATACGTTCGGCAAAGGAGGTATCGGCTTCGGGCTTGGGCTTTTCAGGCCAGAGATGAAAGATGGGCTTCGCTGGGACCCCGATTTCAAGTTTCAGCATTACAAGGAAGATGACCGCAGTGCCGTCATCATCGGCGCGACCGGTGGCATCCACTATAACTTCGTTGATCCCAAAGCACGACCTACGGTTCCGTTCTTCGAGCTTCATGGCGGTCCGTACTATGTCAATACGACTGGAGGCAGTAGCGCAATTGCACTCGGTGGCAACGCCGTGCTCGGTGTCGAGGTTAACAACAGAATAACATTTACTGTGCGCTACGACCTTGTGGAACAGGTCAACGATTTCGACCCGTCCTCATGGTCTATAAACGTCAGCATCAAAGTGTGGTAAGAAACGAAAATAGTATGAATGCTGCTAATGCTTGATTTCTAAGGCGTAAGGCCGGCAGCCTGTTATTCGCTTGCCTTTTCGGCTTTGTACTGCTCCCGTGCCAACTCCCACTGGTCGCGCGCAAGACGCAGGATTTGGGGGCGGCATTTCTTTTCGTGTACAACCTTCGAAAACCAGTTCACGGCCTGCCTGTAGTCCCCAAGCTGTCGGTAAAGCTCGCCTATGATGTACATAATGCCGCTTACACCGAAGCGCGTTTCTTCGATCTGTTCAAGCTCGTAGCTCTTAAGGAAAAACTCGTGAGCCAGTTTCTTAAACTCAAGCTCGCTTGCCTCAGAACCCCCCTCGATTCTCTCGCGATATCCTCTTGCCAGGTATCCTGCCCGCAGCGCGAGATTTGCGCGTTCGTAGTATCTTGCAGAGCAGAAAGGATACGTGATAAGTGCAAGGCAGAACGATGTCAGCCCCATCTCCATCGTTCTTTCAGAGGTAAAGCTCCGAAGATCCGGCGGGCGTACACTATCAAGTGCCTTGCGCAGCCCGTCGCGATCCACGATCACAAGATCCTTCCAGATTCGTTGCTCGCAAGCATATGCGCAGTTTGGACAGACCGCCACTTCGTACACCCAGGGAAGATTACCCCGATATTGAACAAAAAAATCCGGCTCCCTCTTGACGACGGTCAGAGCGCGCGCCTTCAGTCGTATTGTCTGGAATACACAGCCGCACAGCGGGCAGCGAAAATCCTTCAGCCAGTAGTCCTTCTCTGATAGAGCTTGTTCCTGATCCGGCATAAACCTACGTCCAGTCATTCTTTATCGGGTTCGGGGCGATACAGAATGTTTTCGAGAAGTTCCTTAAGCACAGCTCGTTCCTCGTAAATATCTGCAAGTTCATTCAGATCATCGCTAAGAAGGTCTTGTATGATCTGATCTTCAATCCTGCCCATGCTCCAGAGATTAAATAGCTTTTTCCCTACTTCTCCTTCGAGTTTGACAATCTTCCTATCGGTAAGTGCCATGTTAACTTCGAGTTTGCCCTGCTCGTACAGGTCGCTCGATTTTTTCGCTACCGCAGAGCCGAAATCGGAGAGTACTTTGCCGACCTTTCGTGATACCTCAACAACCTGCTCCTTTGCTCGAGCTGCTGCATCATCGCTGTCATCGTCGTCGTCTGGTTTTCTCGAATCATCTGGAGGTTTTGTCGCATCACCTGCTGGAACGTCTGCGGAATCATCGCCTGCTCCCACTGGAGTGGGCTTCTCAGCTTTTTCCCCGTTGGGAGTCGAATTAGCTTCTGCATTTACGGACGCAGAATCTTCACCGGATATCGATTCATCCGTTTTGTTTTCACGTGGGCGATTTTCGTCCATAGCATAATCACCTGATATACAGGGAAGAATGTACCTTGAGCTTTCCCTGTGCAGATGCCTAAATTATAACACGGCTGATTCGGGCAAGTACTACCTTTATCTGCGCGGCAGGCAAGAGAATACTAAACGAAAAGTGTCTCGACTGCGTCGGCAATCACTTGTGAATGATCGAATGCTAGATCCGGCAAATCGAGGAGCGGAAACCACCTGATTTCCTTTGCGTCACTCCCCGCACGCTCCGTTGATTTTTCCCGATCGATTATCGTCCAGTAAACAACCGAAACGGTTCGGCAGCGCGGATCGCGCCCGGGAGCGCCATACGCGCGAAATTGAGCCAGCGTATCAGGCTCAATTCCGGTTTCCTCCATTAGCTCCCGCCTGGCCGCATCGGGCAAGTCCTCGGCAATTTCAACACCGCCTCCGGGAATCGCGTAGCAGCCCTCAAACGGCGGATACGCGCGTTTAACAAGGAGAATGTCGAAATACGCTGCCAGTTCCGTTCGCTTAGCATCTGAACCGCTCTCTTCAGAATGCTCAGGATCTTCGCTACCATGCTCGCCTGATTCCTGAAAATCCGGCTGACCGTCACCCATTTCGCGATCACGCGTTTCAGGATGGAACGGCTCGGCTCTCCTCGCAAAAACAAGGATGTCCGCAGCTACTGCAATCTCAGGCCAAACAAGTCTGACCTTGTCGTCTCTAGCACCCATGCTTTTATGATAGCACGGGATTGCCGGTCGTGGCGCGCATTACTGCGGTTTGGCAGTGCTCCTGCCAACTAGTGTACGGAAACGATATCGAACAGGCAGAATTGCTGTGATATGCGTTGCGGAAAAGCAGTGCCGTTGCACGAGATTAGGAAAGGAAAAGCCCCCGCTGGGGAAACCGGGGGCTTGTGAAGCATAAGTCCTAAGCGTCAGACATTACATAAGACTGCGAGTGCTAAACTTTGTTCCAGAAAATCAGCCGGATTGTTTTTTTGTCGGGTAGTTGCTGTTGAGTGATCAACGGTACTTTGATGTGCAATGGATTGCAGGTCTCGCGGTCATCGTGCAATGTTCCATCTGTACGCACTTCTATCCTAAGGCGCGGCGGATCGTCTCCGAAAGGTTGTGCTTACTAATCGGTTTGGAAAGATACGCGCGAATGCCGATTCCATCTACTTCCTCTGTTTTCGGAGCACTTATGAATCCGGTGCAGAGAATGATGGGTAAGTCATTTCTGATCTGAAGCAGCTCTTTCGCGAGTTTATCACCAGTCATTTTGGGCATTGCGAGATCAGTAATTACGAGATCGTATTGCTCAGGTGATTCGCGAAACGCATCCAGTGCTTCGACGCTGTTCTGAAACGAGGTGACTTGATATCCAAGGTTGATCAACATCCTCTCTATTACTTGAGCCACCGCCTTCTCGTCCTCGACAAGAAGAATGCGCTCGTCGCCCGTCAGGGAAACAATTTGCTCAACAGCCTCATCATCTGTTTGCCCTCGTACCTCGGGAATGTAAACATTAAAGACAGAACCGATACCTGGTTCGCTATATGCTGTAATCACTCCTCCCATATTGCAAACGATGCCATGTGCAACCGATAGTCCCAGGCCCGTACCTTCTCCTGCTTCCTTTGTGGTGTAGAAAGGCTCAAAGATGTGCTCGAGCACATCGGAAGCCATTCCCTCCCCTGTGTCAGAAACCTTGATCAGTATGTACGGACCAGGCTTGAGTTGAGAATAAGCATGTGCGAACTCATCATCAACCTCAAACTCACATAATGTTACTTCAAGCAATCCACCGGTTTCCATCATTGCGTAAGTAGCGTTGGTGCACAGGTTGACCAGCACTTGATGAATTTCCGTGGGATCGCCCATCACTCGTGCTTCGGGTGCTTCGATATTCTGCTTGATCTCGATGTTGGCAGGCAAGGTCGAGCGCATTAGCTTCAACGCTTCCTTAACGATGGGGCCGAGCAACAATGATTTCATCCTCGTTTCTTTTGCGCGGGCAAAGTCAAGGATCCGCTTGATAAGGTCGGCACCCCGCTGTCCTGCAGTAAGAATCTGTTCCAGGCACTCGCTAACACGGTTATCCAGCGGTGCAGCCTCTAATGCAATTTCGGCGTTCCCTAGGATGGCGAACAGGATGTTGTTGAAGTCATGGGCTAT
>JAGGVC010000013.1 GCA_021158185.1 bacterium | reverse complement strand
TTCGCGGTTGTTGGTACAGCTGGTAGCAGCCTACAAGGGCTACGTCAACACTTCAACATTTCCCCAAGTCGCGCGCGCGCGGTTTCGCAGTATTCTTCGCTCACGTCCACGCCGAGCCACATTCTGCGTTCTTCCGCCGCTGCTACGCAGGTTGTGCCGCTTCCGCAGAACGGATCGAGCACGACATCGCCCGGAAACGTATAGAGCCTGATCAGCCGCCGGGGCAGCTCGACCGGAAACGGCGCGGGATGGCCGACTTTCGATGCGCGCTCCGTCGGGAACGCCCAGATGGATTTCGTGTATTCGAGAAAGTTGTCGCGGGTTATGTCCCCTTCCCTGCCGAGCGCATCACGCTTGAATTTGCCCTTGCTGAAGATGAGTATGTACTCGTGCACATCGCGCAATGTCGGATTCGTGGGGCTTGCCCAGCTACCCCAGGCGCAGCTCGATCCGGCGCTCGCGCTCTTGTCCCAAATTATCTCGCCGCGCATCAAAAGGCCGAGATCGTGTGTGCAGATTCGCCCGATGTAATGATGGAGCGGGATGTAGGGCTTCCGACCGAGTCCTGCCACGTTTATGCACATCCGACCGCCGGGCACGAGCACGCGCTTCGTTTCGGCGAACACATCGCGCAGAAGGTCGAGGTAGTCCGAAAGCGAAAGGTCGTCGTCGTACTCTTTCGTCACGTTGTACGGCGGGGATGTGACCATAAGCGCCACCGATTCATCGGGGATGAAGCTCATATCGCGCGAGTCAGCAGTGTAGATCTTGTTGGCCCAGCTCGGATCGTCCGGCGGAGTTTCGACATCGCCGGTTTCCGCGGTGTTTATGTGCGCGTAGAGGTTCGATTCGTAGAAGCGTGACGAATCGTGCGATTCCCGCTTGCTCACGCCGAAACTGGAAGTTTTCGTGCCGCGCTTTGCCATACGGAAATGTATACTATCGCATTTCAGGTTGATTTTGTATCTGGCTTGGACTTCGCCGAAACGCGCGATACCCGCATGCGTGATGGATACTACGCGGGAATGTATGTCCGGGGATAAAGGTATGAACGAAGCCGAACAGAATATTGCAGGTCAGCCCCGAATTCGTTTTACCCAGTCAACTCGCCTGAGCCTGTGCACCTTGAGCACTGCCACCTCACCGGTGCCTACATCAAATATGACTTTTCTTCCCAGTGAGCCGCCTGTATCCTCGGAAACAACGCCGATGCCCCGCTTTGCGAGAAATCTCCTTGCGACCCGCACGTTTTCGAGACCGACGTTCGTTCCTCTTTCCGAGCGAGGAAATGCACCGCCAATTATCTGCGCCTCGATATCGCGGGGCTTGCAACCCGCTTCGAGCATCAACTTTATCAAAACGGCGATTGCGACGTTTCCGTACTTCGGCGTGGCCTGCATCTTTGTAAGAACTGACGGATAAAGATAATGGTTCATTCCGCCACACCGAAGCCTTCGATCCCACATCGTAATGGAAACGCAGCTTCCCAGAACGGCACGAATGGAAACCGCATCGCGTGTGAAATAAACATAACCCGGATCGAGAAAACGCGATGAAACAAGAACCAGCTTTTGCTCTCGTGAAATCCGCCTGTCCATCTTCAAAACGCGCCCCCGGGATTATTCGGATTCCGCATTCCCAGGCTTATCCGACGGGAACGCGGGATGAATCTCAAACCTAACCAGTTCCCGCCTTGGCAAGTGTATCCTTGATCTTGCCAATCAGATGCTCGGGTTGAA
Source organism: bacterium (assembly GCA_021158185.1). Classification (GTDB taxonomy): domain Bacteria; phylum 4484-113; class 4484-113; order JAGGVC01; family JAGGVC01; genus JAGGVC01. The sequence continues at coordinate 21,956 of JAGGVC010000013.1, read as the reverse complement.
ACGGCTTGACAACGTAATTATTCGCGCCTGACTTGATCGCTTCAAGAATCCGGCTTTTCTCCGCCTCGGTTGTGACCATAATCACCGGAGTAGTGATCCCTTTTGCACGAATCACCTTGAGAGCATCTATACCGAGCATATTCGGCATATTCCAGTCCAGAAGTACCAAATCGTAATTCCCGCTCAAGGCTTCTTTCACGGCTTCCTGCCCGTCAGCGGCGTGCCCGACATCTGTTATACCCATCTGTGCAATGGCGTTAATTACTATCTTGCGCATTACTGCCGAATCATCAACGATTAAAGCCTTCATACACTACTCCTTATCAATTACTTTAGCTTGGATATATCATCGAATGTGACACGCAGGCTGAACGACCCAAGTTCGCTTTCAAACGGTACGTCGAGCCAAACAGACTTTGATGGGTAATCTACCTTATAGCTGTTTCCCCGTACAACCGTTGGAAGACTGAGATTGATCGGATCTCCGCTAAGCGTCTGGAACTTGGATTTTGCCCGACCTGCGACAATATTAACCATCTCTGCAACAGCGTCTGAAACCGTGGCATCCACAACGCGCGTAGGTGTACCGAGCAGTTTGCTCACCATTGCAAGAGCAGTGGGTATGGGAAAAGTCAATGCAACAATACCTCTCGCAGGGCCGGAGAGACCTATCAGTGCTGTAACGTCCCTCGGATCCGACTTCGCTTTTGCGACACCAACTTTTCCTCGCAACGCCTCGCACCCGAGCATCGTTAAAAACAGCTCGTTGACACCCTCAATAAAGGGGTTAATATACTCGACCTTCATCTAGAAATGTCCTCCATACCAGCCTAACACCCTCGCACCGTCAGCATTTTGTTGCTAAGGAACCACGCCTTGCGAACCATTCAGAAGAAAAATTGCGTTTCGCAAAAGCGGTTTTTTAGTATATCGCGTTAGCGAAATTCATGCATCAATGGATGCCTTCCCTGAGAAAAATCTGTTGTCACATGTTCCTTCGGTACTTGCCGCCCACCTCATAGAGCGCATTGGTAATCTGACCGAGTGTGCAGTATTTGACTGTTTCCATCAGTTCCTCGAAGATATTGCCGCCTGAAAGCGCTACTTCCTTTAGTCGTCTGAGAGCGGGATCACATCTATCCTTGTTTCTCTCCTTGAATATCCTGAGATTTTCCAGCTGCTCATCCTTCTCCTCTTCTGTTGACCGAATTAGCGGCGGTGTATCGGGTCTGTAGTCGTCTTTGAGCGTTTCCGGATCCTGGAAGGTGTTTACGCCGATTATCGGATATGCTCCGCTGTGCTTCAGTTCCTCATAATACAGGGATTCCTCCTGTATCAGACTGCGCTGGAATTGAAGCTCCATCGCCCCGAGCACACCGCCGCGCTCGGATATCTTCTGGAAAATATCAAGCACGGCTTCCTCGACAAGATCTGTAAGCTCTTCGACAATAAAGCTGCCCTGCAAGGGATTCTCGCATTGCGCAAGCCCGAACTCCCTGTTGATGATCATCTGGATCGCAAGAGCGCGCCTGACGCTTTCTTCGGTGGGTGTCGTAATTGCCTCGTCGTACGCGTTCGTGTGCAAGCTCTGCGCATTATCGAAAACTGCAAGGAGCGCCTGAAGCGTCGTGCGTATATCGTTGAATGCGATTTCCTGTGCATGCAGGCTTCGACCGCTGGTCTGTATATGATACTTGAGCTTCTGGGCGCGCCTGTTCGCTCCGTAAAGCCGGTCGAGTGCTACTGCCCAGATTCTCCTCGCCACGCGTCCGATCACTCCATACTCTGCCTCCATCCCGTTCGAGAAGAAAAACGAGAGATTCGGTCCGAACTTATCGATGTCCATCCCGCGGGCAAGATAATATTCGATGTAAGTCAGTCCGTTCGCCAGCGTCAATGCAAGCTGGGTAATGGGATTTGCGCCCGCCTCGGCAATGTGGTAGCCGCTTATCGAAACACTATAGAAGTTACGAACATCGTTCCTCGTAAAATATTCCTGGATGTCGCCCATCATCCTGAGAGCGAACTCGATCGAGAAGATACAGGTGTTCTGCCCCTGATCTTCCTTGAGAATATCGGCCTGAACCGTGCCGCGCACGTTTGAAAGCGTACGATCCTTGATCTTCGCGTACTCGTCCTCGGTAGGCTTCCTGCCGTTTTCCTCAGTGAACTTGGATACCTGCTGGTTAATCGCAGTATTCAGGAACATCGCAAGGATCATCGGTGCAGGTCCGTTGATCGTCATGCTGACGCTCGTCTTGGGATTGACGAGATCGAATCCGGCATAGAGCTTCTCCATATCGTCGAGCGAACAAATTGAAACGCCCGAATTGCCGATCTTGCCATAGATATCGGGACGTTCGTCGGGATCTTCGCCGTAAAGCGCAATGCTGTCGAATGCTGTGGAGAGTCTCTTCTCCTCGTAATCGCGCGACAGGAAATGGAACCGCTTGTTAGTCCGATTGGGCGTGCCCTCCCCCGCAAACATCCTGGTGGGATCTTCCGCCGTTCGTTTGAATGGAAACACACCGGCTGTGAATGGAAACCCGCCGGGCACATTCTCAAGAAGCAGCCAGTGCAATAGATCGCCCCATCCCTTGTATTTTGGAAGCGAAACCTTTGAAAGCATAGTGTGGGAAAGCGTCTCGTCCTTTAATGGCACGCGAAGCTCTCTGCCCCGAACTTCATACGTGAATTCGTCGCCCGAATAATCCTCAACAAGCTTCGGCCAGCCGCAAAGAAGCTCTTTGCAGCGTTTGTCCAGTGCGGAAAGCTGCGCATTCCATTCTTTACGTAAATCGCCGACCGCTTCAGTTGCAGGTTCAGCCGCGTCTTTCGGATACTCCACCGGCTGTTCAGGCGGAGCATCTCCAAGCAGAATTAGGGCGCGGCGAACTGAATTCAGGTCAGCCGCGATTTCCGACTGCTCCACGGCCCACCGTTTGTACTCCCGAACCGTTGATGCAATTTCTGTAAGGTAGTTCACGCGCTCCGGCGGGATAATACTGCGCCTGTCGGGGATTCCTCTCGGTGCCTTTTCGTACAGCGTACATTTCCACTCGAGCCCCATCCGGTCGTTGAGATCCTTGATCACATCGAAATAAAGTGCGTTTACTCCGAGATCGTTGAACCTGCTCGCGATCGTCGGATAGACAGGCATCTCTTCGGGATTCCTGTCGAAAGCGTTGCGGTTTCGCCGCATCTGCTTCTGAACATCTCTTAATGCATCCTCGCCTCCCCGCTGTTCGAATTTATTTATTACTACGAGGTCCGCGAAGTCCAACATATCGATCTTCTCAAGCTGGCTTGCAGCGCCGTAGTCCGCGGTCATTACATAGAGCGTAAGATCGGCGATGTCCACGATGCTTGAATCACCTTGACCGATGCCGCTCGTCTCAACGATGATCAAGTCGAATCCTGCGGCCTTGCACACGGCTATCGCTTCCCTGATACTGCGTGAAAGCTCGTTCTGGCTCCCCCTTGTCGCCATGCTGCGCATATATACGCGGTCATCGAAAATCGAGTTCATCCGAATTCTGTCACCGAGAAGCGCGCCGCCGGTCTTGCGCTTGCTTGGGTCAACAGTGATTACCGCTATATTCTTGTCGCCGAAATCCTCAAGAAACCTGGTAACAAGCTCGTCCACAAGGCTCGACTTGCCAGAGCCGCCGGTCCCGGTGATGCCGATAACCGGGATCATGCCTTTCTGCTTGACTGAATCCTCGGCCCGCTTGGATACTTCGTCCCTTATCTTCAGAAATTCCTCATCGTCAGTCGCCGCCCCAAGTTCAGTAAGCGTGATAACGCGCGCAAGATCGCCCCATCGTTCCGGCGTAAGGCGATCCAGTCCGCCGTCAAGCGTAGGCAGTATCGCTTTATCGCATTCCTCAAGGATATAGCTGATCATCCCTTGCAGACCCATCCGGCGACCATCTTCCGTACTGAAGATGCGCGCTATCCCGTATGAATGTAGCTCGTCAATCTCGTCAGGAACGATGACACCGCCTCCGCCACCGAAAATTCTGATGTGTCCTGCCCCCTCCTCCTTGAGCATGTCATACATGTACTTGAAAAATTCCAGATGACCGCCCTGGTAGCTTGAAACGGCGATAGCGCTTGCATCCTCCTGTATCGCACTTACGACTATTTCCCTCACACTGCGGTTGTGGCCAAGGTGAATCACCTCAGCGCCGCCCGCTTGCACGAGTCGCCGAATAACATTGATCGCCGCGTCGTGACCATCGAACAGACTCGCAGCAGTCACAATCCGCACGTTGTTCTTAAGCTTATACAAACCGGAGTCGCCCATCCCTCATCCTCACACAAAATAAATTAATCCGTGATACCACACAGACAATGCTGTTTCGTCTTTATTATACACCCAGCATTCAAGGCGCGGCTATTACTTCGCAGCTTCAGTTATTTTGAACATCGTGAGATTGGCTATTGTGAAAATTCAGGACTGAGGATGTTCCTCGGCATGAAACATGAGCTGTTCGGTAGTGTAGAATAGACTATCTCGCTTTCCGTTGCAGCAAATCCTTCCAGCGGGAAGGCCATACGTAATGGGAAGCTTAACCTAAGGAGAATGGATGATGTACAAGATCGAGCATATCGAAATCCCCTCGAAGAACCTCGCCGAGAGCATGGAGTTCTATTCCAACGCGTTCGGCTGGGAGTGCAAGATGCTTGGTGAGACCTATGGCTTCTTCAAGGGGCCGGATGGCACCGCAGGCGGATTTGACCCGACCGGCACACCATCATCTGATAGCGGTATCGTACCTTACATCGGGGTTGAAGATATCGAGGCTACACTGTCGAAGATAGAAAGTCTTGGAGGGAAAACCTTCAAGAACAAGACCGAAATCGGCGACGATATGGGATTCTACGGCATGTTTACCGATCCACACGGCAACAGATTCGGACTCTGGTCGGCTCAGTAGACTCAATGCAAGCCTGATCGGCATCCAGTACAATTTTATACCGCTAAGCTCGGATGCTTAGATGACGAACTGGTAGATTGAAAACCGGATAATCAAGGAATATCGAGTATGGAACATATCGATCCTGCTGAGTTCATCGAATTCAAACATCAATATCTTTCAGGCTTTCGAGGGCTTCTTGCCATAATCGCGGCTTCCGAGCACGATCTTTTCACCAAACTAAACTCTGAGTTTGGAAGAAGCGTAGGGGAACTGGCAGATTCGGAAGGCTTGGATGCTCGCGGGCTTGCGATACTTCTCGATTCGCTCGTGCAGTATGGACTGGTAGCGCGCGAAGGGGAATGCGCTCCCGAGGAAGCGCGTGAACGAAGCGATGTTCGTTACAGGCTTGCGGAAAGGCCTATCCTAAAGGCGGTTCTGACCTCCGATTCCTGCGATTCCCTCCTGCCCTATATCGCGCACATGAAGCGCTTGACAGCGCGCTGGCTGAACCTTGCTGAAGCGATCAAAGCTGGCCATGCACCCCGGAGACCGCCCAAAACACCTGAAATGCAGAGAACGTTTACGCTTGCGATGAGAGGTGCGAGCGACGGACTGACGGATGCGACAGCAAAGGCCGTCGAGCCGTTAATTAGAAACGCCAAAACGCTTCTCGACGTCGGATGCGGTCCAGGAACTTACGCCCAAGCTTTCTTGAAAATCTCGCCTGAAATCAGGATACGCCTGTTTGATCACTCCGAAGTGCTCGATTTGGCGTGCGAATGCATCGAGGAAAGCGCGCCTGGCGCGCTTGAGCAAATCACGTTTTGCTCTGGCGATCTTTTCCATTGCGAACTGCCGAAAGAAAACGACATAGTATTCAGCTCGAACCTGATCCACGCATTCAAGACTGACGCGCTGAAAACCGCCCTCAAGAAACTCACAGGCGCGGTTAGAAAAGGCGGATACCTCATCACGAAGGACTTCCTCATCTTGGATGAAGCTCCGAAATATTTGAAAATAGAAGACGTTCCTGGCTTTGATAATAATCTCGCGGAAACGCACGCGCGCTTTTTCTCGCTGAACATGCTGAGCGCCGATGCTGGAAGAAGCTATTCACGCGCGGAAATCGCGCGTATACTACATGAAGCCGGGCTGACGGAACTTACCTGGATGCCGCTCGTTGCGCGCGGGGGATCAGGCGATGTTTCTACAACCTCTTCAATGATAATCGCAAGGAAGCCATAGCGCGGTTCACCTTTCATTGCGTATAAATGAGCGTAAGCTTCGATAAATACAAGTAGCTTAGCATCGCAGGGAGGGATAAATCTACTATCTTCCCTCGTTCGAGGATTTGAAACCTGCGTGCACAAGATCGTGTAGATGAAGCAAACCGACTGGTTTATCCTTGGAATCAACGAGTGGAAGAACGAAAATCGGACGCGGCTTGTTCGTTTCCATCATCGTCAGGGCGTTGCAGGCAAGAGTTTCAGCACCTGCACGCTTCGGGTTCTTCGTCATCAGAGTATCGAGCGTTATGGCGCGCAGTTCAGCCACCGTCTTGTCCCATTTCTCGATGATGCGGCGCACGTCGCCGTCGGTAATAATCCCCGTAAGCCGCCCGTTTTCATCCACAATGCTAACGCCGCCCAGTTTGTATTTCGTGATGGTATGCAGTGCCTGGCCGAAAGTAGCATTGACGGGAAGAACGGGATTGCTCTCTTCACCTTGCAGAAGATCGAGAGCCTTGAGCGTCAGCCGCTTTGCGAGCATTCCCTTCGGGTGAAGGACGGCGAATTGCTCAGGCTTGAAATCACGCTTTACCATAAGCGCGACGGTCAAGGAATCGCCGAGTGCAAGTGTAACGGTTGTGCTCGTCGTCGGAATTAGGTTGTTCGAATCGGCCTCCACGAAATCACCCGTGAAAAGAACAATGTCGGAAATATGCGCAAGCCTGCTGTTCTTGTTGCCTGTAACGGAGATTATGGTTGCACCGATTCTCTTTATGGACGGTATAAGATCGAGAAGCTCGCTCGTCTCACCGCTATGGCTGATTGCAAAAACGATATCGTCCTTCGTAATCACGCCGAGATCGCCATGAAAGCCTTCCGCAGGGTGAAGGAAGAGCGAAGGCGTACCGGTGCTCGATAAACTGGCTGCAATCTTACGCCCGATATGCCCACTTTTCCCGATACCGGAGATGATTACTCGGCCCTTGCTTGCAAGGATCGCGTTGATCGTACGAAGGAAACTTTCGCCCAGATACTCGGAAGCCGCAAGAACCGCCCTGCCCTCGATCTCAAGGACGCGCCTGGCAACTTCGAGAACATCACGGCTTAAACCGGATTCCTGCTCAAGTTTTTCCTTGTACACGGTGCGCATTATAGCACTGTAGAAAAACTGTTGACGTAAGACATTTGAGATTGGCAAAGGCATTAAAGCTTCGAGAAGAAACCTGTGATGCTATAATTCGGCGGCGGCTTAAGCGTCGCTGGCGTTATGAGTGATTGCATTCCCTTAAGGAGATACAATTGAAGAATATCTACGAAAGGCCGTTCTCGCCCGAAATGGACAGGGAGCCAAGGCTACATTACCGCGTCGATTCGGTCCTCCCTGATGAACATGACGATAATCAGTTCATCGCGAAATACCGGATCCTCGATGATGATCGCAATGAGTACTTCCCGTTTGAAATTCGTGTCCCGAAGGATGTAAGCCCCGCAGGCGAATACTGGCAGCCTGTATTTGAAGCCGTGGAACAATTTTACAGCCGTAAAGAGGATATCCTGACCTACAGCTACAAGATAATCCGCCTTGTCATCGAGCAAATTTTCAAGCAGACCAAGAAAGCTCCGCCGAAAAAGGTACCGACTGCAAAGACGCCTAATCCGAAGAAAAAAGAAAGCAAAAGCGATGCGTGATTTCGATTATGCACTGCGTATCTCGCGTGTGCCAAACCCAGATCAAAACTCGTTTTCATCAGAGAATGCATTAAGGGCATTCAAACACCTGGTTCGTAAGCATCATCAAGTGAGTGTTGTATGAACAGAAAAAAGATTCTCGTAACCGGCGGTGCAGGTTTTATCGGGAGCAACATCGCCAAGGAATGTGAGAGGCTCGGCGCTGACGTCGTCGTTGTTGACGATTTTCGCTACGGCGATTTCCGCAACCTTCGCGGCTTCCTCGGTGAAATCATTCCGCTCGATATTCGGGAGATTCTATGGCTGGAATTCTTGCGCGGGTTCGATACTGTCTTCCACCAGGCCGCGATTACAGACACGCGCGTGAATGACCAGAAGCTGATGATGGAAGTCAATACCTCGGTAAGCATCGCCATAATCGAGTCTGCGATAAAGCACGGCATCAAGGTTGTTTATGCTTCGAGTGCCGCCGTGTATGGCAACCTTCCAGCGCCGCAGAGCGAAGACGGACCGACGGATCCGCTGAACATCTACGGATTTTCAAAGCTCAAACTGGATGACTACGTTCTAAGGCTCAGGCACGAGCGTGGCGACGATTTACCCGTCATTGGCCTTCGTTATTTCAACGTTCACGGGCCGGGCGAACGATACAAAGGTGAATTCGCGAGCATGGTTTTCCAGCTCACAGAACAGGCGCTCAAGTCAGGCAGAATAAAGCTGTTTAAGCATGGCGAGCAGTACCGAGACCATCTGCACGTTAAGAACGTCGTCGATGCAAGCATTCGTGCAGTGGAGTATCCAAAATGCGATGTTTTCAACGTAGGTCTGGGAATTGCAGCGAGCTTCAACCAGATTGTCGAAGCCATCGAACAAGCGCTCAATAGAAAATTCAAGGTTGAGTGGATCGACAATCCCTGGCCGTTCTACCAGGATCATACTCACGCCGACATCTCAAAGGCGAAAGAATTGCTCGGCTATGAACCGGACAGCGACCCCATCGGGCCCATGGTTGAGTACATCCGCGGCATTGCCGACGAAAAGTGGTAATCAAAGGGCTCTGAGGATTCCATCTCAACTGACAATGGCGGGAAAAACAAAACCAGCGGACTCTTGCCTAAAAAATGCTGCAAGGGTTAGTCCATCATTAACAGAGGCTAAATCGGCATTCTCGTGATTTCTTGGTACGCCTCGAGCACTTTGTTTCTCAGTTGAAGCGCGAATCTAAGGGAAAGGTCGGCCTTCTCGACTGCAATCACGACCTGACTTAAATCAACATCCTCGCCCTTTGCAAGCGCCATCGTCAGCGCGCCGGCTTCCTTGTGCAGTCCCACGATCTTATCGATTTCCTGAACGAGAATATTCTGGAATGTATCGCTCGATTCCTCCATCATTCCGCGAGCCGCGTTATCGATCGGCATTATCTGCTCAATCGGCCTCATTGACGGATCAATCGGTTGTATGCCTTCCATCAGTCACCTCTGCAACAAATTATGATGAACTCATTCACTAAGATGCACGATACATGCAGGAGATGAAGTATTATCGCACAAATCGCAAGAGTAAACTAGGTCAGGATACTCAGGGTCTGCTGAGCCATTTCCTTGGCCGCCTGAAGCGACGAGATGTTTGCTTCATATGCGCGACTCGCGGAAATGAGATCCACCATTTCCATCATGATATTTACATTTGGATATGCAACGTACCCTTCGGCATTCGCATCGGGATGCCCCGGTTCGTAAACAAGCCTTGCAGGTGCAGTATCCTGTCCGATACCCCCCACTTTGACGCCGAGCACTTTCCCCTCGGCATCAACAATATCCTGGAACACCGCGAGCTTCCGCGTGTAAGGGCCGCCCTCTGCGGTGCGCGTCGTGTTCACGTTAGCGACATTTCCTGCAATAAGGTCCATCCATTGGCGATGAGCGCTCAGTCCTGTCGCGGCAACATTAAGGGATGTGTAGAATCCCATTTACTATCCCCTTCCTTCGGTGATAATCGTGCGGTACATATCGAACCTTTTCGAAATCAGGCGCGAAAACGTGTTGTACAGTAGCTGTGTGCGCGCCTGTTCAGCCATTTCGCGGTCGATGTCCACAGCGCCCAAGTCGTTACGATAATAGAACGATTGATCTACGAGAATTTGAGGCTTAATCTTGTTGACGAGGTTGATCCGCTCATCCTTGGATGCGACGTTCTCTTTCCCCAAGGCCGCAGCAAGTTCGCCTGCGAAGTCGATATCTCGTCTGCAATAGCCGGGCGTGTTTACGTTTGCGATATTTCCGGCAATGGTGCTTTGGCGTGCGCTTAGAAGTTCGAGCGCCTTGCCCATGAAAGCTATAGTGAGATCGTTCTTTGTTGCATCCATTCCCGCACCAGCTAAGGTAAAGAAATTAGAGATGGAGAAGCGAATCGATATCTGCAAGCTGCTTCTCGGTCTCTATTACAATATCGTCAATAAACGAAATATCTTTACCGATAGCCGCAAGAGCGGAATCGTCGAGTTCGTAAGTCAGCCCGTCAACGCCGATACCCACGCCCAGCATAAGACAGACTACGTCGGCAATGTGCACAATATAAACGAGCGGGTTGTCGCTCTCGCACTCGGAAGGAGAATGATGGTACATCACTGCTTCTTGCAGCTCTACGGGGAGATTCCATTTCTCACACAGTTTTGCTCCGATCTCGGGGTGAGTAACACCGAGAACTTCCCTTTCAGCTTCGATGAAGCTTATATTGTTGCTTTCAACCGAATTGATAACTGAATCCGAGCTTTTTCCGAGGAACTCGCCCAAGACTGTCTTTCCGATATCGTGCATCAGACCTGCTACAAACGCCTGGTCGGGATTCCCGATTCTGCACTTCGCGCTGATGGTCCTCGCGACAAAGGCTGCCGTGAGCGAGTGACGCCACAACTCGCCCTTCTTCATTGCATAGCCGCCTACGTTCTGGCTGAAGGAACTGTAGAGACTGAGAGCGTAGATAAGTCCCTTAATCGTCTTGAATCCCAGGAGAACGACTGCGTCCTGGATTGTTCCGATATGCTTGCTGTAACCATAGAACGCACTGTTCGACAGCCGCAGAAGCTTCGAAGCGATCGCCTGGTCGCTTCCCAGAATTTCCGATAGTTCATCAACCGTACTGTCCGGATCGTTCAGCACGCCCATCACCCGCGGTATAATTGCGGGGAGGGGCGGAATATCCTTCACCGCAGCCAGTATGTCCTCAACGGTATGAGATCGCGCCTCCATTATCCTACCTCGAAACAGTGCTAGCGAGTTATTATACCATCGCCTTTCGGCATTCAGTTGTTTCCCCTCTTCGAGGAAGCGGATATTACTGGAAGCTTCTGCTTGGTATGAACGGTTTGCGCAGGGTGTTCGTAGATGTTTGAAGATAGAACGCCGAGTGGTGTTTGGAGAGGAAATTGACCTTTGTATATTACTCCTGCGGGAGAGGCCCTACCCCCTCTTTTTTTGTAGCCTCGGACTTGATGCGCTTGAGACCGAATTTCAAGCCTTTGATGGATAAATAGTACGCTTATACTTCGTACAACTCAAAGTGGCGTTTCAGAGAAAGCTCATAAGCATGTAAGATGTCTGTCTTTGTAACTATGCCCGCAAGCCTGCCATTCTCCGGATCAACAACCGGAAGACGTCCAATAGAATGTGTTTCGAGAAGATGTAATGCTTTGAACGAATTATTATCCGGCCCGATCGTAACAAGGTCGCTGGTCATTATCCGCTCCACCGTAAGATAATCACGATACTCCAGATGCTTCCTCTTTGCGATATCGTCAAGTGTCAGAATACCTACAAGATTGCCTTCGTCATCAACAACGGGAAATCCGCCGTGATGACTGGCATCCATTAGATCCAGCGCATCGCAGAATGAATCGCTTGCCTTGAGCGTCTCTACATTCTTCTGCATGATCTCGCCGATCTTGATCTCTTCAAGAATGTTGTAATCAAAGCTTGTACGCAGCTCCGTTCCCCGCAACTTGAGCTTGAGCGTGTAGATGCTTTCGCAATTATAATGATTGTAAATGAGCGTGGATGTCCCCACCGCAAGCATAAGAGGAAGAATAAGATGGTAATCCTTCGTCATTTCGAAAACCATAATCATCGCGGTTAACGGCGCCTGGGCAGCCGCCGCGAAGCTCGCAGCCATTCCAAGAAGCGCATAGGCACCGGGATTAGCAACGGAATGCGCGGGATCGACAAGCGGCGCGATATACCCGAACGCGGCACCCATCGAAGCGCCGATCATAAGGCTCGGACTGAAAATGCCGCCGGATCCACCGCTCCCCAGCGTAAAGCTCGTCGCAAGAAGCTTCGCAAGCGCCAACCCAATGAACAAACCGAAGATAATGAAGCGCACCGAAACGGTTTCAGATGAACCGATGGAAAACAGACTCTCAAGATCGTTTGTGAGAATTTTTTCTATGGCAAGAAGGCCCGTGCCGCGCACACTCGGCACAGCCAATGCCAGCAGACCGAGAAGTGCCCCGCCGAGCGCGGGCTTCAGCCATCGCGGCATTCTTGCCTTATCAAATCTGGCTTCGAAAAAGTAAAGAAGGCTTACAAAGGCCAAAGCTCCCCCAGCGGCAAATGCGCCCGTAAGAAGGAAGAGCGGAAGCTCGCGATGCGTAACGAACGAATAAGGTGGAATAAGAAAACTCGGATGATTGCCGAAGGCGATACGACCGATAATCGCTCCTGCAACTGATGCAAAAATGATCGTAATAAAACTCCGCTTACTGTAGCCCCTAAGTAAAACCTCAAAGCTGAAGATGGCTCCTGCAATCGGAGCGTTGAATAGGCAAGCTATGCCTGCGGCGGCACCGCAGGAAATGAGCCAGCGCATTCTCGCGGGGGTAAGGCGAACGAATTTTCCGATTACGCTTCCTATCGAGCCGCCGATCTGAACGACCGGACCCTCTCGACCTGCACTGCCTCCACTTGCAATCGTAATAGCGCTGGCGATAATCTTGGCGAAAACCACGCGAAGCTTGACCACGCCTTTTTTAAGCGCCATCGCCTCCATAAGTTCCGGAACGCCGTGCCCCTTCGCTTCCGGTGCCCAGCCCGAAACGATGAACCCTGTCAATAACCCACCGAGCGCCGGGACGCATATCCAGATAAGCCAGTTGAAGTGGGCAAATCTTTCAGAGATCGGCTGTATATCCTGCACGGTTACAGATAGCTTTGTCAGCATCCACATAAAGGCAACAGCAAGAAGGCCGGTCAACAAGCCAACAAGAATAGCGAGGATATTTATTGCAATGTTGCGCGGCAAGAGTCTCAGCAAATTGTATGCCCGAACAGAAAATTTTGTCTTGAAATTCACACCTGCCTCCCGGCGGGATGATAACACCGCAGGATTGCCGAATGAACGAAATGCGCCCTTGTGGGCTAAATTATATCTAGACCCGGTGTTGAGAAAATGTGAATAACTTCCGGGAGACCTTTCCTGGTACAGGCAGACAAAATTCAAACCAGCGTCAAATGCTGCTTGCAAATCAGATTAAATATGGTATTATCGGTCGTCTGAAAATGTTTATTTTCACAGGAGCGGCTAGATGAGGACGCTTGCGTTAGTGCTTTTGTTCGTAGTAGTCACCGCAACGGGCGTTTACGCCCAAGCGCTTACCGTCAACGATTTTTACGCGCCCGTACCGTCGCGTGAATCTATGGATTACAGGGAAGCACTCTCCCATTTTTCCGGACAACGCTTCCTGCTCCACCTTGATAAGGATATGGGGTACACAACCTATGGCTACCTTTACACCCGTGAAATGGTGAAGGATCATATCCAGGCGCTTATCGACGAGTTCAACATTGATGAGCCCGAAATCATCCAGGATCTTATCGATAGGTACGCGTACTTCACGCCCGAAGAAGGTCAGATGCTGATCTTCACTTACTTCGAAGGCCCGCATATGGAAAATCGGTTCTACAAGGATCTGCTCGATGACTGGCCTAACTATGTATCGTTCGAATACGGCGTTGGACAGATTCAGAATCGAATCGAGCAACTTCGTGATCGCATCGAATATTTCGAGGATAAGCCAGTCGAAGAGGAAATGATCTTCACAGGCGGGATTAAACCAATCAAGTTCCATTACACAGAAGACTGGCTTTGGACGATCAAGCCTGAATGGAGCGAGCTCGATTACAGGCGCGTCTCGAATGCCTACGAGTATCGTTTCGAATTCTGGTTCAACGACAAGGACAGGATGATCATCCGCGAGCTTATCGATAACAAGATTATGCCGACGATGAGGCTTGTGTCCGGCAGAAAAGACATGTACGCCGTCGAGGAATTCGACAACAGGATGATCAGCTGGGTCGTGCGCACAATCGATCCCGAGTACTTTGAAGAGATTATGGCCAAGCAACTTGAGAAGACTTGGGAAGGTGCACCAATTGACGATCCGAACTTCAAATTCGGCCGCTCTAAAAGAACCTGGTGGCGTTAGGTTCAACCTTATCCACCGGCCAAAACACTAGAAAATCAGAAGCCCCGCTCTTTAAGGCGGGGCTTTTTCTTATTTCCACAGCAAGCTGATTATCTGTTTTGGAGACTATAATGGGAATCATCAGAGGTTTCATCGAAGAGTGTGGTGACACGTGGACAATGGCACAGACTCATCCCTTCGCAGAAGCGATGGGAATGGGCGACCTCAGCCGCGACGCATTCCGGTTTTATCTTATCCAGGACTATATCTATCTGATTGCGTACTGCCGCGTTATAGCCCTTGCGGTTTATCGCGCACCCAACCTTGAGATTATGAAGGAAATGGCGGGACTTCTGAACTCAACGCTTGAAACTGAAATGTCCCTTCACAGAAAGTACGCAGCATCCTTCGGAATTCCTGAAGCCGAGCTTGAAAATGCCGTTCCCGCACCGGCGATGCTTGCCTATACCAGTTACATGCTTGATATCGCGGCCAGAGAGGACTTCCTCGCCAACATCGTATGCCTTCTACCTTGTGCCATCGGGTACACCGAGATAGGCGCAAGACTCAAATCCGAGCAACAGGCAGGGGGATCGAATCCATATCAAGAATGGATAGACACGTATTCAAGCGCCGAATTCAGGGATTACGCCAAATGGCTCGAAAACCTCGCAGATCAACTTGCAGAAGGGCTTTCGGAATCGAGACGAGCCTATCTATTCAATATCTTCCTTACATCAACAAAACACGAATGGTTATTCTGGGAAATGGGCATGAAACAGAAAGACTGGCCCGTGTAGTCGCACCTCGATAGCCACTGATGTCCGGCGCATCCGAATCCTCTTGTTAATCGCCGGTTTTGCTATCCTTCTCTTTTTCCGTTTTTCTGGCCTGCTTGATTTCCTCGATAATCATCCGCGCGTTTTCACTGATCTCCGCATTGTCTGAAACCTCAATTGCACCGTTAAGTTCAGTAATCGCTTCATCATAATTGCCCTGTGCGGCCAGCGTTACTCCCAGGTTCACACGCGGTTGGGGAAGACCGGCATCGAGCTCGATGGCTTTCCGCAGATGGGATTCCGCGCTGGAGAGATCTTCCACCATGATATACATCCTTCCGATATCGTTATGAACCTCTACATCATCAGGAGCGAGCGCAAGATACTTGCCGTAATATTCGATTGCGCGATCGGCGCGCGCGATATCGTAGTACATATTGCCGAGTTCCTTTAATGCCTCCGCATCCCCCGGATCGCTTTCAATTCGCGCTTTTAGCTCGTCAAGCCTGCCCATAATATCCACGGGCATTCCATCTCCGCCAGCAACAGTCGGATGGCCTTCTGGAACAGCATCTGTTGATTCCCTCGGACATTCCCCTTCCCTTGATGTACTATGCAACTCGTGATCATGGCCTTTGTCCTTAGCGGGCATTATCAGCCATACGACAGCGATAATTACTACAGCGACAACAATCCAAATTCCGCTTATTCCACCCTTCCCACTCGGCTTAAGCCTTGCCTGGGATATTGGTTTCCCGTCAATCAGCTCCGAACCGCAATGCGGGCAACGGGTGACCACACCCCGGTGCGAGCCACTTCTATCGTCTTTGCTCACCATATCCAATTCCTCCAGCGAACGTGTTGATTTGCATATTGAACGAGAAAGTATAACAGGTCGCCAGATAATCCTGAGTCGCGATTAGACGGGTGAATATCAAGACCTTTTACGTGAATCAACCCGTACCGAACATATCAGTCAATCTGAATGGGACGCAAACACAGGTGTTATAATCACAGTGTGCGCAAGGTTTCATTGGGACGCTCTCTCAAGATGCCGATCAAACGACCTGCAACAGCTTGCAGGCATTTGTTTTGCACGTTCTTCGCGCTGTTTTTTTTGCTTATCACCGCACTGAGACCCGCTCTGGGAGTTGACAAGACCGGGGAGTTCGCGCTTCAACCGGGCTCCGCAGCCGATTTCTGTGTCACCGGCGACGGCACGATCGTAGTATCGAACCTGACATCAAGGCACGTAGACATATACTCACCATCCGGCGTTTATTTGAGAAGCGTCAGGCCGCCGGTTGATGCTGGCGATTTTTTCAGCCCTGGAGCCGCCGCCGCCGAAGGCGAAAATGGATTCTGGATTATAGATAACTTCTCGGGCGTCGCCATGCGCTATCTGACCGACGGCAACCTGCTTTCTTCCTTCAAGCTCGATGCCGACGGCACGCTCCTTTCGGCGGTGACAGCGATAGCCATACTGCCCCCGGAGAAAGCACCCGAGCTGGCGGTTACAGCAGCGACTGATGACAGTTTGTCTCCGGAAATAATTACAGTTGCCCAACCGGAATCTGACTTGGATCATCTCACGGAAGAAGCTCTCGCATTCAAGGAAGGACGGCTGTTTGCGCAGCGTCCGGACGGAATGGTGTCCGTTTTCAGCCTGTCGGGAAAATGGCGGTACGACCTTCCCGCGCCGGAAAACAGTGTGGTCTTTACGCCTTCAGGGCTGTATTTGGATTACCCGCTGCTCTGGAGCCTTGACTACGAAACAAGGCTTGTAAGCATTTACGATTTGGATATGCCGGATAATCACCCCGGAGCCGTCCCTGTCGAAGGTATTCCGGAGCATTCGCCCATCTGCGGACTGGCAGGCCTGTTGGATGAAAACCTTTTGATCATCACAGGCGGGCCGGTTCCGGTATGGATGGAGAGTGATGATGGCTGGAAAGCTCTTCTTGAGCGTGAGACGTATGGCTCGCAGCCTCCCGTTGTCAGGGCATCTGGAAACATGCTTTACCTTCTGGACAGGGACAGCGGAATGATCGAAACATACACCATCGGAACAGGTATTGTTGATGGAGAAGCATATTGAGCGGAGAACTTAGAAGAAGGCTTGCCGCTTTCCGGACCGTAATGCTGGCTATCATGGTCTGCTATGTCATGTCATGTCGGACAGGACCGCATCCTGAGTTCACTTTCGATCCCGCAAGCGGAACCGGAGTATCTAATCTGATCATCTCAATCGAGGATGCAGATGGAAACGGCATTACCAATGCGGAGGTCTATTTTGGCGGCACTCTTTTCACGTCGGATGCATCCGGCAAGATAGACGCGGGCATCATCGCACAAGGAACTTACGAAATTTCTTGCGATCATCCCGATTTCATGTTTTTCAGCGACATAGTCCATATCCCGCGCGGAGACTATAATCTGACTATTGAGCTTTATACGGGATTTGCCGGATTTGCTGTGCGACGTGTGATACCCGGGCTTGGGCCCGCCGCGCCGGAAGAGAACGGCAGGTTCATCGTTGAATTCAACCAGCAGATTGACGAAGAAGCGATTGATACGACGTACTTCGAGTTCAATCCTTCGCTTGGTGATTACATCATCAGCGCAGAAGGCTCGACGGTTACTGCGTATTTTGAAAAGGAATGGCCTTCAGGGCAGACCGTGATGTGGAAATTGCAGAAATCCATCCTGAGTGCAAGCGGCGAAAACCTCGGCAAAAGCTATATCGGGCAGTTCCGCGTTTCATCGGTCGACCTTTCGCCGCCAAGGCTCGTTCGAAGCAGTCCGTCCGACGGTGATTCCGATGTATATCGTAATCAAAACATCACACTCACATTCTCGGACGAAATAGACCCCCTTTCTGCTTCAGGCGTCAACATCGTTGTCGAACCTGATTTAGACTATGCTTTGCAGGTCGATGAAAACCGAATCATGCTGAAACTCGACAGCCTTCTTGCATCCAACACCGAATATATCGTTACAATTTCGAACATCCGGGACTTGAGCGGTAATTCGCTCCTGAGTCCTGCTGTGATTCGATTCACAACCGGCAGCGAGATACGACGGTTCAAGTTTCGCAAACCTGATTGGACCAGAGTTGGCGACAAAATCGTTTTTGAATCAGACGAGTCAGGCAATTTCGATTTATACGAGATCAATTCAGACGGCACCGGTCTCCGCAGATTAACAACGAATCCCGCGGACGACCTGCATCCAAGCTATTCCTACGACGGCACACAGGTTGTGTTCGAGCGCAAAGTGGACGGTTATTGGCACATTTTCCGTCTCCATGTTGATACGGGGGAAGAAATTCAGGTAACGGGCGGCGCAGACAACTATCACTCGCCGGTGTACAGCTCGACGTACGAGAGAAGAATCGCATACTTGAGCGACATAGACGACAGCTGGAATCTCTGGTCAAGCGAAGAGGATGGAAGCATCCCGAGAGAATGGCTGCCGGGATTCGGACGTAGTGTATCCGATCCTGAGTATCACCCGCTCCTTGAAACACAGGTCGTGTTCTCGGCAAGCGGCGGCTTGTCAAGAGACATTTTCAAAGCCAGTGGCTATCCGGGCGATGCCGACACATCCTGGGAAAATCTCACGGACGAGCTTGCAGGCGACGACCGAGCACCCGCTTATTCGCCGGAAGGCGATATCATTGCATTCATCAGCGATACAGGAGAAACGAGGAATATCTGGATCATGGATTTCGACGGCGAATTTCCGCGCCAGCTTACATCGAGCGACGTCGCCATCGACAATCCAGTTTATTCGCCGAACTTTGGAGAGCAGCTGATTCTCGCGGAAGTGTATGAACAGGACGGGTCAATATCACTCGCGTTCTTCGATGCGTTAAGCGGCGAACTCCTAAGTTACTTGCTCGGGGGAGAATTATAGAATGCACCGTGCATCAATATCGCTCCCGCTCAGCCTTGCACTTGCATTATCCATCGTCCTGCTTTGTCCAGGCAGCGTTTACGCCCAGCTCGATACGGTTGCAAAAGATTTGAAGCTCAATACGTTCTTCCAGTTTACGAGCGAGGACTCAACCGACGATGCAAGCGACCGAACGATCGCGCTGCTCGGTATCTCAATTTCCGCGAAGTACGGCTTCAACGCGGAAAAGCTTTCTGGAAGCCTTTCAATAAAATACCAAGGCTCGCTGAAGGAAGACGAGACAATTCGAACTGGGGAAGAAATCGCACGCTCCCAGCAGAAATACACTGTCAACCTTGGATTCACCACCACAGACGGAGTGCTATCGCTCGCCACAGAGATGAAAACAAAGGACACGTATTCCAGGCGTAATCGTTACGACTCGATTCTGGCCACGGACACATTTCAGAGTGCGACCGGTACCGCGGCTGTAAACAAAGCTCCGTATCCGACCTTCACCGCGAGCGTGAAGAATGTACGGACAACGAGAAGAAGGAAAGTATTGCTGACATCGAGCCAAAACCTTACAGCCGTTGTCAGTTCTGAATGGAAGTCAGGTCCCTTTAAGATGAACGTCGCAAGAATTCGCACAGAATCAAGAACCGATCTGACGGGGGCGCAAACCATGGCAAGCGAGCAGACTATGGTTAATTTCAACAGCAATTTCCCGCTCAGCACCCAATGGAAACTTGCTCAGAACTTCAATTACACCGAAGATGTGCGAAGCTATGGCTATCAGCATTCTTCACAAAAAAGCCAGTCAACATTAGCTCAAATTATGCTCAACGGCAGCGACATCGCGCCGGGGCTTTCGGCAAAAGCAGAATTAAAGGGTAATCAAAGGGTCGATTCAACGTCCTCGGTTCAAAACAGCACATTTTCCCAGGGCGTGAATCTGACTTACAAAGTACCTGGGGAAATCATCGGTGACGACGTACTCACATTCGCATTCGGCAACAGTGATAATGAAAACAGCGGACGCAACATAAACATAAGGAAGAACACGCTCGGCTGGCGGTTTGCACCTTTCAGCAAATCAACGATTTCAGTCTCCTACACCGACCAGGTTTCAACCGACAACAACACTAAAACAAAAAATGATGAGCGCACGATATACGACATCAGGTTTTCCTATAATCCAGGCAAGTTTTCGCTCCAAGGCGGCTACAATTTCAATCTCTTCGAAGGCGGACGCGACCAGGAAAGCAGAACGAACGCGCTTGGGGTTCAGATGGGCTATAAAGTAAATGATCAGTTGTCGCTCAACCTGAGGCTAAATCAGAGGGCGAACAGGAATATCCCCGCAAATCCGCTGAGCAAAACGGTTACAAGCGAGCAAACCGAATGGGAGATTGGAACGAAATGGAAGCCGGTCGAGACGATATCAATCGAGGGCAAATACCGATGGCTGACGCAGGACAGTACGATATCGGATCGCAGCCGCACGAAGAGCCTTCAGTTCAGGCTTAACTACAGCATCACGAGGAACATTAGGCTGACCGTTGATTTCAGGTCGAACGACGACAGCAGGTTCGGCGATCCTCTCACTGGCGGCGAAAACACTGTCTTCCAGACAATGCTCCAGATCGATTTCTGATTGGGAGCGTCGTCGTCGAATGCCGTTGAATATTGCGATGCAGTTTCGCGATTGCGCTATAATCTGGTGGGCGAAAGGAGGCTTTCCTTATGGCAATGATCGAAGTAAGAAATCTTGTGAAGCGCTATAAAAACGTCGAGGCGCTGAAAGGCGTCAACTTTTCCGTTGAAGAGGGCGACATCTACGGATTCATCGGCCCGAACGGCGCAGGCAAAACGACCACCATTCGAATCCTTGCAACGCTTCTGATCCCGAACGACGGCGAAGCGTACGTCGGCGGCTTCAACGTCTTGAAGGAGCCCGACAAGGTTCGGAAGATAATCGGCTATATGCCGGACTATTTCGGCGTCTATGACGACCTTCTCGTCTGGGAATACCTCGATTTCTTCGGTGCTGCTTACAGGATTCCGCGTGCGGATCGCGCGCAGATCATCGACCGCACTCTGGAGCTTACGAATCTCGGTGTCAAGCGCGATTCATTCGTCAGCGAGCTTTCCAAGGGAATGAAGCAGCGCCTCTGCCTTGCGCGCACGCTCATTCACGACCCCGACATCCTGATCCTCGACGAGCCTGCGGCTGGGCTCGACCCGCGCGCGCGCATCGAGATGCGCGAACTCTTAAAAGAGCTGAAGAGCATGAACAAGACGATCTTCATCTCAAGCCATATCCTGAGCGAGCTGTCGGACTTCTGCAACAAAGTGGGCATCATCGAGCTCGGTGAGATGATCGTGTCGGGCGACATAGACGCCATCCTGAAACAGGTTTCGACGGGTCAGCTAATCCTGATCGAATTCGCCGAAGGAACGGACTTGAAAATGGCGTCCGAAGCCCTGCAAGCGTATCCGAACGTGAGTACGGTCTGGGAGCGCGATGTTAACGCGCTCGAAGTGCACTACGAGGGCGGCGAGGACGAAACGAGCGACGTGATGTCCTACCTGCTCCAGAAAGGCTTCAAAGTCAAAGCGTTCAAGGAAGCCGTCAACGACCTCGAAGACATCTTCATGAAGGTGACGAAAGGGAAGGTGCAGTAGAAACCGGACGGCGCCGTTTACAGCGCGCGCTGCTTTCTTGCGGCAAGTGCAGCCCTGATTCAAGTCCCAGGCTTGAGCTTGACCTTTGCAAGCGTTTGAAGAATAAGGGTGTTCGGAACAGAATGGCGGAGAACAAACTCAGAATTATCGGCGTGATTCCGGCGAGGTATGCATCTACGCGGTTTCCGGGCAAGGTGCTCGCGGAGATTTGCGGTCGCACGATGATCGAATGGGTCTATCGCGGTGCGAAGGAAGCGAGCCTCCTCGACGAAGTTATCATCGCGACGGACGA
>JAGGVC010000012.1 GCA_021158185.1 bacterium | reverse complement strand
CAGGATGAGGCCCCTCGCCCTTCGGGATGAATACTATGGCGCGGCAGATAACACCGTCAGCTGCTAGGTAGGATAGAGTAAAACCTTCAGGGCTGAACCTGTCGAGCTTCTCCGATGCATACGCATTCGCTACGGCAAGAGAGAATACAAGCGATAGCCCTGCTGCAAGCGAGAGCAAAGATGCAGGTTTGATAAATCTACAACGCATTCAGGTTCAACCTCGTTGAGAGACTTGCGCACGCTCAGAGTTATCCGCCCCAGAAGTTATTGAAAAGCAGGTTGCGCGGTTCGGTCATCTCTTCTATAGCGAACCTGACACCCGCGAGCCCACCGCCACAGGTGTTTGCCGAGCGGTAAAGCACTCCACTTTCCATTTCGAGCGGGTATTCATTTGTGATTATCGTGCCTACGTTCAGGTTTTGAAGAAGTAAAAGCGCATCGTCCTGTTCGCGACTGAAAAGCGAAACGATGAAGTCCTTCTTCAAGCTATCAACGATTTCCACGGCATCTTCGATATCGCCGATCGGGAGCATCACACAGACGGGACCCATCGGCCTCGGATTTGCAATCAGGAATTTGATCTCGACATCCTCAATGATCGTAGGTTCAAACACGCGGTCGTTTCTTTTGCCCCCGGTTACAAAACGCGCGCCCGCGCTTTTCGCCGAACTGATCCACTCTTCGAGCTTTTCGGCATCTTCAATCTTCTTCATCGCGGCCACGAGAGTGTCCTTATCGAGCGGATCACCCGGCTGTGCAAGTGTTTCAACGGCGTTGGCAAGCCTATCCCTGAACTGCGGGTAGATCGTTTCATGAACGAGCACGGCTTCAATGGCAAATCCGCTCTGGCCGGCGTTCGCGAAAGCTCCTCTGCAGATGCATTCTGCGGCGTACTTAACGTCGCAGTCGTTCATAACGATAGCTGTAGCTCCCCCGCCTGTGTAAAACGCCATGTGCCTGCAAGTCGCCAAAGTCCGAAGCTTGTTCGCAATCGGCAAACTTCCAAAGAAGGAGAGCATTTGTATGCGCTGATCCAGAAGCGCATTTTTGAAAAGTTCGTAGGACATCGGCGCTGTAATGAACCATGCGCGCTCTCCGAGCACGTCCTGGGCGATTTCGCTAAACCGCATAACTGTGAGCGCAGCGTCGGTGGGCGGTTTGAGAATCATCGTGTTTCCCGAAGCGATCGCGGTCACGAACTGATGTGCAGCAAGCGTAAGCGCATTCGTGTGCGGGATCGAGGACAGGACAGTTCCCCGCGGAAACCTGCGCACCATGTTCATTCGCTGAAGGCTTCCCACAGGTACGAAAAGCGGCTCGACGATATTTCTGTTTCTCGTTGCCTCACTAACGCCGGTGTTAAACACGCTGTCGGGGTTTCTGATCGAAAATGCTGTGCGCGCTTCGGCTGCTGCAAGCGATATGGGTTTACCCGTTTCCATCATCATAAGCTCAGCAAGCTCGTCTAATGCATCGTTCAGCGCTCTTCCCACATCACCAATAATATCTGCACGCTCTTTAGGCTCGGTTCTTCTAATCTCGTCGAATCCCTTGAATGCAGCATCGAGCACGCGCTCAAGCTCGTCCGAAGTGAGCTGCGAATAATCACCCAGCGTTGAGCCGTCAACGGGCGAAATGACTTCAACAGGGCTTTCGCCTTCAAGAACTTCAAGGCCGATTTTTACTTTAAGCGAGTTGCTCATAACATCACGGTTTCACGCGCGTCCATTATAAGCTACTGCGCAATTGCCTGCAACTATCGATACAGGGGCAAGTCCAATCAAACCTGCTACTTCCGGCTTGTTGCGAATATTATAATGCTGATCACAAAAAAAACGATGTTCATCATCCATGCCGCAGCCCAGGGCGCGATAACACCGTTATAGCCCATTATCTTAAAAACGAAGTATATTACGTAGTAGACCAGTACGAGAATAAAAGTAAGGATAAGCCCGAGCAGTCTTTCGTCCCGCGGCGCGCGCAGGGAAAGCGGCATCGCGACGAGAGCGAACGCGAGGGGGGCGAACGCAGCACTGTATCTCAGCCACAGGTCGGTTACTTCCCTGTCGATGTTTGTACCCAGCTCCTTTTTCGTCTGTTGCTGCCTTCGAAGCTCTTCCTGAGTAAGTTCCTGTGGCGTTCTGATGTCGCTCACGATTTCGTGAAGTTCAAGACCCAGCTCGATGCTCGCTGTGGGCGGCCTTTCCATCGATCTGATCTGGTCGTCTTCACCTACGATGTACTTTTTCGGGCTGTTCAGGGTAATTACCGATCCGGAAATGTTGCCGCTGCCTGCAACCCATATTACGCTCGGCTCACCGTCCGATTCGTCCTTTCTCAAACCATCAATGATAACCTTGCCAACCTGCCCCGAAACCTTGTCGAAAGCTCTTGCTGAAAAGTATCTTCCGTCGGGCAGTCTTACGATAGTGGGGCTTTTCGATTTTTCCCGCTCTTGCGCGCGCTCCTCGTCGCTCTTTATGAGGGGATACATTACCTTCAGCCTTTCCTGCTGTGCCGCTGCGGGTGCAACGAGTTTTTCGCTGACAAAAAACAAAAGAATGCAGTTTGAGAAAGCGAGGATGAAGAACGGTAAGAACAACCTGTAGAGGCTTATACCGTTTGTGAACATCGCGGTCAGCTCGTTGTCCTTTGCAAGCCTGCCCATAC
The DNA here is from genome assembly GCA_021158185.1 of bacterium. GTDB lineage: Bacteria > 4484-113 > 4484-113 > JAGGVC01 > JAGGVC01 > JAGGVC01. The sequence continues at coordinate 2,700 of JAGGVC010000012.1, read as the reverse complement.
TCATCAGCGTGGCGAAAACGATGGCGATGGGGAGAGACCAGGTCATGTGCTGGGGAATGTTGAAGAAGACCATTTTGAGCACAGCCACGGTGGGAATCTGCGGGTTTAGGAGCTTGTCGCCTTCGAGAAAGAGCTGGTTTACGATGAGAAATCCGAGGAATCCGAAGAATCCCATGAGCCACATCGAGAAGACTTCGGCGAACACGTAATGATCGATCAGCCTGCCGAACCGTCTGGGGAATCGCTTGCGCTGCTCTTCGGTGATTACCTTTGGGCCGAAGACTAGGCGTTTTTTCCGTCGACGCTTCTCGACCCCTACCATCTCGCCTTTGAGGAGTGCTTCCTGAACCCTTGCTTCCCTTTCCTCGGCGCTCAGTTCATCAAGCCGGACATCGGGGCGATCCTCTTTGCGATCATCTTCTTCCTTCCTAGGTGGATCGGGCGGATTGCCACCGCCGGGATTCCCCTGGTGTGCGCGTTCGTTCGCGGCACCCCTTGCCGATTCCTCGTCCATGCGCGTTGATCCGGCATCGTCGCCTTCTCGCCGCTCACCGCTGTTTTTCTGTTCATCCACTATTCAGCCTGAAAAATCCCGCCCGGCATTCCGCAGCTTCCGTCCAGGGATTCCGCGGTGTCGGAGGGCAGTGTATTGTATCCGCCGGGTAGGGACGTTGCAACAAGGCGATTTGTTTGGTAACTTTTATGTGGCAGTTCGAATTCGCTTGAGCATGTTCGCGGGTAGTGCAACCGTTGCATCCGCGAGCGACAGTGGTTGGGAATCGAGACATGAATATAGACAGCAGTCATTTTGAGCTTCCGGGGTCCTTCAACGGGGTGATTCCGATCTATCCGATCACGGATATGGTTTTCTTCCCGAAGACGCTCCTTCCGCTCAGGATTTTCGACGCGCGGTACAAGCAGATGCTCGCGGACGCCCTTGCAGGTGACGAGCTTATCGGAATTGTTCTCACATTGAGACACGCAGGCGGCAGGATAGATCTTAGCAGAATTGGAACGATCGGCCGCATCGCGGTGGCGGAGCCGCAGGCGGATGGTGAAACCAACGTCGTCCTTGCGGGCATCGAGAGATTCGTTACGATTGGCGAGCCGAAGGAGAGAGGATACCTGAGCGCGCACGCGAAGCTCTTTCCTGAGGCCTTACCCGATCCCGACGATCCGGTCGTATTTGCACAGATTTTGAGGCTTGTCGAGCTTATCCGCGAAAGCAGGCTTTTCGAGCTCGACGACTACCATTTCCCTGAGAACGACCGCGCTCTTTTGTTCCAGTATCACAGTCTTATTAACGCGTTCTGCTCGGTTTCCAGCACATCGCTGGAGACCAAGCAGAAGTGGCTCGAAACTGCATCCATCGCGGAGCGGTACAAGCAGGCCGTTCCCGCCCTCGAAGGGATCATTACAACCGGAAAAATCCTGAAAAGCGTCGAGGGCAAGGCCCCGGCGCCCGACAAGATCAAACTCAATTGATAGCAGTTTGATACTAAAGGATTCAATTAGGATAATGAGCTCTCGATATCCTTTGTAGGTGTTCAGGATGATGGAAGATTCGAGGAGCGATAAATGAATATGAGTAGGAAGCGGAAGGTTATTTTACTCAGGCTGATAATCCCTGTTTTGCTTGCATGTGCGGTTTATTACCTCATTCCATTCAGGCATCCCGACGACGCGCGTAATTGGCTGTATGTATGGTTTATATCATTCGATACTTACGTTCTCGCAAGCACGTTTTGCTATCATCTTATAACCAAGTACGACCCTCGCTATAGTCGCACATACGTGATCGTTATGATCTGCTTCGATGTTCTGTATGTCTGGTATACATACATCTATGTTTTGTCGTTTCTTTGCAGCATCTAGATCAGCAATATCATTGATGCATTGAATAAACTAAAACATATAGCGGTGTGTCTGTCTTCGTATGTAGCACAGGCTTCCAGCCTGTGAGCAGAAAACACACAGACGAGACGCCCGTGCTACTGGAGGCAGGCTCTACACCTCTATGAGCACTTTACTAACTTGCGAGAAGGGTTCAGGGATGGGCAATCCCTCTTCCACAAGGCCTTCCAGGTGGAACGCCAGCGCTTCCTTGAACAACTGCTCGACCTCTTCACGCGTCGCACCTGTGGCGATGCAACCGGGCACGTCGGGTGAGTACGCGCCCCAGTTCTTCTCCCCAGGTTCCAGTATTACCACGTATTCTCTCATTGCTTCCTCCAGCCGGCCTGCTTGAATATGCTGGCCAGCGTCTTCGGCGGTGGTTCATCAAACAACTTATCGGCCACCGTGACCAGGCCCGGCTTATCCGGGTGCTTGTACTGGCGGTGGCTGCCTCGCATCCTTAGCAGCACCCGCCACCATCTTCAAGTAGCTTGATGATTTCCCGTACTTTCATTCAACCTCAAGATATCAAACCGACCTTCAACTGCACTTCGACCAGCGAAATTATTATGAGCACATAATCCGCAATGAGGATGACTATAACGCGATCAGGTACTACATAGAAACGAATCCGGCGAATTAGGCAAGTGATAAGGAAAACGTAAAGGCGTAAGCTAGCGGGCGTGCCGCCGCACGCCCCTACCGCGCGGATGAGTTATACTCGGGTGGTTCACTCCGTCCTTTTGCGCCCCCCTCTCCTCTTTCTGCCAATATCTCTTTCCATACCTCCTCTCGAATGGCTTT
>JAGGVC010000023.1 GCA_021158185.1 bacterium | reverse complement strand
TCGTGGAGCCGAGGCTTCAGCCTCGGAATGGGACGTGTCGCAAAACCCACAGCCTCGGAATGCAGCAACGGAGGCTAAAGCCTCCGCTCCAAGTTATACAGAGTTCGAGATGTTGGATACACGTGTGTGCGCTCTGGAGAGCGCACCTCCAGATTGGATGGACGGCATCACTCCTCGTTCGAGAGCAGTTTTTCGGCTTCGTCGGGCGTCAAATCGCGGCCGAGTTCCTTCGCTTTTTTCTCGGCTTCCTTGATTACTTTCCAGTTCACGAGCACATCATCGCTCGTTTCGGCGTCGGTATCGCTGAAAACATGCGGGTGACGCCGGATGAGCTTTTTCACGATAGCGGTTATCACGTCCGAATGGGTGAACCTGCCGCTTTCGGATGCAATCTGAGCCTGGAAAATTACCTGCAGAAGCAGATCCCCAAGCTCTTCGCAGAGCTCGCGCCACTCGGCATCGCCCCCGCGTGAAACCACCGCGTCGATCGCACCAGCAACCTCGCCCGCTTCCTCAAGACAGTATTCCCTGAGCGTTTCGAGCGTCTGCTCGCGATCCCAGGGGCATCCCGAAGAAGAGCGGAGAATCCGCATCACCTCGACGAGATCGTCAAGGTCGAACTTTTCCTTCTCAAGATCCAGCACGACTCTCTTTTACCATAAATCACGCCGCGAGCAAGCTTTTAGGCGGTCGAGCCGTGCGATTCAAACTCGTATTACCTAGTGAGTTTGCAGCGGACGCAAGAATGCGGTATCATTTCCTCGGCGCAAGACGTCAATAAGGAGAGACTGATTTGAGTTCTTTTGCGATTGTATCTCAACCCTTGAAGGGCGTCGATTTCGTATTCATAGACGGAGCTTTTCTCATTGGCGCGCTTGCAGAACTCGGACATATGATCAAGCGCGAAATGAAAGAGATTCAAGGCGCGCGCGGATGTACTGAATCTGCGGACATCGTTGCATCGAGCAAAGTGAACAGCGACATCGACATCGGATTCAGGAAGCGCGCCGATGGCTCATACGAGTGCATTGCGGACTGGCTGGAGCTTGAGAAGGCCGGACTCGACCGCGAGGAGTTCATCAAGAAAGTCGCACAGAAGTATTCGTATCTGAAAACGATAGACCAGGCCAAGAAAGAGGGCTACCAGGTTGTGGAGGAAAAAAGCGAGGTTGACGGCAGCATAAGGGTAAAACTCAGGCAGTACAAGTAGGCTTCTTCGTCGATTGCAGTGCATCTTGCACGCAGCCACCAAGATTACAGCCGGGTGCAAAGGAGATTGAAATGGCAAACCACCGGGAACTTGAAATTGTAATCAGGCCGGACGGCACTGTGGAGATAACGACACGCGGGATCAAAGGGCCGGACTGCAAGCCTGTACTCGATAAATTTGCCAAAGGTATCGGAGAAATCTCGCACGAGGAAAAAACGAGCGAGTGGTATGAGGTCTCCACTACAGAATCGAAACACATTCACATCGACGGAAGTGTGAAGTAAACGGGATCCAGCTGATTATTTAAGTTGCGCACGATTTCGGATTGGCAACGTACACACAAACATAGTTTTTAGTCTATAATAATTTCCACGCGCCTTTTTCCGGCGTAATCCGATTTTACAGGAGAAGCTTATGCAGGGCCTGCTTTTATTACTTTTTGCGATAGTTGCGGCTATGATGGTCGCAAATTACATAAACAAAGCGCGCGAGAGGCAGGAATTCGTCATCCCGGGCGCGTCCATGCCGTCGCCGTGGATGATCAGCGGTGTGATCGCCGCAATCGTAATCGTCGCCTTGATCCTGTTCAGCATCATAATTGTCCAGCCCGGCGAGGCGCTCGTCAATTTCAACATCTTCAGAGGGCTCGACCACAAGGCAAAACCTGAGGGAATTTACCTGATAAACCCGGTCACCAACCGTCGCTTCATCTACAGTATCAGGAGTCAGATCTACACGATGAGTGGAATGGCGGAGGAAGGCGAGATTATAGGTGACGACGCGGTTAAGGTGCTCTCCGCCGACGGCCTGGAAATCCTGCTGGATGTAACCGTGCGCTACAGACCCGACATCGATATACTCCCTGAGCTGCACCGTCGGCTTGGCCCGACCTACGCACTCATTGCTATTCGTCCGAAGCTGCGGGAAGCCTTGAGAACCGAGTTCGCAAAATACGAGGCGACCGAGACATTCAGCATCGGGAAAAGCATTGACGATACTGAACTTCTTAAGGATATTGTCGAATTAGTTTCGCCAAGCATCGGCAGTACAGATTCAGACACCGAAGCCGATGAACAGCCGGATGAAAGCATGCCTGAATCGGAAATACCGAGCACTGAAAGCAACAAGGACATGGAAGTTTCCGGCGGAAAAAGGGCAATCATCCAGGAGAACCTTAATGATATCCTTCGCAGTGCATTCGCTGAAGACGGAATAATTCTCGATGAATTCCTGCTTCGAAACATCGTCCTGCCCACCAAAGTGAGGGACGCGATCGAAGAGAAGAAGAGTGCACAGCAGGAAGCCGAGCGTATGGTTTACGTTCTTGCAAAGGAAAGCCAGGAAGCCGAAAGGAAGAAGATCGAGGCTGGCGGTCAGGCAGCGGCAATCGAAATCGTCGCAAAAACCCTCAGGAACAATCCCGTGTACATGCAGTGGTACGCGATCGACAAACTCAACCCGAACGCCGAGCTTGTCATTACCGACGGAAAAACCATACTGAATCTGGATTCCATGCGCGAATAACGGAACGACCACCACCGTTCTCAGCGATTCGAAATTGCGCATAGCACGCACGAACCGTTCAAGGGACTCGCGATGTTTGGCTACTGGCTGGGACGTTCTATTTCCTCTTCTCTTCGCTCACACTCGATCTACTTGCCTGCTCCCGCAGGTTCGACTCACGCTCGATGTCTTCCGGATACTTGATTCTGCCATGGTGAATTCCCACGAGAACACTGACGAAAGAATCGGCGATACGGCCCAGGTCCCTTACGCTCACGTCGCTATTGGCAAGCTGGTTCGTTTTGATCTTTTCGTCAATCGCGGAATCAACGACCTCGCGAATCTGCGTTTCGCTCGAAAGTTCGCGCGCGCGAACGATCGCCTCGATCGTATCAGCAAGATTGACGAGCGTTGTTTCCTTGCTGAACGGGATCGGGCCGGGGTACGAGTATTCCTCTGGATCAACAAGCCCGTTCTCATCCGACTCAGAGGCCTGGTGATAAAAGTACTTCATCACGCTCGTTCCGTGATGTGTAGTGATGAAATCAATTATCTCATCGGGCAGCCTGTATTTCTTCGCAAGCTCCACGCCCTTTTCGATGTGCTGGAGAATAATATTATAGCTGGATTTCGGCTCGAGCCTGCTGTGAGGATTCTTGGATTTGTCCTGCAGGTTCTCGGCAAAAAACTGCGGCTGCAACACCTTACCTATGTCGTGATAGAGCGCGCCTACTTTGGACAACAGCGGATCAGCGCCGATCGACCGCGCCGCCTCTTCTGCCATCTGCGACATAACGAGAGAATGGTTATACGTGCCCGGCGCCTTCAGAACGAGCTGCTGTAAAAGCTTGGAATTCGTATCGGCAAGATCTGCAAGCTTTGTCCGAGTAAGCGGGAGAATAAACTGATCGAGGAAAAGTTGGCTTCCTAGAGCGATGATCGCACCTGCAATTCCGCAGAATGCGCCAATCACAAACGGCGCAATTGAATACGATTGAATACCGACAAGAACAACTACACCGACGAGATATGCGTTGATCCCTCCAAGAATGAATCCGAGCTTGATTACTCTGCCCCTTCCGCTCATACGCGTAAGGAAAACGGGCGGTGCCACTACTCCGACCAGGTTGTAGATGAGAAGATCGGTATTGAAGCCAAAGAGCCAGCTTACAAGCAGGCTCAATGCTCCGAAAAGATAAAGTGCGAATATCGGATCATAGATGATGCACACCAGAATCGAACCAATAATTAACGGCAGGCTTACCGCATAGTAGAAATGCGGAAACGGGATACGTATTATCACGATACAGACGGCCAGGCTGAAAAGCATAATGAACGAAAGCGTGAGAAGAGAGCGGACATCGCTCCACAACTGAAGCTTGAACCGGCTGAGATAGTAGATCCAGAGCAGAAGCATAATAAAAAACATCAATGCAAGTCCGACAAACGTTAGGAAATCCTGGCGACGCTGCGCATCTCGCGTGGCGTCAAGCTTGTCCAGCACTTGTTTTGTGACCTGCTGTCCTTCAGAAATGATTATGTCGCCCTTCCTGATTTTGAATGTGAAAAAATCCCGGAACAACTCTTCGGGATTGTCAGCCTGGTAGACAATCAGGTTGGGCTCAAGAAAGCTCACAGCAATCTGGTCGGATAATGAAACGTATACTATGTCAAGGTTGCTCTGGAGCGTATTGATCGTCTCTAAGTCCATCCTGGTCGAAAGATACTGCTTGAGGAGTTTAGCGCTATCGCCTTGGTACCGCGACAGGCTCTCAAAATCACTTGTCAGAAGCTTTTGGATAACAAGATCATCCGGCGGATACTTCAACCCAAGCTGAATAACCCTTGACTGAAGTGGCAGATCGCTGTCTCTTAGAGCGTAAATTTCGGAGAAAAAATCGTTCAGCTTCTTCAAAGCGCCGTCTGCTACGGTGGGATCGAGAACCCAGCCTTCGTCCGACTTGCTCATCACCTTTGCGTATTCTTCACTGTCCACCCACTCGGTGTCAACCGGGCTGGCAATCGTGAATGGAACGAGTTGCCCGATCTGGAGTTTGATTGGGAAAAGGAACAGATGCGTGTAAAACAGACCGACCGTCACAAGGAAAACCAGGATGCCCATTAGAATCCTGGTCAGAATACCAATCGAGGCTACTCGTTTTTCATCGGTTCCGGTCAAGCTTTATTCTCCCAATCAAGTCCAGAATCATCAGCATCACTACCCGCAGGTTGTTTCCTCAACAGAGAATTCCTGTTCGTCTCAATGCTTTCATATGCATTGATTATTTTTTGCACGAGTGGGTTGCGAACAACATCACGGTCAGTCAGTTCGACAACACTTATACTATCGTCTAGCATCGGACGCAAAAGCTCAAGAGCTATAGTAAAGCCGCTTCGCCTGCCTTCTTCCAAATCGACCTGCGTAATATCTCCTGTCACAACCACGCGTGAATTCCGCCCGATGCGCGTTAGAAACATCATCATCTGTGCATTCGTCGTGTTCTGAGCTTCATCGAGAATGATGAAGCTGTTGTTCAAGCTCCGACCACGCATAAATGCGATGGGCGCGACTTCGATTATATTCTGCTCCATAAGCTTACGCACGCGATCAAACTTGAGGAGGTCGCTTAGGGCATCGAAAATCGGGATAAGGTATGGATTCACCTTTTCCTGCATCGTGCCGGGCAGGAAACCGAGGTTTTCCCCCGCTTCAACGGCCGGCCTACAGAGAACGATGCGCCTTACAAGATTCCGCTTGAAGAAACTGATCGCCATCGCAACTGCAAGATAGGTCTTGCCCGTCCCTGCGGGACCGTAACAAAGTGTAAGTTCGTTATTCTCGATGGCATCAAGATATCTGCTCTGCCCATCGGTTTTCGGCTCGAAATTCGGCACATGCGGAACATAACTTCCAGCCATTTCGAGCTCGGAGCCGGTTATGAAGGAGTCAATCGAACCTTCTTCAAGGAAGCCGCGCGATCGGATCTCTTCGAGCATCTTTTCAAGCACGTCCTTCGCGGCATCCACGTTGCGCCTTTCACCGCTTACGACAACATCCAAACCGCGTGTGAAAACGCGAACTTTTAGTTGCTTCTTAACGTGGCGCAGGTTTGCGTCATAATCCCCAAAAAGCTCCTGAAGCTCGTCGTAACTCTCAATCCTGATAACGGTATTGGTTTCTATATCAGATCACCCTCAAATATCCGCACGACATCGAGCAATCCGCGGGGGTGGAAATCACGGGCGATCAACGCGCTCCAGCAGGCTTCCTGTAAAAACACCTTCCTCGCTCTTACCCTCAAGCTTTACGCGCACAAGCTTACCCGTGCATTGTTCGCTGCAATCCACATGGACACGGAAATACTCGCCAGAGTACCCCCTGCCGAACCCGCCGCGCACATCCTCGATAAGAACCATCGCCTCCTTGCCGAGATGTCGGTTCATTCGAGCAAGTATTATTGTATCACTATGACCTTGAACCACCCGCATTCTCTCGCGCGAAATCCGTTCCGGCAAGCTTTTCATCTCAAATGCGGACGTGCCGGGCCGCGGCGAATACCTGAAAATATGAATCCGCTCGAATCCAGCCTCGCTTACGACTTCCAGCGTTTCACCGAAATCATCATCTGTTTCGCCAGGAAACCCGACAATAATATCCGTTGTGATTGATGCAGCCGGATGACGCGAGCGCATCAGGCCAACGACATCCATGTATCGGTCAATGGAATAGCGACGGTTCATCGCCTGAAGAATGCGGGGACTTCCGCTCTGCAAGGGAAGGTGCAAGTGCTGACAGAGATCAGGATGCCCGAAAAGATCGATCACGGAAAAATCAACATCCTCCGGCTCGATAGAACTGACTCTCACACGTGCACCGTGCTTATTCGCCATATCAAGAATGTCCAAGAGAAGCGGAACAAATCCCCTGCCCTTCTCATCAACATACTTGCCGATGTTCGTTCCCGTCAGAACCAATTCTCTGATTCCTGCCGACAGTGCTTCACTCACCCTTGCAAGCACATCCCGCCTGGAAATCGACTTTGCTGGTCGAACGAGCGGAACGATGCAGAAACTGCAACTGCAATCGCAGCCATCCTGTGCGCGGATAATCGCGCGCGCGCGGTTTGCCGGTGCGAAATACGCGCGGTCCGCGGAAACCGCGTGCGCGATTTTACCCGTATCCTCATTTACCGGGTTCACGATACTAAAAGAATCCGAGACATGATTTTCAAAAACAACTCCCGGAAGCTCTTCCCTTCGAAAATGCTTCGCTCTGACCGTGCAGCCACCAACGATAATCCGGATTCGAGGTGCATGTCGTTGTGCGCGCCTGACGAAACCGCGGAGTTTTGCATCGGCAGTAGATGTAACCGTGCACCCGTTTATGATAAGGAAGGCATCTGAATCAGAAGGAATTCCTTTGAGCGATTGAACTTCGGCTACATCGAATCCTGCCGCGGAAAAATCACCGCCAAGCTCAAGAAGTTCCGCAGCATTAACTTTACATCCGAAGTTTTTTAGGTATATTTTCGACATATATTCCGGCTTCAGCCTTTGTAATCTGATTTTATCAAAGATAAACGCTGATATCAGACTTACAACTGCCTTGGATTCCAAACGCAAAAGTGTATGAATGGAACTGGAATTCTGAAAGCACTCACAGCAGATCTATCGATTCACACGGAAGCTGCATCACAGCGAAAACGGAGTATCGCGCAAAAGCTCCGCCAGGCAGTCGGCAACAACGGCAACGAGTGGAATGTTGAGATCGTACGTCTGTCTCGTCGGCCCGATCACACCGACAGTTCCGCCAACAGCTCCGGATAATTTGTACCTCGCCGAAACGAGGCTGCATGCGGTAAGTTTGGTTTCAACATTCTCCTGTCCGATCACGACCCGCAGATCGTCTTCTCCGAAGATATCTCGGACATAGGTATTGAACAGGCTGTGATCGTTCAGCACGTCGAGCACCGCGTTCATAAGCGTAACATCTCGGAATTCCGGCTGTGCAAGAAGCGGACGTGAATCGCTTATGTATATCCTTTCCGAACCCTGCCCAAGTTCATCCAGGAATCCCGTGACATGTTCGATCAACTTGCGCGGCAGGCGTCTGACTTCGGCAAATATGCGTCCGATTTCGTCGCCGTCTACATCAGTTATAAGGCGTCCTCCGATGTAGTTGTTCAGCTGTTCCTTGAGATAACTGAGCCAGGAAGCATCGATTCGTTCGTCTAGCGTGGCCATCCTGTGCCTGGTATTGCCCTTTGTCGTAACAATCAGTATCAAAAAGCTGCGATCAGCTGTCGGAATGAAATCAACCGAGCGGATTCTAAGATCAGGAAGAATCGGCACCGTAACCCACGATGCCTGCCCGCTTTCCTTGGTCAGATGTCTTAAAGCTCCTTCCATCAACAGACGAAGCTCGCGCTGCAACCCGAGAAGTGCGCGCTCGGCTCGCGCCTGCTCATCTTGATCCGGCTTAAGTTCCGCTCGTATCTCGTCGACAAAAAACCTGTAAGCTAGATCGGTGGGAACCCGCCCCGAAGCCTGATGGTCCTTTGAAAGAAAGGCCAGATCCTCCAGGAATGCAAGCTCGTTTCTTATCGTCGCGCTTGACACATCGAAGATTTGTGCGAGCTGCCCGCTGGATACTGGCTGGGCACTGCGTACGAATAGTTTTACAAGTGCAATCAGTATCGCCTTCTGGCGCTCCGTGAGCCGGGCAAGAATCTCCTTTACCCCATCGCTCAATCGCGTAATTTCCTTTTGATCGCTCATCGCAAAGCACTTCACCGATATCCAGTACAAGAATCCAAAATCCAACGCCCCGAGGTTTCAGACCCGTAATGGCGCATCAAGGCCACTCGCATATTACATGCTCACACCAAAGAGCGATAATACATCTGAAGGCATACTCAGTTCATCACGCGTACACTGCGGATGATGTCGTCCTGCGACAGCTTGAGGACTATGTCCATACCGGCTGTAATCTTTCCGAAAACCGTGTGATGCTTATCGAGATCTTCGTTGTACTTGATGTTGATGAAGAACTGCGCGCGTGCGCTGTCTGGTTTGTAAGTGTCCTTGTCGTATCCAATTTTGGCAAGTGCAACCGTTCCCGGCTCGCACATTGCATAGTTGGACTCATCTTCGATCCTGCCAATTCGATCAAGGATCGCAACCTTTTCTTTGACCTTGGCAGGCCAGTTCTTCGTATCGATTCCATATTCCTCAATCTCCGAGCTGGTGAGTGCGCATCCTCCCTGCACTACAAAATCCTTGATGATCCTGTGGAAGTACACTCCTTCGTAATACGAAGCATTCACATATGCAAGAAAGCCTTCGACCGACTTCGGCGCAAGCTCCGGATAAAGCTCAAGAAGGATGTTGCCCTTGTCGGTCTCGATCATCACCAGTATCTTCTCGTTCTGCATCTTGCCAAGCTCATCGAACGACCACATCCCGCCATCGGGTGGATATGGATTCAGGCCTTCCACAGAAGTTTCGCTCTCATCAGCAGTACCGCCTTCGGTTTCTTCCTCGCTTGCGCTGGCGTCCGTTTCATCCGTATCCTGCTGATCCGATCCTGTATCTGCCTCCACATCGCCAGGCCCCTCAGTATCCGTAGTGGCATCATCCTCGCCCTCAATCGAAGTCTCCTCGGTCAGTTCGCCGCCATCAGAATTACCCGCGCCATCCACTAAAGGATCATCGAGCGCTGTGTCCGAATCTGCGATTACTTTTCTCCCTGTATCGCCCGTTTGAACAGAGGCGTCCTGCGCTGCACCCTGATCGTCAGACGGTACAAGGCAGCCTGTAAGCCACACTGCCAGACAAACAACAGCAATCCCAATAACGAAAACCCTTATGACATTCATAGGAATTCTCCCAAAGAACACACTCAAACGATAAAATTCTCGACAAAAATCTGGCTGATGGACTTGTCCTCAAAGCAGTTCCGTATCGCCTTTGCGAAAATGCCCGCAGCACCCACCTGTTCAATTTTTTCGGAATCCGGATTGATAAGAGGAATAGAGTCAGTGACAACGACCTTTTCTATCGGGCTGCTGTTTATGCGATCGAATGCCGGACCTGAAAAAAGGCCGTGTGAAGCATAAACATGAACCTCTTTCGCACCCCTGGACATCAGCTGTTCTGCGCCGTTCGTTACGCTTCCCGCCGTATCGATCATATCGTCGAACACTACCGCAACCTTTCCCTTGACCTGGCCGATGATTTCGAGAACTTCGCTTACGTTTGGCTCGGGACGCCTCTTTGCAATGATGGCAAGCGGGACCTTGATTCCGTAGAAGCGCTCGATTTTGTTGCTCAGTTCATTCAAACGCTGCACGCCGCCGACATCGGGACTCACTAGTATCATATCTTCGTTAATCAACCCGTGTCTTTGCATCGCACTAACGAGGATATTCTGTGCGGTAAGATTATCAACGGGAATGTTGAAGAAGCCCTGAATGGAATTCGAATGGAGATCCATCGCAAGTACGCGGTGGGCACCGCCCTGTTCGATAAGGTTCGCAATGAGTCGTGCACTGATCGGTTCTCTGGGTTGGATTTTCTTATCCTGGCGGGCATATCCGTAATAAGGAATCACGGGATAGATGCGGCGCGCACTCGCGCGCCTGAGCGCGTCCATAATAATCAGAAGCTCCATCATATGTTCATTGACAGGATTGCAGGTAGGCTGGATGACAAAAACATCCTGCCCGCGCATGCTCTCATCGATTTTCACCTGAATCTCGCCGTCCGAGAACCTGCCGACCTTCACGTTGCCGAGGCTTATGCCGAGATGCTTGACGATTTTCTCGGCAAGCGGTCTGTTTGCATTTCCTGCAATCACCGTCATTTCGCGAACCGCATAGATCGGTCCACCTTCCAAGCCGGACTTACGAACCACCTTCCATCTCCCTCCCGCTTTTTTCATCAGCAGAGCGGCGTTCGAGATTCTTTCGAATCCGCTTTGCATATCCCTTCTTGTTCACCTGCCGCCCGCGGCCCACTGCAAGGTCATCGTCTGGAACGTCCTGCGTGATTACGCTTCCAGCCGCTACATACGCGCCCGAGCCAATCCTGCATGGCGCGATGATTGTCGAATTCGATCCGACGAACACGCCGTCCTCGATTATCGTTGGATGCTTCATGAAACCATCGTAGTTACAGGTGATCGTTCCTGCACCGATATTTACCTTTTCGCCGATTTCAGAATCGCCTACATACGAAAGATGTGGAATCTTCGCTCCCTTCCGAACAAGTGTCTTCTTTATTTCGACGAAATCGCCCAGCTTGACGTCATCCTCAATGACCGTGTCGGGCCGGACATTACAATAGGGACCTATCTTGACACGGTTGCCTATCTTCGCCCGGTGAAGCTGGCTGAAGATAATCGTGCAATCGTCGCCAGCGACGCAGTCATCTACAACCGTGTTGGGTCCTATCTTGCAGCCCTCGCCAATCGTCGAATGACCGAGGACATATGAGCCGGGGTAGATAATTGTGTCAGGGGCAACGGATGCGCCTATTTCTATGTAACTCGCCTCCGGCCTGATGAAGCTGACGCCGTCCATCATCATCTGCGTTGTGATGCGCTTCTGGATAATCGCCTCGGCCTGCGCAAGATCGCACCTCGTATTGATGCCGAGCATCTCGTCGAAGTCATTGAGCTTGTAGATCATGCCGCTGCGCTTTCCAATTACATCGGTGAGATACATTTCGCCGCTCGCATTATGACTTCCCACAGCCCTAAGATCATTCTCAAGATCTTCTAGCTTGAGGAAATACATCCCGCTGTTCACTTCGGTGATTTCGAGTTCTCTTGATGTGCAGTCTTTGTGCTCAACAATTTTCTCGACGAAATAGCCGTTCTTAATAACGCGCCCGTAACCTGCAGGGTCCGATGTGTCTGCAGTAAGAACGAGAGCCGTTGTTCCCGTTGCAGCCTTCGCAACAAGCCAAGCTTGGCCTAGCGTATCGGAACTGATAAGCGGTGAATCGCCGCTAATCAGAAATATGGAATCGATTCCCTCTCCAAGTGCAGGAATCCCGCAAAGAAGTGCGTCCGCTGTACCGAGTGGTTCTGGCTGGAGCGCCCAATCCACGCCCTGAAAATGCTCGACGATGTCGGTGTTGTGCTTCCCGTGGACGACGATGGTTTGTTCAGGCTCAAGCGCTGCTACAGCTTCAAGCACCCATCCGAGAATCGGACGCCCCGCGAGCTGGTGCATAAGCTTCGAGCGCTTCGATTTGAAGCGCGTGGAAAGCCCTCCCGCAAGAATCACAACAGCAAGTCCTTCAACCACTTACAGTCTCCCAAAGCAACATGAAGCATCGCATTTTATCACACGGAGGAAACCTGCCCGTATCATCAAACCTTGCGATGTAAGCCTCAAATCGGAGAATTACGAAATGAACGACAGACTGCATGAAGGAATGGGGCAAATCTGAATAGGGAAATACGTTAGCTTGGCGGGTGATCGCCGGTATCCGCAGGCATCTCATCCAGCATCGCCTCAAGCGACGCCACGCGGTACACGCGTGTGCCCGCGGCAAGATCGTGCCAAGTCGCTACATTCCTGTTGAACGCCGCCCAGAACGAGCCGAGATAGAAAATTTTCGATCCGATCCAGTAAACGACATACCTGAGCAAACTCCGCCAGAATCCGATAGGTGATCCATCGATCATTGTTACGCGTATACCGAGTGCGAACTTTCCGGGCGTCTGGCCGCCGATCGCGTGGAATATCAAGTAATACACAAGCCAAAGTCCGCCAGTTAAAAGTAAGATCAGCACGGAATTCTGGATATATTCTTCCATCATTCCGCTGGCCTGGCCGGTCATAAGGAAATCCATGTAATCGCCCCAGAATCGGGAAATGTCATTGGGGCTTTTACCTGTAGCAAATGAATCGAGATCGGCAATACGGATACCAATCTGTGTAATAAGACTCAGAACGATAAAATCAATTACGAATGCGCCGAGCCGTGCGCCAAACGATGCAACCTTAAATCCTCGATCCTGCACCTGCGCAGGTGCACCGTAAGACGCCTGCGGGTAAGGCTGGCCCTGCTGCGGGGGATGATCGTAGCGTTCCGGAGGATACTTGGGCGGCGGCGAACCGAATCGCATCCTCGGAGGCGGCAATTCAGCCTCGCGTGGTTGTACTGCTGGTTTCTCCGTAGTTTCCGCAGGAGAATCGGCCTGCTTCTCCTCATATTCGCGGGACGGCGGTGTCTCGGCTGTGCCTGCGTCCTCAGGCGGCGCGGCATCGAGAAAACGCGCACCGCAGTGGTAGCAGTACTTTGAATCGTCCGGGTTCTCCGAACCGCATCTTGAACAAAAGATAGCCATAAGCAGCCTATTCTATCACGCGTCCCCCGGTGCATCGTTCAGAATCGGGGTAAGCTCGACTCTGAAGGTACGCGCTGCGAAATCCATAAAATCGCGCATTACCGCGCCCCGATCGCGCTCGTCGACCGCGCCCAGGAGCGCAATTATACGCGTGCCCGCAAAAACCGCGTGTTGACTATCTATTTCGCCCCACCCAACGAGAAAATAGCCCTCGATGTTACCGTCGTCGTCTGCATCCACCGGAAT
>JAGGVC010000055.1 GCA_021158185.1 bacterium | reverse complement strand
TAGAATGAACCTTCATGAATGAGCGAGAACGGATCGGGATTCTTATTTCGAACGACGACGGGCTCTACAGCGAAGGGTTGACCGAGCTTGCGACGATTCTTTCGCCGTGGTGCGACGTGACCGTGGTGGTGCCCGCAGGCCCGCAGTCCGCCGCGAGCCACACCATCACGCTCCACCGCCCGTTGAGGCTTCACCAGCTAGACGAGATAGCGCCCGGCGTGCCGACATACGTCGTGACAGGCTCGCCCACCGATTCCGTCGTGCTGGCGCTCGATCACGTCATGAAGGAAACTCCGCCGGACATCGTGCTCGCCGGGATAAACAGAGGCGGGAATACGGCGGAGGATGTCAGCTATTCGGGGACGGTCGCGGCCGCGATGGAAGGCGCGCTCTGCAAAATCCCGTCGGTCGCAATATCACTCAACGGCGACGAGCGCGTGCACTACCACGTCGCCGCTCTCGCCGCACTCAGTCTGGTTTGCGTGATCGCGCGCGCGATCGGGCGTCCTCTGAGTGCGAAGGCAGGGGAAATGGTGCCGGAGCACATCAGGTTTCCCGGCGATCTCGAATTAGATGAAGGCGGCGAAGGCGGATGGCCGTTCATGCTGCTCAATATGAACGTTCCCGACCTTCCCGAAAGCGAGATAAAGGGCTGGCAGGCGACCGCGCTCGGAAAGCGCGATTACAAGGACGTGGTCGTGCCGCGAGTCGACCCGCGTGGCAAACAGTACTACTGGATCGCGGGTGAAGAAGTGGTTGCCGACGATCCGCCAGGGAGCGATCTACGCGCTGTGCGCGACGGCTATATCTCGATTTCGCCGCTCCTTCTCGACTATACGAACCTGCCGGATCTCGCACGTTTGCGCATGATACTCGGTTCACAAGGCGATTAGCAGGCTGGGGATAACTGCCGAATGAAGTCTGAAACGCACATCACCGCGCCTGGCGCGTGCTAAAATCCATCGGCATATGGCAGAAGAAATCAAGAAGGTTCTTGTTGCGAACAGAGGCGAAATCGCAGTGCGCGTGATCCGCGGATGCCAGGAGATGGGGATCGCGACCGCCGCGGTTTTCAGCGAAGCCGACGCAACCGCACTTCACACTAGGCTTGCGGACGAAGCCTATCCTATCGGCCCTTCGCCTGCGACCGAAAGCTACCTGGTCATCGACAATATTATCGAAGCAGCGAAGGCTGCCAAGGCCGATGCGGTACATCCGGGTTACGGCTTTCTCGCCGAGAACGCCGAATTCTCGCAGGCCGTGGCCGACGCGGGGATGATATTCATCGGGCCGCGTCCAGATGACATCCGGGCGATGGGCGACAAGATCAAGGCGCGCGAGCTTACTATCGGTGCGGGCGTGCCGGCGGTGCCGGGATACGAGGCCAGTCCGAGAAAAGGCCGCAAGAAGAAAGGCTCGGCGGAGCTGATCGATGAGCTGAGGCAGGCTGCGAAGGAGATCGGTTTTCCCGTGCTCATCAAGGCGACTGCGGGCGGCGGCGGCAAGGGAATGCGGATTGTGGACGGCGCGGGCAAGTTTCTCGATCTGGCTCAGGCGGCGATGAGAGAGGCGCAGGCGGCGTTCGGCAATCCGACGATTTATCTCGAAAAATACCTGCAGGCTCCGCGGCATATCGAAGTGCAGGTGCTGGGCGACGGCGAGGGCAATGCGGTGCACGTCGGCGAGCGCGAATGCAGCGTCCAGCGCCGCCACCAGAAGATAATCGAGGAAACGCCTAGCCCCGCGATCGACGATGACGTACGCGCGCGCATCACATCTGCGGCGGTTAAGCTCGCGGGCGCGATCAAGTATTTGGGCGCGGGCACGGTGGAGTTTCTTTATGTGGGAGAAGGCGAGTTTTACTTCCTCGAAATGAACACGCGGCTTCAGGTGGAGCATCCCGTAACCGAGATGGTTTACGGCGTCGACCTCGTGCGCGAGCAGATCAGGATAGCGGAAGGCCGCGGTTTCTCGTTTTATAAGTGCCCGGAGAGCCGCGGACATTCAATCGAGTGCAGAATATACGCCGAGGATGCAGATGCGGGATTCCTGCCAGCTGTGGGAACCGTGGAGCTGCTCGATGTGCCCGGGGGAAACGGTATCCGCGACGACAGTTCGCTATTCGAAGGCCAGGTAATCTCCGAATACTACGACCCGCTTCTCGCGAAGCTCGTGGTCTGGGCGGAGGATCGCGCGCGCGCGATCACGAAGATGGACTGGGCGCTTTCACGGTATCACGTGTTGGGCGTTACGACGAACATAGCGTTTCTGAGGCGCGTAATCCGTCATCCGGGGTTTACGGCGGGCGATTACGATACTCATTTTCTCGAAAACCGGATGGACGAGTTTGAATCGGAGGCGGAGCTTCCGCCCGTCGAGATGATAGCCGCAGCCGCTATCCTGGCTGAAACGCCCGTGAACGCTGTCGTTTCAAGCGAGCAGGATGCCGGGCACAACGGCCCGTGGGCAACGGGCGGCGCATGGCGTCAACTGGAATGTGGAAACTGATGGCGCGGAATAAGGATTTTCATCCGGTACAGTAACAGTGTCCGGCATATTCGAGCGAAGATCGTTTGAGGAAGACGATGGAGCACAAGTTTGAAGTTTGCGGGGAGAAGATAGAGACAAGGGTGACGCCGGTTGACGGCGGTTATGTCGTGCAGATCGGCGACGAAGAGATCCGCGTGGATTCGGTCGATCTCGGCAATAACCACGTAATCCTCGGTATTGCCGGGAGAAGGCTCGTTTTCCATGGAAAGAACACCCGCGATAAAGTGTATGTAAGCGGTCCATCGGGCGATGCAACGTTCCTGAAGGTTCGCGCGGGTGCGGGCGCGGCTTCAGAGGAAGCGGGAAGCCTGACTGCCCCAATGGCTGGACAGGTTCTCAAAGTCGTGGTTTCGCCAGGCGATGCCGTTCAAAAGGGCGCGCGGCTGATGATCCTCGAAGCGATGAAAATGGAGCACGATATTATCGCGCCCG
Organism: bacterium; assembly: GCA_021158185.1. GTDB lineage: Bacteria > 4484-113 > 4484-113 > JAGGVC01 > JAGGVC01 > JAGGVC01. The sequence goes on along the minus strand of JAGGVC010000055.1, from coordinate 18,955 downwards.
TGGCCGGAACCGTCACCAAGGTTCATTTCGACGAAGGCGCCAAATGCCAGCAGGGCGATCTGCTCGTCGAAATCGAAGAAGTAGAGCCGCAATAAAACGAGCCTTTGAGAGCGATAGGGAACCACCAGTACTCCACATTTGCCGAACACCCCCCCTGTGACGCGAATTTTGCATGTCATCCCGCCCGTTTCAGGCGAATTATGCGTCGAACGGATATAATTTCGCCCGGCGATTACTTTAATTCGGACTATCACTTGCGTTTCATTGCGATATGACGATGACGATGAAGAGGAATTCAGCCGGGAAGATCAAAATTGCGGTGCCCGCGAGGCTCGACGCGATTCTGTTCGAATACAGCCTTAAAAAGATGAAGGATATCGAGCTCACCATTGCACCCGCGCGCGAAATACCGCGCCTCCTGCATGATCGCAAGGTTGATTGCGCGCTCGTGCCGAGCGTGATGTACTTTCAGGGCGACTACGAAATCGTGCCCGACGCGGCGATAAGTACGTTTTTCGAGATTGGCACCGAGATTCTTGTTTCATCAAAGCCGCTTGCGGAGATGCGATCTGTGGCATTTTCGAGGATGCCCGACACCTCCCGCGTGATACTCGAAGTGGCACTGAGGGAGCTTTTTCCCGAAATTCCCTACCGTTTCGAAATCGGAACGGGCAATCCCTTCAAGGACCTTGAAAGCTGCGATGCATCGGTCGTAACAGGCGAAGGTGCGTTCGGACTGCCCGACGATTATCACTTGTACAACGTAGGCGAATTCTGGGTGCGGCTTACCGAGCTTCCCGCCGTGTTCTACCTTTGGCTCGTTCCTGCGGAACTGCCCGTTCCGGCGAAACAACGTGCTTACGCGCATGTGATGCTCGCAAAAAAGACGGGCCTTGCGAAAATAGACAAAGTCGTCAGACTCGCGCAGGAACGGGTAACGCTCAATCGATACAGGATGATCGAATACCTGACTGTGGAGTTGGATTACGATCTCTTCATCAAACAGGTCAAATCTCTCAAGATTCTCGGAGAATACATGTCGAGCTTCAAGCTAATCCAGGAAGAAAAGCGGAGGGATCTTGTCTTTGCTACACAGAGAAGTCATGTGAGCGTCTTCGAGGAAGTGTTCGGTGCAGGCGATGTGTCTATAGATGACATAGTGCTGGATTTCGATTTGGATGACGAATAGCGCCGACGGCTCCGCTCCGGGTGCAGGGCCAAATGAGCACAAGTGCTGTGAAAGAATAACTCAGATGAGCGGCTTGTTGCAGTCCCTGTGAACCGCCACCGCGCGATGACCGAGCTTTGTGAAATGTTCTGCGAGTCTTCTTGCAAAGGCCACGCTTCTGTGACGACCGCCGGTACAGCCGATTCCTACGGTGATGTTATGCTTCGCAACCTTGACGAACTCGCTCAGTGTGGGCTCGATAAGGTTGACGATGGCTGCGAAGTAATTCTTGGCAGCAGCGCTGTCCATGACGTATTCGTACACTGCATCATCTTCACCCGTCAACGGCGCGAGCTTGGGAACGTAGTATGGGTTGGGAAGAAAACGCACGTCCAGGAGAAAGTCCGCGTCCAGCGGAATGCCGTATTTGAAACCGAAACTCACGAACTCAAGCTTGATAATATTCGCCGCGTCAATACCACCGAAGTTGCGCAGAATCGCCTCGCGAAGCATGCCTGCGCTCAGGTCGCTCGTGTCGATAATGCGCGTGGCGAGCTCGCGTATCGGCTCCAGGCGCTTACGCTCTTCCTCGATGGCTTCCACCATGGACATGCCCGTTTGGAGAGGAGGAACACGCCGCACTTCTTTGAACCGGTTGATAAGCGTATCGGTGTCGCAGTCGAGGTAGAGTACCTCGTACGAGATGCCGCTTCCATCGAGCGCTTTCACCATTTCGGTAAAGTCGTCGAAGAGTATTCCGCTTCTGATATCGCTTGCGATTGCAACGCCGGGGCCTTTCGCATGGCTCTGCTCGTAGAGACCGAAAAACGTCGGGACGAGGGCAGGGGGCAAGTTGTCGATGCAGTAGCAGCCGAGGTCGTCGAAGCACCGCATCGCCGTGGATTTGCCCGCGCCTGAAAGGCCGGTGATTATCACCAACGGAACCCCTGCCGCAAACTTTGAGGCTGACATTTCCTTCATCATAATCCTTATACCCAAGATGCAGGTTGGAGTAAACAGCCGGTTGATCCGGCATCAGCTAAACCAAGCATAAAGCTGCTATTCTGAGGGCGGCGATTCCGACTGTAAGTATTCGTCCAGATCGAGCGTTGTTAGGGATTCGATCAGATCGAGCATCTTGCCTCGCGTCGTATTGTCTATGGGCATGTACTCGTAGGTTTCCTGGAAGTCGATCACCCATTCGCCTTCTTCCCTTATCCACACCGTGCGCACGAAATACTTGTCGTAGCCGGTCCCGACGTTGAGCGTAAACTTCAGATCGGTCTGCCACAGCGACCAGTTCGGGGAGTGCTTGGCGTGAAGAAGCTTCATATCGGAGACGATCATACTGTTGTCAGTAACTTCAGCCCAGCGCGCGCCGGCGCGCGCGGCTTCCCTGTCGCGGTAGCGAATGAACTCGCACGCCTTCATAAGATCGCCCGCTTCGACAAGCACCTTGAGTTCGCCCACGCGCTGCTTGAACGAATGGATTTTGTACCATCGCATACCGAACAGGATCAGCAGGATCACGATGACAGCAGCGATGATGCCGAATACGATGCGGGATCGCTTCCGCTTTTCCTCAGGGGTAAGCTCGCGTGTGACCTTCTCGAACCTGTATTTCATGACGAAAGATTATACCTTACCGATCAGGCATGCTGTTAAAATGCGTTGTATCCGCTTATAGCCTGCATTCAGACGCATGCATGCCCGCGATGTGACCATAAGAAAACATAAGCTTCCTGCGAGTATCAAGCATACTTGCAGGAGAACGGCTTATCAATCTCAGCATGTCAATACTGCTTGTGAAGAAGAAAGTCTTCGATAAGTTGACATTCAAGCATTCGCTCTGTATAATTTTTCGCTCGCCTGAGCTTGAGGAAGGACGTTGTGCCTGCCAGGACGGGAAGGAGAATGCAACCATCCCATTTGCTCTTGGGCAAAGGCGTGTGCGGGTCACTTTTAGATGACCGGCATGAGGTGATTGTTATGGCGAAGCGTTGTCAGGTAACAGGTAAAGGCCCTATGTCGGGGAACAAAGTGTCGCACTCACACAGGAAGACTAAGCGCCGTTTCAATCCGAACCTGCAGAAAGTAACGCTTTATCAGGACGGCAAGAAAATCCGTCTGAAGGTTTCTACAAGGTGGCTTCGCACATTTACGAACAAGGGCGTTCGTATCCCGGACGAGATCATAAAGAAGTACGGGAAATAGCGACTGCAATTTGCTCTTAGCCGACTTTCGCTTACGCTCCCAATCCGCGCGTCAGCCCTGCTGTCCGAGTTTCTTCTTTACTTCCTCAACACCGAGCCCCATTACGATGACGCGTTTATTCTGGGATGTTTCACCGGAGATTATCTTGATATCCCGTTTTTGACAGCCGAGGGCGTTTGCGAGGATGGCGGTTACCGACTTGTTGGCCTTGCCGCGTTCGGGGGGTGCGCTCACGCGAACCTTGAGCGCGCCATCGTAAGGCCCTGCAATCGCATCTCTTCGAGCACCAGGGATCACACGAAGATCGAATGCGACGCCTTCCTGGACCGCCTCAAACTCAATTTCATCCTTCATAACAAGCCGGACAGACATTCTAGCCGGAGTCGATATATTTGCATAAAGGCTGAGCGTAACAACCTCAATCGTCTGCCGTCAATCAAAACCAGCTTACTTGAACCTGATGTACGGCAGGATGTCTTCGAGCTTCTTCTCGCCGATTCCTTTAACCTTGATCAGGTCTTCAGGCGATCCGAAGAACGAAACATCCTCGCGGTATCTGATGATCCGCTCCGCGAGTACTGGGCCGATGCCGGGCAGCTTGTCGAGAAGTTCCTTGGACGCGGTGTTCACGTTGATACCTGTCTTCGGGATTCCCTTAATGGGTTTGGTGACATTGTCCCCAGACTGCTGGGCTGTATTGACAGAACCATCGGCTTTTGTCCCGGTTCCACCCAAACTGCCGAGATTGATTCCGGGAATGCCCAAGCCGGCAGACTGGTAATCCGCCTGTTTATGGTTCCGGCTTTCCTGAGAAGCGGGATTTGCGCTCGCGAGCGGTGCATCGCTGATCTGGTTGATCGTGTAGAAAAGTATCCCACCCGCAAGAAAAACGACTACGGCCAGTGCAACCGCAATCTGGTATTTCGAAACAATCATTGCCCATACCACCGGTTTGCTTAAGCACATGCATTTTAGCCTCTTAGCCGAAAAATTGCGACATGGATTTGCTCCTGCTCGGCTTTACGACATAGTTCTTGAGATAATCCACGATCTGTATTCTTGGGCGTAGTTCAGGTCTGATGCTGCATGCTCTTGCCTGTGCATTGTTCATTCGTCAGCGGTAATGCACGCCGTGATAGAATATTGCCGTGTTTCGAAGGGTAGACAGGCTAATCCTCGGCGAGATTTGGCAGCCGTTTTTTTTCGGACTCGTCAGCTTTTCGCTTCTGATCATCTCCGCAACGATGCTTAAACCCGCGCTCGATTTCATGATCAGATTCAATCTTCCTCCAAGCCTGTTTATGAAGATGATTCTTCTCGGCCTGCCGCAGGTCATCACCTTGTCATTTCCAATGGCGGTGCTCTTGGGCGCCCTTCTCGCCATCGGCAGGCTCAGCAGCGACAACGAAATCGTGGCAATGCGAGCCGCAGGCATTTCGCTTTGGAGAGCTGCGGCACCGGCTTTCTACTTCGGACTTGTAATAGCCGGTGTTACGTTTCTATTAAACGAAATCGTCGTTCCGCCTGCGAACAGCGAAATCGACCGGATGAAAAACAACATTTACTTGAGAAAAACGGGTGCTCTGAAGCAGGCAAACCTCGTGATTCCGTTTTACGACGAGGGGAGCCTTGCGTTTCTGCTTCTTGCTGACAAGCTTGAGGGTGACAAACTGGCGGGTGTCAAGTTCTTTCACTTCGGGGCGACGGACGGTCACGACTGGTGGATCTACGCCGAGCGCGGCAACTGGCGCGAGAACCACTGGGTATTCCGCGACGGGAGCCGTTACCAGGTGATGGAGGACGGAGCTGTCATCACGTCGCGCTTCGACGTTTTCGATATCGAGGAGCTTTCCTTGACCGCACGCCAGCTCAGCCGGAAGACGAAATCGAGCCTTGAAATGAACATCGCCGAGATGAGAAGCTACATCCGCGGGCTTAAAAAGGAAGGGCTTTTCATCGACGCGCGCAAGAATCTCGTCGAGTATTACTTCAAGTTCTCCACGCCGTTTTCGTGCCTGTTCTTCGTGCTCATCGCGTTCCCGCTCGCGATCAGCCCTGCACGCACGACGGGCGGCACCGGAATGGGTATTGCTCTCCTTATCGTCCTTGTGTATTACGTGCTTATGATGCTGAGTATCAGGCTGAGCCAGGCAGGTGCAATAGTTCCGATCGTAGCAGGCTGGATTCCAAATGCCGTCGTGGCTGCTGCGGGTATTTACCTTTTCAGGCTGAAAAACCGCTAGCCCGCGCGCTATCGCATCAGGTTTCATTGGAATAAAAAGCCGCGACGCGTTTCGATGCGCGTTCTTACGAGCGTTCTTGCTTGCCGCTCGATGAAGTCAGCTTTTTTCTATAGATGACCGAAATCAGGAGAAGTCCGACGACTACAATCGCCAGTGTCAGAAATACGAGTTCATAGACCAGGGGTGCATCGAGGTCGCCCATCGTCGGTGCGGTCAATCCGGCATTTATCAGGTTCCAGATGTACAGGTGATTGTAGAAGAAATAGCGCGTGTTCTCCGCCGAGTACCAAGTGACGGTGTATTCCGCCGCTAAGAACGCGACAAGCATCAGCGGAGCGAATGCAAACGGGTTTCGTACGAGCCGGAAAAAGAAAAGCGAGAATAGCGTAACAACGACTATCGTTATCGAATAGAGCGCCAATGCCCGCTCGAAAACCGCAAGACAGATCGTAATGTTGATCACCGCGGGCAGCAATGCGAAGATGGCGTTGTCTATCGCTAGAACGATGATTGTCGCAAGAACGATCTGCGCGGGCGAAGAATTCAGACCAACCGAAGCTTTTTCATCGTTCGAATTGCGCCCATCGGCGGACTGCGCGCCCTGGGAGGCTGTCCCTGCAAGATGGATGATGTACATGAACGACTTGATGTAGAGCGCAATTACTCCCGGAAGTAGAAGCCAGCGAATATCGGAAATTTCGCGGCTGACTTGGCTTGTCATGGACTCGGCGGCGGGAACATTGCTTCCGATCACAATTGCAATCAATACCTGGAGTGCGAGGACGAAAACCGTGACAACCCAGCCCGGAGATAACCTGAGGAGTCTGATGCATGCCTGTTCGAGGTTTTCGATTGCTCGGATCATTCGCCCACCGCTTCCATAATCGTAGTGAAGTAGCCTGCCCAGAACTGGATCACGATAATGCCCACGACAACCGCAAGTATCAGGATAAGGGTTGGCCCGAGCACGCTGACGAGGTTTCTCGTCTGGTAGTTGATTTCCTGGCGCATGTACTGATAGATTTTCATCAGCATCTCGTCCACGCTGCCGGCTTCCTCGCCGACCTTCAGGAGATTCCGCGCCATCGGCGGGAAAATGCCCGCGCGCGTGAGACTGTCAGAAAGCGGCATCCCCCCCGAGACGTCCCGATACGCCCGTCTGAGTCCGCTTTCCACGAAAGGCAGGTTTGCGGAATCGCGCGCCCAGTCGAGCGTCTGGAGATAGGGAACACCGCTTCGTATCATTGTACCGAGCGCGAAACACACGCGCGCTACCGAGATTCTGCGGATGAGGCCGCCGATGCCGGGAAGAACCGATAGTATCGTGCGGAACATCTGGCTTATGTGGCGGTTCTTGTTGAGCAGCCAGAATACGAAAATCACCGCGAGTACGAGCAAAACCATGTAGAATATCTGCATCGGGATGAAGCCGAGGTAGCCCAGGATCAACGTGGCGGCGAGAATCACGACCACGATGCAGCCCGGATAGACCATCATACTCTGGATGCGGCGGCGGAGTTCAAGCTCTTCTTCAAACATTTCTGCGAGGTTTCCAAGTATCTCGTCGAGCGTACCGCTCCCCTCGCCCACGCTCACCATCCCGCGGTACATCTTGTTGAATACGCGCGGGTGGCTATCCATTGCCTCGGAAAGCGAATGTCCGCGCTCTACCTGATCCGATATGTCGCGCAACGCTTGGCGCATCAGCGGAGAAACCTGGCCTGTGCGCAAGCTGGCTACTGCGGCGTCGAGCGGAAGTCCGGCGTTGAACGCTGTCGCAAGCCCGCGGGTCACGGCAGTCAGTTCGCCGAGCGTCACGAATGGAACGATGTTGCCGACGATCATGGAAAAGAATCCCTGACCGACGCCGCTCGCGTACGTCGAGCCGTCTATCTCGTGGGCGCGCGTGCCGCCGACCTCGCGGATGTTGGTTACGAAAAGCCCCTGCTCGAAAAGAATCTGGACGGCGATTTCCTGGCTGTCCGCTTCGAGCGTCCCCGCGGAGCTCTTCCCGTCCATAGACCTTGCACGGTATCGGTAACTCGGCATACGCACATTTTAGCCGATGTTCGGGGGAATACGAGCGCTAGGCAGCCTTCATTGTCCTGTTACGCATCGAAAAGCCCGCCGCCGCCTCCTTCGTTTTCCTTATCGGGGTTTGCGAACCTCTTTACGCGCTTATAGACATCGTCGAGCTTTGCTAAGTAGTAGGGAATGTTCACGTCAGGGTTTTCGGGGTCGAACTCGCTCACTTCCTTCGCGTTCTTCCACGCAGCCACTTTTTTCTTGTCGCCGGTGATGTAGTAGCGCACGTAGTCGCCGGGTTTCAGCGCTCGCCCGCTCGCAATCGCAAGCTCGTACCCTGCCTTCCTGCCCCTGCTAGACTGGGCGACCTTTTCCCTGTAAGTATCGAGCGGCTCCTGAATCCGGTCGGTCTTGGCGAGATCGTTTATCGAAATCGTAAGTTCCTCGATCGCGCGCCTCAATTCCGCGTACAGTCCCTCGATATCTTCCTCTCTGTCTTCGAGGATCATCCTGATACTGCGCCTGAGGAACTCCCGCTGGAAAGCTTCAAGCCCCCTGCTCTTCAGCCCGCTGCCCTTGATGATAATCTGCCCGTTGCTCTTCAGAAGCGCGTAATTCTTGATTTTGTATGAGAGCATCGCGTGGTAGCGCCCGTCCACTTCCACGCTTATCCCTTCCGGCATCGTATCGTTCAGCCGCTCGATCAGGCTCTCGATCTCGCCATCGCTCATCCCCTCGCGCGGCGGTCTGAAGTAGACGCCGTCGGTGTCCACCTCGATTATCCCGCATCCTTCGCGTTCGAGCCAGGAGATCATCTGCTTGAGCAACGCCTGCCCCGAAGTCGTCACGCGGTTCGCGGCCGCGTTGTCCCCGAAGTACGCGCCGTCCGTTCCGAGATAACCGAAAAAGCTGTTGATCAGAATTTTGAACGTGCCCTGCTGGTTGTCGAGCCGCCTTCGCATCAGCGGATCGATTTCGGCCTTGAGCCTTTTTTTCGCATCGAGCCTTCTATTTCGAAGCTCGCCCAGCATTTCGAGGAAGCAACCGAGCGCGTCGGTATCGGGGCTGATGTCGTAGCTCAGCATCAGGGACGGGTAAAGGCTCGCAACGTCGCACGCGACCACATCGTGAATCACGCCGAACATCCGCACATCGGTGAATCCGCCAACGACCTCGCCCACCCGGCTCAAGGGCTTCGGAACGCTGTGCATCCTGCTCAGGTAATGCCTGAGCATCAGCCCGTTTATCTTTGTCGCATTTCCGCGGACGAAGATGTCCTGATAGCTGAACGGCAGCATCTGCCCCTGGTAGAAGTACGGCGCGCCGAGCATCGCGGCGATATCGCGCGTCTCGCGCACATCGTCGAGCGCGTACGCGATCAGCCTCTCCGGATCATCGCGCCACACGTTGCGAATCTCGGAGCCTTCGACATAGGTTCGTCCGTCCGGTGCGACGCCCAGGTACTTCGCGATGTTTTTCAGGCCATAGCTCTCCATCTCGCGCTTCACGAGATCGTAGAACTGGACGAGGATGTAGGTATCCACGAACGCCCGACCTTCCACCGTGTACTTCGGGTAATCGAACCTTTTTTCGGCGAGATGCAGCCTGCTTTTGTGCGATGTCACGCTCGATCCGTCCCTGCCCCAGTCGAGCTTTACGCCGTGCCGCCTCGCCCGCGTCTCGATGTACGCCAGATCGAACCTGAATATGTTGTGGCCCTCGATTACGTCGGGATCCCACTCGGAGATGACGCGCGATATGGCCGCGATCATCTCTTTTTCGCTCATTTCGCGCCGGGAAATCACCTTTTCGCGCCCGCGCGAATCCGAAAATGAAATTATGATTATCTCGTCTCCGTCGCGCCCAGCATTCGGAAAATCGAAGCCTTCGGTCGTGTCGGTCTCTATGTCGAGCTGCATCCTGAGAACTTCATCGTCGTTCATCCCGCCGAAGTGCGTCATTCCGGTGGCGAGAAGCCCCTGCTGCACGGCGTCGTTTATGAACAGGTACTCGTCCGAAACCCGCTTGAAATCGCCCTTGAACCCGCGGTCGAGCCTGCGCTTCGCGGCGGCGGCGGCCTTCATCGTCGGAAACCGCGCGAGCCACCGGTAATCGAGATCGCCCTCAAGCTCGATTATTTCGGCGTTCTGGAGATGCGCGAGGAACGGCTCGACGGCTACGAGAATAAACGGCTCGAACCCGCGCGTCGCCGTCGTTATCCCCCCGTCCTTTCGAACGTACGCCGTGAGCATCTGACGTCCGTCTTTCTCGTGCGAACTGACCGATACGACGTGCGCCGTTTCATCCCAGCCGTAGAGCATACCGCCGCTGTCAGGTTTCATAACGCCTCCGCGCAGTCATATCAAGGAGTATGACTCGCGATTCACTTATGAGTCAACCCGAAGGAAGCTCGATTCAATGTCTAGAACAAAATATCTAGTCTTTTTTCTTCGGTATAATCACAGAATCTCCGTGAGAAATGACGCCGGTTTGCCCGAACACCCTATAGTATGAATATATTGGCTCGCCGCCGTATTTTTTCCGCTTTTCAAAAGCCTCGGGGTAGTTCTTCTCGTAGTTCATCTCGGCTTCGTATTTTTGCTCGATCTCTACCATATCGGGTTTATCGTTCATCACCGTCACGTAAATGTTGCCCGGGCTGAAATTCGGATCGTCAAACTCCACGAGCCTGCCGGTTACAGGGCTTGTTAACAGTGAAAACTGATTATCAAGAGCTTCCTGAACGTCATAAGGCTCATAACCTTCCGGTACGGGAGCCATAATATTCGAGACCCTCCACTCCAGCAGTTCATCCGCGCTCTTGGGATTCCTTTCGTGTTGCGTGTAGAATTGGGCCATGGCTCCCAGAATCATATGGGGCAGCCTGACTTGTTTTGGGTATGGCTCGTACGATTCCCCGTTCTCACTAAGTATCTCGTACCCGATTGCGAGCATCCGCTCTTCCACACTTAATTTGGCCCAGCTGTCCGCCTGCAACTCACAATCATAAGGGATTATCTCCTTGAACGGGTCTGAGATCGGACCACCCGGCGGGAAACCCCTCGATTCCAGAAGGCGTTTGTTCGCCAGATTGAATCCCCGTGGATGCTCTCTTTCGTACTGCACAATCTCCGCTGGGGACATCTGCGTATAATCCACTGTGCCGCCTGTGTCAGAAGAAGTTTTTGCAGATTCATTGACAATGTTGCCGCCGCTTTGCGGAGAGTTGCTTTTATTGACACAAGCCATCCCCCAGCTAAGTACGATAACGACAACAATAGATACGACCAAAGCTATTGCATTTTTCCTTCTCATCACAATTCCTCCTTTTTCAAACTAAACCTCTGGTCAACTTCGAAAGCCATATGCATCAAGGCTGTGGATCAATACATGGAAGACATAGTTGCTCGTAAACTCGTTGGCGAACCTCTTTATAAATTTCACACGGCTCACCCGGATTACACATATTTCCGACAAAAAAATCGCAGGTGTAATCCAGCAAAAATCTGGTAACATCATCTCCCAAATCGCCATCTTCAACGTACTCCTGGACTAGTTTGTAATCCTGCCTAGCATACCAGCATTGGAATTGACACTGGAAACATTGATATTGATAAGGGGCACCATCCTTCTACACATCATGTCTGTAGCAGCCATCGCACGCTCCGAACACAATTTCCTCACTGTAAGGAATCCCCGACCACACTAGAGCGAAAACCGATAAAACAAGCAGTGTTCGTACAATCGACAGATGTCGATTGTTTAATTCTCGTCCCAACATAACAACCTCTCCTTGAGAACTTAAGATAATGAATTATATCTTATTTTCAAATTTTTGCAAGTTTTTGCGAACGAAACATCCCGGATTCATGAAGCAATCAGGCATACTTTCGGGAACACCCGGTGTATAATCCTTCTCCGATTTCAGTTTGCGGTGCTTTGGAGGTTTGAATGTCCACACTCCCGGAGATGACGGATGACAATGTTGACGAGATGCTGGATACCGGCAAGATGCTGGTTCTGGATTTCGGCGCGGAATGGTGCGGGCCATGCAAACGCATCGACCCGATCGTACGGAAGTTCGCTGAAGATCATCCCGAAGATGTTTCTGGCGCGTACGTTGATATCGGAAAATATCCGATGCTGGCTCAGCGCTTTCGAGTGATGGGCGTGCCCACCGTCATTATAATGAATGGCGGGGGTGAAGTGAAGAGGTTCGGTGTGAATCTCCAGCTTCCTATGCTTGAAGCTGAACTGAAATAGCAGATATTGCCGTCCGTACTTCACTGATCAGGTTTGCCAATTGGAGTCGAAATGGATCTAAATGCGTTCATTCAAGATATAGCGGTGCAGTTTCAGGCTGCGGGCCCGGCACTGAAATTCGTGCTGGCGCTTCTCGGAGGTATAGCATCGAGCTTCACGCCGTGCATCTTCCCGCTTCTGCCGATAGTTGCCGTGACCATAGGCGCATCGAACACGAGCGGCACGAAGCTCCAGGGCTTCACGCTGAGCCTTACGTACGGGGCAGGGCTTGCAATAGTGTATGCAGTTTTGGGGCTGATAGCAGGCCTTATCGGAGTAGGACTTGGACAGATCGCAAGCCATCCGATAGCATTTATCGTAGTCGCAGTTTTCTTCACATATTTCGCGCTGATGATGTTCGATATTTACCAGGTTCCCGTTCCTCAGGCTGTTCTCAACGCGGGTGCCGGCGCGCAGCAAAGGCGCGGCTATTTTGCTGTAGGCCTGACGGGCGCGTTAAGCGGAATCATCGCCGCGCCCTGCCTTGGCCCAGTAGTGCTCTTCATACTTACTTTCATCGCACGTGAAGGCGATCCTGTCAGCGGTTTCTTTATGATGCTGCTCTACGCAATCGGCGTTGCGACGCTCCCGATGATAGTGGGAACTTTCGCAGGCGCCGCAACCAGTTTGCAGAAGAAGCAGGGCGCGTGGATGACCACCGTCAAGCATATCTTCGCATGGCTGTTCCTTCTTTTTGCACTCTTCTATGCGTTCAAGGCCGGACGCAACTATATTCCGGCAATGGAAACCGGAAGCCGGTCGAACGGTACGATTGCGAGCCAGTCCAACGGTGAGACTCCCGTGGGCGACGTCGTTTCATCGAGCCTGCTCTGGGATGTAATCTCGGTCGGCGAAGGCGATGTTCCGATGGCGGCTGGCGACAAGGCAATTGACATCGAATTCGCGAAGGGCGGCGAGGTAAGGAAGCTCTCCGATAACTTCGTTCCCGGCAAGGTTACGCTTCTAACTTTCTGGAGTACGAACTGCCCGGAATGCATTGCCGAGATGCCGCACCTTCTCGAAGTCTATAGCGATTTCAAGGATCGAGGATTCGTCGTCATAAGCGTGAATTCGGTGACGAACGAGTCTCGTTCGACCGTGGAAGCGTTCGTCGCAAATCACGATATGCCTTATCCAGTGCTATTCGACGCCGAGCACAAGGTCTTCAAGGATGCGTACGACCTTTTCGGAACGCCTGCGAATATAATGATCGACGAGACAGGCACGATAATCGACTACAACATAACCCTGAGCGCGCAGATGGAAGGAATCCTCGAAGAAAGGCTGGGCGGCGGATAGCGATATCCAAGTTCCCCACATCGCCGAAGCATTACAGTACAGGGCAGGCGAAGGGAAATTTGGAGTTGGGTAGGGGAAGAGTAGCACAGGCATCTTGACTGTGGCGCTAGAGTAGCACAGGCTTCCAGCCTGTGAATATTTAGACACAGACGGGACGTCCGTGCTACGTTGAAAATCCGGGCTTGACAGGAAAACCTGCGCTGGTATCATGTTGGTGTTAGTTTCGTGCGTTTGGAGAAACCAAAGGGGCTTGACAGGTTAAGCCCAGCCGGATTTCGGAGGAAAACTATGAGTATGCGGTACAGAATTCTCGCGTCATTGTCGTTCGTTGTTATCGTTACGATGTTAGTTGTTGTATTTGTAAGCTGCGGGAAAGGTCAGCCGCGAAGCGTTGATGCAGATTGGTCGGAGCCGACAGAATTGCAGGGCGAAAGCAGCGGTACTGTGCCTGTCAGCCGCACGCTCGCACAAGTCATCGCGGAGATCGAGGCGTATGAACCGCCGGGGGATGTAGATACGGATATCTTCGCCGCGCTAACAGCCGAGCTTGTCGCGCAGATAACCAGGCTTGCGGAATCCGAAGGAACTGACAGGCTGGCTACAGCCGCGCCGACTGGCGACTCCGGGCGTGTTACCGATCTCGCGTATGACCCCGACAGTGACTTGCTCACGTGGAGCTACGTCAATGTCGGCGATTACGATCTCTCAGGCGAAGTCGGGATATCGGACATCACGCCGATCGCGCAGAATTACCTTGCTATAACCGACGACGGCATCGGCGATGATGGGTACGAAGCGTGGCTTGATGGTGACGGCAGCGGCGAGATCGGCATATCAGACATCACGCTGATTGCAGAAAACTACATGAATGATGTAATGGAATACCGGATAGTCACGTCCGATTCTCAGAATGATGGCTTCACAGGAGTTGGAGAAGCAGTTCCCTACGGTGAACAGGGCGCGTTCCCCAAGACCTACTCCGTCACATTGCCCGATGGCGCAAGCGCCTATATCGCTGTTGAACCGGTTGGCGCTGATTTGGCTCCGGGCGAAAGGAGCAATGTAGAATCAATAGCGGTGGGCGAACCGCCGGATATCACCGATGTTCAGCCGAGAAGCGGTGAAGAAAACTCCGAAGTAACATTCACTGCAACGGTTACAAGCACTACGCCATTGACCTACTCCTGGGATTTCGGTGGCGGAGCGACGCCGAATACGAGTACTGAGGAATCGCCGATTGTTACGCTCGCCGATGTCGGCTCTACCACGCTCTTCGATGCCAGTCTGACTGTCACCAACGATTACGGTGAAGATTTGCATGACTTTACACTAGCTGTTAATCAAAGCACTGGCGAATGGCACATCGAAACCGTCGACAGCGAGGGAGATGTGGGCTACTACAACTCCATCGCGCTCGATTCTGGGGGATACCCGCACGTAAGCTACTTTGACTATACGAACAAAGATCTTAAGTACGCATATATGGACGCATCGGGGTGGCATATCGAAACCGTCGACAGCGAGGGAGAAGTGGGCTGGTACACGTCTATTGCGCTTGAATCCGGCGGATACCCGCACTTGATCTACCTTGGCGGGATAAACAACAATCTCAAATACGCATACATGGGCGCATCGGGATGGAACATCGAAATCGTCGACAGCGGTTTAGTCGCTTGTGGGGGGCAACCATCCATTGCGGTTGATTCGGGAGGATACCCGCATGTAAGCTACTTTGACGATTCAAACGACGATCTGAAATACGCATACATGGACCCATCGGGCTGGCACATCGAAACCATCGAAGGCGAGGGATATGTGGGCTGGGACACCTCCATCGCGATTGATTCATCCGGATACCCGCACTTGAGCTATAATTTCAAAGTGCCAGGCTACGATCTCAAATATGCATTCATGGACGCATCAGGCTGGCACATCGAAACCGTAGACAGCGAGGGATATGTGGGCAGGTATACATCCATCGCGCTTGATTCTGAAGGATACCCCCACGTGAGCTACTGGGACCGGACAAACGACGATCTGAAATACGCATACATGGACGCATCGGGCTGGCACACCGAAACCGTGGACAGCGAGGGAGATGTGGGCGAGTACACCTCGATCGCGCTTGATTCGGATGGATACCCGCACGTGAGCTACAGAGGAAACTACGATCTCAAATACGCATACATGGACGCATCGGGCTGGCACATCGAAACCTTCGACAGCTATGGATGGGTGGGCTATTACGCATCCCTTGCGCTTGATTCGAATGGATACGCGCACTTGAGTTACTGCAAATCTGAATACGGAAACCACTATCTCAGGTACGCGTATCTGGGGCCGTAGGCCCTGAAGCTAATTATGGAGCGCCGGTCAAAACCGGCATGTTGCCCCGGTTTTCATGGACAGCGCCGTTTACGGCAACCAAACCCATCCTGTACAGCGCCCAGTCTTGGGCGCGTCTTGCAAAAGACGGGCGTGCCGCCGCACGCCCCTACGCGCGCGAATCCGCACGACGATTACACGCCGTTGCATATTCTTCATCGGCGGGCGGGTTTTTTCAATACATTTTTATGCTAGATCCTCGCGTGATGCTGCAATGACGATCCAGCCTACTCCTCCAGATTCCCCCCCCCAACCTTCAGATTCGGGGCGGTTTTCAGGAATGCCTCGGCTTCGTCGTAGCCTGCGTCCACGTGGCGCATCACACCCGTGCCTGGGTCGGTAGTGAGTACGCGTTCGAGCTTCTCAGCCTGCGCATCCGTGCCGTCCGCCACGACGACCATCCCCGCGTGGATGCTGTAGCCGATGCCGACTCCGCCGCCGTGGTGCACGCTCACCCAGCTCGCGCCGCTGGACGTGTTCACGAGTGCGTTGAGTATCGGCCAGTCTGCGATGGCGTCGCTTCCGTCCCTCATTCCCTCGGTCTCGCGGTTCGGACTCGCCACGCTCCCGCCGTCCAGATGATCACGCCCGATCACGATGGGCGCTCTCACCTTCCCGCTTCGTACGAGTTCGTTAATCGCAAGCCCGAACTTCGCACGCTCGCCGTACCCCAGCCAGCATATCCGGCTCGGCAGCCCCTGGAACGCGACCTGCTCGTGCGCCTTCCTTATCCAGCGGTGGAGCGCTGTCTTTTCGGGGAACACTTCGTAGATGAGTTCGTCCGTCGCGTGGATGTCCGCCGGATCGCCCGACAGCGCAACCCATCGGAACGGCCCCTTTCCCTCGCAGAACAGAGGTCGCACGTACTCAGGAACGAAGCCGGGAAATGCGAATGCGTTTTCGAGTCCCTGTGCGTAAACCTGGCCGCGGATGTTGTTGCCGTAATCGAAGACGATCGCGCCATTGTTCTTGAATGCGATCATCGCCTCGACGTGGCGCTTCATGGACTCGAACGAGCGACGGATGTATTCCTTCGGGTTGTCGGTGCGGAGTTTGAGCGCGTCTTCATAGGGTATTCCGCCAGGCACGTAGCCGTTCAATGCGTCGTGCGCGCTGGTCTGATCGGTCACGATATCGGGGACGATGCCCATTTCGAGCAGCTTCGCGTGGGTTTCGGACGCGTTGCCGAGAAGCCCGATGCTTCTTGCCTCGTCATTCTCCTTCGCTTTCATCGCAAGTTCGACCGCCTCATCGAACGACTCGGTGGCGATGTCGAGGTACTTCGTATCGAGCCTGCGCTTAATGCGCGCTGGGTCGCACTCGACGATGAGAATGGCGCCTTCGTTGAACGTGACAGCGAGCGTCTGCGCGCCGCCCATACCGCCGAGGCCCGCGGTGAGTGTGAGCGTGCCCTTTAGCGTGCCGCCGAACGATTTCTCGGCTGCGGCGGCGAAGGTTTCGTATGTGCCCTGGAGGATGCCCTGAGTGCCGATGTATATCCAGCTTCCCGCCGTCATCTGCCCGTACATCGTAAGCCCCATCCGCTCGTACTCGCGGAACTTCTCCCAGGTTGCCCAGTGCGGCACGATCATCGAGTTTACGATGAGGACGCGCGGCGCCCATTCGTGCGTATGGAAGACGCCGACTGGCTTGCCGCTCTGGACGAGCAGCGTCTCGTCATTGCCGAGTTCGCGCAGGTACGCGAGTATCCGGTCGAAGTACTCCCAGTTGCGGGCAGCACGCCCGGTGCCTCCGTAGACGATGAGTTCATCCGGCTTCTCTGCGACATCCGGGCTCACGTTGTGCTGGATCATTCGGTATGCGGCTTCCTGCACCCAGCCCTTGCAGCTGAGCTCTGTGCCCGTAGGCGGATGAACCGTTCTTGCTCCCTTCATGGCGTTATGCTCTCCTTAAAACTTGGATCGGAAACAATTATAGGCGCAACGAGCTATTATTTGAAATACTTTGTTGGAAGAAACAAAGGGCGAGACAGGCACGCTCAGAACCATCAGAATGGGTTTCTAATCGCGTTTCACGGAATTCGAATGCTCCCGGTCTTCGAGCTTCCCCACGATCTTCTTCAGGCGAGCCAGGTCTTCGTCCCATTTCGTCTCGTACGCGGGCCTGAGATTCCGCCACAGCTTGTCACCTGAAAGAAGAATATCGCGGCATGGATGCTGAAGTTCGTAGTAAACCGAGCGGCCTTCGCGAGTATTAATCACGCAGCCGTACTTCCTGAGCTTGGCCAGCTTGTGTGAAACGTGCGGCTGCTCAAGGTCGAGCGCCGCGACGATCTCTTTGACGCTAAGCCGGTACCTCGCAAGCAGAAGCGCGATGCGATACGTAATCTCGTCACCGATCGCCGAATAAAAACTGCTTATCAATATCATAATGCAGCCACACAACAGACTACCTACAGTACAACAATCAGCCCTGACACTGAAACAAGGTGCAACATTTGATTCAAGGGTGGGAGGCGTTGCACACGTGGCATTATAGCATCATCATTGCGGTTTTCGCCTATGGTGACTGTTCAACAGAGCAAAACGATACCCTGCGATTCTATCTCCCTAATTGTAGCGGCGCATCCCGTTGTATCTGCTATGCAAACCACGCCAATATTTTTTTCGCCCATTACCGGCCACCCATGACTTGACAAGCCTACTAATGTATAGTATACTTAACACGTGTTAGGCTTGTGTGTGCAAAGGAGTGATTTCGGTGGGTGCGTTTCGTGAGTTTGATTCGAGGAATACTGTATCGGCATACGGCGATGACGGCTCGCCGGTGATTGGCGATGAGCATCATGCGTTGCAGGCCAGCGTAAATCATCGCGATCCTGCATGGCTCAACCGCAGCGGGCGGCGCGTGCTCCTGTGTGA
Source organism: bacterium (assembly GCA_021158185.1). Classification (GTDB taxonomy): domain Bacteria; phylum 4484-113; class 4484-113; order JAGGVC01; family JAGGVC01; genus JAGGVC01. The sequence goes on along the minus strand of JAGGVC010000055.1, from coordinate 437 downwards.
TATGGACACGTTTTTCGTGTCGGTGGAGCGGCTTTTCGATCCGTCGCTCATCGGCAGGCCGGTCATCGTGGGCGGCCCGAAGGGCGCGCGCGGCATCGTCGCGGCGTGCAGTTACGAGGCGCGCGAGTACGGCGTCAAAAGCGGGATGGCGCTTCGTGAGGCGTCGCGGCTCTGCCCGGCAGGCGAGTTCGTGCACGGGCGCGGCCACAGCTATACCGAGTGGCACGAGAAAGTGCGCGGAATCCTTGCGCAGCACCTGCCCGAAGTGAAGGCGGAGAGCATCGACGAATTCGCCTGCGACGTGACGGGAATGGGGCGAATCTGGCCGAGCCTTTTCCTTCTGGGGCAGTTCCTGAGGCGCGAGGTGTACGTGCGTACCGGACTTCCGATGACAATCGGAGGGGGAAGAAACGGCCTTGTTGCGAAGGTTGCGAGCG
>JAGGVC010000066.1 GCA_021158185.1 bacterium | reverse complement strand
TTGCGAAAAGGTACGATTCGCCATGCAGCGGGGCATCAATGCCCATTTCATCAAGCCATTTTTTTAGCAGTGCATCAGTCATAAACTTTGCCGTTCCCTGAAAAGTCGGGCGGGATTGTACCACAACTAACCCAATAGCATCGCCGAAATCTGGGAACAGACTTCGTAGCAGTCATTCTTCATGCGGCGTAGAAGGAGACGATCCCTTCACGACGATCTGGAGCATGTTGCCTTCGCTGAAGCAATTCTGGGCGGCTGCCTGAACCTGTTCGGGTGTAACCTCGTTGATCCTTCTTGTGAATTCGGCATAGAAATCGAACCCTGCGCCCGTCATTTCCCACTGCCCGTAGCGAAGGAGTTTGTCTTGCGCGCTTTCGAGTGAAATCGCCTGGTAGCCGGTTATAAAGCCCTTCACGCCTCTGAGTTCCTCGTTCTGAAGCGGAGTGCTGCACACCCTTGAAATCTGGTCAGACACGGCCGCGAATACGGCAGATTCCTGGTCGGGGGAATAGCCGAGATAGAACATCATAACGCCTCCGCTTCGCCAAGGCAGGAACGAACCAACCGAGCGGTACGCCAGTCCCTTCTCGTAGACGATCTCCCTGAATGACCGAATCGAAAGAAGCGAGCCGAGAACCATAAGCGGACCGTATTCGCCCGAAACATCATCTGCCCCGTTATAGAGAACTCCGCTGGTGCGCGCGCCGATTACGAGAAAGTTCTGCTGTCGCGGAAGGTTCACCTGGAACGAGCCGGTTAGGCCCGATGTGACAGCTTCTTCTCCTGCGCTTTCAAACGGCGTACCCGTCCCAAACAGAATCCGTCCGATCGCGCGCTCCGGATCGCTTGAAATTCCGGCCTTCGCTGCATCACCTACGAAGATAAGAACCGCACCATCCGGATTCGACATCCGCTCCCAATGAGCTCCTACATCTCGCGGTGTTATCGCCTGGAGAGATTCCGGGGTTCCGAAAACCGGCTGGGAATACGGATGACCGTTAAATGCAGCCTGCTTGAAGCTCTCCAGTCCGACCGTCACGATGTCTTCGGCCGCGCCCGAGATCCGTCCGAACTGGTTTGTGCGCGCTTCCTCGAAAAAGCCGCTGTCGAACGTCGGACGACGAACGATGTCCTTCAAGAATTCGAGTCCGCGGGGAGCCATATCGACAGTCGTGGTAAGAAACACCTGGGAATAATCGCGATCGGCACCGCATCCGTATTGATTGCCTAGCTCAGCGATCGTGCGCCATACCGATTCCCTCGGAAGCACGGCGCTCCCGTATTCGAGAAGGGAAAGCGTGAGCTGCGTCAATCCTTCTTTGCCTTTTGGATCGTTTGCACATCCAGCAGGGAAGAAAATGCCCATCGAGCAGATGTCGGCGCCCGGCTGATCGACGATGATCGCCTTCATTCCGTCATTGAGCGTGAGAGCCCTGCTCTTGGACAGCTCGGGTGCCGGGGGTGCGCCCGTGCCCGATCGCTCGGCGACATTGTCCCGATAGAGAACGGAATCGAAATCAACATCGCCAGAGGGCGGAAGCTCGGCAAGCGCATTATCGAGTGCGTCTTTCCCGCCTGACGCAACACCGGGCTGTGGACGCATAAAGATTATGCTCAGGTTGTCTTTAACAAAGTAAGTGTTCACTACGCGCCTTACATCGTCCGGAGTAACCTTCAGAATGTTTTCGGCGTAGTTCAAGTAATAATCGGGATTGCCGTAAGTTACTGCCTCGCCGAGAAGCCTCGCACGCTCGGATGTTCCCGACTGGTAAAACCTGATTGCATGCAGAAGCTCCGAAATCGCGTTCGCCACATCGCCGTTTGACGGGCCGGTCTTTGCATATTCCGCGATTGCGGAGATCACGCTCCCGGCGATCTTCGAAAGCCCGTCACCATTCATCGGCGAAGCATAGATAACGAACGTTCCTGCATCGCGAAAGTGATCGTATGAGCCGCGTATGCCTGATACATCGGTGCTGACCAGCTTTTTCAGGTCGGCGTTGCGACCGCTGATCAGGAGATGCTCCGCCACTTCGAGGGCGTAGCGATCCGGATGCCGGAAACCGGGCATTCTGAATCCGATGCACGCCTGCGCGCTCGCGAATTTGCCGCTATCCTCGGCCGTGGAATAGCCGGAGAAGCCGTTTCCAGGAGGATTCCATTTTGGCTTGCCACCCGTGTTTTTCCATCCCGCAACCTTGCGCCGCACAAGCTCGATTGCATCCGCAGGCTTTACATCGCCGGATATAACAACTGTCGTGTTCTGGGGAGCGTAGTATCTGGCGTAATATTCGAGAAGCCCCTGGCGCGAGAAATTGCTGATGGAGCTTATCGTGCCGATGACGCGCTTTCCGTACCTGTGCCGCGGAAATAAGAGTGCGAGCATCTCCTCGCCGGGATAAATCGAGGGATCATCGAGCCGCTGTTTGATTTCTTCCGTGATCACGCTTCTTTCGGTGAAAATGTTCTTCTCAAGAAGCGTCAGGTTCTGAAGGCTGTCGGTAAGCGTATCGAGCGCGAGATCGAAATGCTCCGATGCGACGATGTTGTAGAAATGCGTATAGTCGTACCACGTACCTGCGCTCGTCATCCCGCCGACGTCGATAATTTCATCGCGGTTCTGGCGCGGGCCGCGCTTTTCGGTACCGCGGTAGAACATATGCTCGAAATAATGAGCGATTCCCCACGTTTGGTCATTCTCGACGATACTTCCTACCTTCATCCAGACGTCTACGGTCACTATCGGATTGGCGTGATCCTCCCAGACGACAGCTGTAAGACCGTTCTGAAGCTGTTTGATCGTGAGCCGGCTGTCAGCGTCTTCGAGTGCGTACGCGGGGTGGAGCGCAAATGCGGTGTAAATGACAGCGAGTGTGAGTACGAAGAGCGCTGCCGAGATGAATTTTGCCGCGCGCGCGCGAAAGAGCACACCGCGTGCCTGTAGATTTTGCGAATCCGCGCAGATTCCGGTTAAATGCTCTGCGCAATGCATTTCCTTTCTTGAGAAGATCATACCGTCCCCTAAAACAGCCGTTTTTCGCATTCAACCCTCTGTTAACCCGGCTCATCGGATCAAACCCGATTATCTTAAACGTAAAGGATCAAACGAACAGATAAGGATTATACATGATGGTTGGGTGTGAATAACCAGGCTTGCGTTCGGACGGCCAAATGGAATGAGACATTGAAGGAGCGCGCGTGATAATATTGACTGGCTCGCTTCCGAGCTGCAAAGGCGTCGGAAGCCGAAGGAGATAGAGATGGGCGGGAAAATCGTGCTCTTTGGCGGAAGGCTCATTGATTCCGAATGCGGCATCGATGAAACAGGCGATCTTGGAATAGAAAACGGTAGGATCACGCATATCGGGGGAAGCCCTCTGAAATCCTCCGGGTTCGCGCCCGAAGGCGACTGGAACGAAGCTGAATTCGAGGGCGCGCGCGTAATCAACTGCGCGGGGAAAATCGTAAGCCCCGGCTTCATAGATTTGCACGTTCATCTGCGCGAGCCGGGCGGTGAAGCCAAGGAAACCATCGAGACCGGGACTGCGGCTGCGGTTAGGGGCGGCTACACCACCGTATGCGCGATGCCGAACACCGCGCCCCCGATTGCAGACAAAACCGTCGTGAGTTACGTTCAGGAACGAGCCGACGAGGTCGGGCATTGCCGCGTGATGCCGATAGGCGCGATCACACGCGCGCGCGCGGGCGAAGGCCTTGCGCCGTACGAAGGGATGATCGCCCGCGGCGTGACGCTCTTCTCGGACGACGGCGACGACATTGATAATGCCGGGCTTCTTCTGCGCGCGATGGAGGAGCTTTCATCCTGGCCCGCCACGGTCTGCATTCACGCCGAGATCAAAAGCCTGACGTTCGGCGGTGTCATTCACGAAGGCGTTGTAGCCGCAAAGCTCGGCTATCTCGGCATTCCGCCCGTTTCCGAGACCGTCGCGATCGCGCGCGCGATCATCATCGCCGAGCATATCGGCGCGCCCGTGCACATCTGCCATCTTTCGTGCGCCGGAAGCATTGAGCTTGTCCGCTATGCCAAGGCCAAGGGGCTTCCCGTTACGGCGGAAGTGACGCCGCATCATCTTCTTCTGACGGATGAAGCAGTCGAGCGCTCAGGTGCGGTCGCCAAGGTCAATCCGCCTCTACGAAGCGAGTTCGACAGGAAGCTCCTCGTCGCGGCGCTCTCCGATAAAACGATTGACTGCATCGCAACCGACCACGCGCCCCACACGCGCGATGAAAAGGAAACGGGCGTGGAAAACGCGCCGTTCGGCATCGTCGGTCTCGAAACCGCCACTGGACTACTCTGGAAGCATCTCGTTATGGAAAACCAGCTTTCGATTGAGCGGTTTCTCGATGCTCTCACAGCGCGCCCAGCACATATTTTGACCGCGAGCCAGGCGCCGCGCGATGATAAGCTCAAACCCGCGCTGACGGAGCGCGGCAGACGCTTCCACGAAATGATCGAGCAGGGATTCTGCACGCTCACGAAAGGAGCGGTCGCGGACATCACGGTTTTTGATCCCGACTGCGAATGGAAGGTCGAGCAGTCTGAGTTTGTAAGCAAAGCGAAATTCTCGCCGTTCGAAGGCTGGGATGCGCAGGGCCGCGCACACGCAACAATCGTTGGCGGCAATGTGCGTTATATGGCAGGAATATTCAAACAACAATAACTAGAAAAACGACGCAGTTGGTTTTTCAGTCTTATGACTTGACAAGACCACCAAATAAGATATACTATGCTCATCATTAATCTTTAAGGACAAGAAAATGCATCTTGAGAGATTTGGGACTGTTGCACTTGCTGGAATTTGTTTTGCTGTAATTTTCTGTGTATTTTTCTTTTGTTGTTGCAGTAATAAGATTTCTCGTACACAGAATGACTTGCCTTTCAATGGCAACCGAGCCGATTGCTCAACCGAGAAAGCCAACGAAAACATCTCGGAAGTATGCAAACAGCAATCAGCAATCACCGAGGGAGGAATTTCTGATGAAGACGGCAAAGGCGTTTTGGGGTCAGGCCCAGTTGGGTCGTATGAACCGTACCCATGGGATATCGTACCTTTTACGGACCCTCGAACAGGGGAAACTTACGACATCATTGACGGCAGGGTTATTATTGCCTTTCAGAATCCCCCTGTGATACCCGAAGTTGACCCGAATTACTTCGATGAAATAGTTTCGTACGACGATCCCTATTATGACGACTTCAGGGACGGCTATGCTGCTGTGATAGGCGACCCGGAGGTGGACCTTTTCATCGCAAATGAGAACCTGGTAGTGTTTTCTGAGTGGACACCATTAAGAGGAATTGCGGCATTTCTACCCGAAGGGCAAAGTGTAGAAGATGCCGTTCTCAACTGGCCAATCGAGTATCCCGATTTGGTATTGGCAGTTGATCCTGATGGGGTAATTAAATTTGATGAATGGCCTTACAGCGACCCAAATGATGATGCATGGTTTTACCAGTGGAATTTGAATCCCATCAATATTCACAACAGCCCTTATCATATAAACATTCAGGAAGCTTGGCGGCAAGGTTACTTCGGCTGGCCGTGTGAAATTATTGCTGTGCTGGATACTGGTGTACAAAGAGGCCATCGTGATGTGGATGCGCGGTTACTGCCTGATGGTATAAATGTAGGTGACAACTTTTGGCATGGTACCATTGCAGGTGCCGGTGCTGGTCAACCTAGAACAGTGCTCCTTGAGGAAAGCCAAGCAAATGCACAAAATCTTGGGCACGGAACGTGCGTAGCCGGGATCATTTGTTCCGGAATCAATAATGATGGAAATGGCATTATTGATGATCTTGATATTGCAGGGATCTCGTACGCCAATTATGTTCTACCGGTAGCAATTGATGCAAGATCAAGCGGTATCTTTTCTGGTGCCAGTTTCACTTCTTGCACAGCCATGGTAAATGCATACGTTGCTATTGGCATTGTAAAGGGAATATACTGGAATTTCACTGGCATCTGGCCATTTCCGAGATACAACATTGAGGTTGTAAATTGCAGCTACGGATGGGAACATTCAGTTCTGTATGAGAGAGTGCTTGTTGGGAAACTAAGCCGTTATATGCTATTTGTATGTAGTGCGGGAAATGATCGCCTAGATGATGTTTGGCATTTCCCTGCCTCGCGCCAGGACACCTTGGCGGTTGGTTCATATTCTTGGGATGGAGAACGGGATTGGAGCAACTATGATGATTGGGTTGATGTACTTGCACCAGGGAAACGTATATGTACGCCCGATATGCTGGGATTTACCCAGAATGGATACTGGCTCGGTTATCAGCTTTATTACCCCTATCATACTGTTTTCGGAGCAACATCTGCTGCGGCTCCACATGCATCTGCTGTAGCCGCCATGATAAGCTCTGAATACCGCAATGTAACTCCTCAGCAGATGCGACTTAGAATCAAAAACAACACAGTCCTTGACTTAGAATGGGACGAACTGGCAATTGGCAGGCTGGATGCCCTCGCGTCATTATCGTAGTTGAACTTTAGTTGATTTTCAGGTATACTGTACTTTAATGTGAAAGGGGGAAAATCTTTGTGGAAAGGATTGCATCATTTGAAGTGAGAATATGGCCGGTATTCGCCTTGCTTGCATTCTATTTGCTCATCCTAGGCCCATATTTCGGAGAATCAGCCGAAACCACACAACCATCGGCGACGGATATGTCCTTGGCCATGCAGGACGTGCTCGAAAAGCTCCTTGCCGAAATGGATGAAGCCGCGTTTTCGAGAAGTGCAACCGATTACCAGGGTCCGACCGACTCGGCAATGGACCTGGAGTATCATCCCGACACGAACACGCTCACCTGGACGCACGTGAATATCGGCGATTACGATATGAACGGGGAAGTCGGAATTCCGGATATAACGCCTCTCGCGCGGAATTACCTTGCGCTCACATCCGACGGCATAGGCGATGATGCTTACGAATCATGGCTCGACGGCGACGGAGACGGTGAAGTCAACATACCCGATATAACAATTATCGCCCTCTTCTTCAACAAAACGGTAAAGGGATACCGCATCGTTACAGCGGACGAGTTCGATCACACGCAACCCGGCCCCGGCCCACCAGTCGGTTATTGGCCGTCCGGGCTCAAATCCGGATCGGTTTCCGGCTATTATCCCTGGGCGGACGAAACCGACTTCACGAGTATCGGCTTCGTTGACTTATCGGAAGCGTCGTCCGGCATTCCGCCGAGATTCGAAGTGACACTGCCTGAGGGCGCGCTCAGATACATCGCTGTGCAGATCGAGTACGAATCGGGCGCGTATGGGCAGATCATGATAGTTATCGACTTCACCGAGTGATCTGGGCGCAAACGGGGCAATATCTAACTTTGGCTGCAAGCAGCATCCTGCGGCTAATTCAGCAGCGGGCTGTCTTCCCATTCTTGATCCGACGGAGGCTTCGATTCCTCGTCATCGCCCATTGCGGGTGCAACTTCATCTCCAGCATCACCGTCCGTCACGGGCTTGCCCTTGGATTCGTACCACCCTCTCTCGTGCTGGGTTATTCCTTCGGGCGTCCATTCGCCCTTGTCTGTAAGGACGTAAATAACTCCGTCCTTTATTCCATCGGGATTTCCAACGATAATTCTGCCCCCATCGTCAATCCGAAGAGGGCAGCCGTTGCCTGCGTCATCGCTTCCGAGCCTGATGCCTTCGGGAGCGGGGCCGAGAATGTCGTAGCCTTCGATGTAAAACGAACCGTATGCGCCGAGAACGTAATGCTCGTCGCCGGACGCATCCTTCCAGGCCTTATAAAAGAACATCCCCGGAATCCAGGGCATACCCCCGCTGCCGATGCGCCCTCCGCCCCACGCTTCGTAGCCGAACGATGTCGCCTCGAACCTTGGATCTGCAAGGACATTGCCGATTATGAGATCGGGCGCATTTGTTCCCACGCCGAAGCGCGAAAGCCCGGATTTTCCAGCCGCATAAGGGTCGCCCAGCTCGGTCTGCAATTCCTGTATGAGATCTATGCCAACGTAGCACGGTCGCTTGTCTGCAAAGACGAAACGCGATAGGGGTGGAATCGGCCACGTGATGAAATCGTCCGGCATCCCGTATGGGTTGATTCCGTAGCTCACGATCACGCCAGACTTGATAAGCGGGTCGGATGACTGTTCGGGAGCGCCCGAGGCAGTTCCACCGATAAGAAAGGGCGGAAGGCTTCCGTTCTGTGTCCTGTAAAGCTCGATGGAATCTCGGATAGATTCCAGGTTTGTGAAGCAGTCGTGGCGTTTTTCGGAAAGCGAGTATGTAGAAAGGACTAGCGGTGCGGCGAACCATCCAATAACCAGCCCGAAAAGCGTTGCAAGTGCGAGAGTCCAAATTTGAACCGCTTCTTCGTAGGTATGATAGAGAAGCCTTGCAGTAACGATGAAGCTTGAGATGAGCGATATGAGGAAGACTGCAGCGACGACGGGACTGACGAGTTTGCCGAACGTGACGAGCGTTGTGGATACGAGCACTACAACAGCCGACATGGCGATCTGAGCAATATAAAAGAACATCGGTCTCGTACCCATAGGCAAGGTATTTTACGGTATAAGAATCCTCAGCGCAAGCGGGCGACGGATGAGCTTTAGGCCGTCGGGTTCAATGCGGTCGGTCAATGTGTAAGAAGGTTGTTCAACAGCGTATACGCGGGTAATATAGATGCTCAGCTCAGTTTTGGAATCAGGCTATGACCGACATCGTAAAGCAGGTTGAGTTGCTCATGCGCGGCACGAAGTTCGCCGACGAAAGCGCCGAGTACGGTGATCCGTCGGGTGAAAGCGTTCTTCGCGCGCGCGCGAAGTCGGAACTTGAAGAGCGCATCAAAAAAGCGCGCGCTAAAAAACGCCCCCTGCGTATCTATCTCGGCGTTGACCCGACGCGCGAAAGCCTGCATATCGGGCATATGGTTCCCGCGCAGAAACTGCGCCAGTTTCAGAATCTCGGCCACCAGGTGATATTCCTCATCGGCGATTACACAGCGCGCATCGGCGATCCGAGCGGACAGGCGAGCGAGCGGGCGCAGATTTCGGGCGAGGAAATCGACGCGCATGCGTCTTTCTACACGGAGCAGGCGTTCAGGATTCTTGATAAATCGGGCGGACTGCGCGGCGGCGTCGAGACGCTGCCCGTCGAAATACGCAACAACGGCGAGTGGCTCGCGAAACTCGACTTCGAGCTGATCGTCAAGCTTGCGGCGATGTTCTCGCTCAAGCGCATAACCGGCAGGCGCGATTTCCAGCTTCGTATGGACGCGGGAGAAGATGTGCGCTTCCACGAAACGCTTTACGCGCTTATGCAGGGTTATGACGCATATATGCTCAAGTGCGACGTGCAGGTCGGCGCGTACGACCAGCACATGAATCTGCTTGCCGGCAGGACAATTCAGGAGCATTTCGGCGACGAGCCGCACACGATGCTCACTATGCCGCTCCTCGCCGGAACAGACGGACGGAAGATGAGCAAAAGCTGGGGCAACACGATAGATTTGCTCGATACGCCGGAAAACATGTACGGAAAATGCATGCGGATTTCCGACGATCTCCTTCCGCAGTATATCGAGCTTGCCTGCGGGCTTTCTCCTGACGAAAAAGACGAAATGCTTGCGCGCCTGAATTCGGATGAAAATCCGATGGTGATAAAAAAGGAAGTGGCGTTCAACATAACCGAGCAGTACAACGGAGAGGATGCCGCCGAGCGCGCCGCGGAACATTTCAGAAAGACCGTGCAGGAAAAAGCCGCGGGCGACGACGTTCCGGTGATCGAAGTCGGCGCGGAGTACATGAGCGGCGGCAAGACATTGTTCGATTTCATTGTGGACAACGGGCTGTTCGATGGCAGCAACCGCGAACTCCGTCGGCTGTTCGAGCAGGGCGGAGTGAGGGTGGACGACGTTGCCGTGACCGACCCGAAGGCACCCATCCCGTCCGCGCTCCCCTGTGTTCTCCGCATCGGAAAGCGGGGGTTCTTCAAACTCAAATGAGGACATTAGGGATGGATACTGCAACAGACGAGTGCCAAGGAGAGTGGCGAGTGCAAGTACTAGCATCAGGAAACATGTTAATTTGAAGTTCAAGGAATAAATATGGGCGAAATGTTTTGGGTGGTATTTTTGATTTTTGTCGGGCAAACTCTAGGTGCTATGGTTGGATTAATAAAGCAACCAACGCGGGTTGTTTTATACGGCTCCTTGGCGTTTGCCGCCGCGATGATGCTGGGGATTTCTTTCTTTCAGTTGATACCGGAAGCTATGGCAATCACTCCCCTTTATTTGGTGGTGATATCTTTCTTCCTCGGAATAGCAATAATGTGGGTTGTTGATAAAACTTTACCCCATATAAATCCTGAGTTGATGAAAAAGGAAAAACCATCTGTTAATAGAAGTGTTACTATGCTGGTTATTGGAATGGCCTTGCATAATATTCCGGAGGGATTGGCGATTGGTGTTGGTTTTGCTTTGGAACCTGCTTTAGGGCTTGTGATTGCGTTGGGGATTGCAGCTCAAGATGTACCTGAAAATATCGCAATGATTGTCCCGTTGTACGGACTGAACAAAAGCAGAGCAAAATCTTTTTTTATAACAACGGCAACAATATTATTTGAACTGTTCGGCTTTATCGTGGGCTACTATCTCCTGAAAGGAGTGTCTTCGGAATGGCTGGGCGCATCACTGGTACTCGCGGCTGGTTTTATGACATATATTTCTATCGAAGAATTGATTCCCGCGGCCCAGATAAAACAGAATATGAAAGTGGGTATTACCGGTCTTGTTTTGGGGTCAGTGTGTGTTCTGGCGCTTTGTTTTTTCAGCCAAGCACAGATTCAATGAATCTTCTATAGAGCAAATAAGACACTCAAATACTCCGTTGTCACTGTCTCATTGGAGGATGCGACGGCAAAGGTTGTTTTCAGCTTCCAGCGGTTCTCCGCATCGGAAAGTGCGGGTTCATCAAGCTCGTCGGCAAATCCTAGTCCTTGACGTAGACCGCGACTCCCCCGACGTCCTGGGCGATCCACAGCCTGCCCTCGCCGTCAATCGTGATGCCTTCCTGCGCGCAGCCCGGCATAAGCTCCCACCTGAGCGTTTCGCCGCTGTCGGGGTCGATTATCTCAAGCAGGTTCTGCCAGGCGTGCGAAAGCCAGAGTTTTCCCGATTCCTCGTAGTACATCAGATCGCCGAGGTTGATCTGCTCGCCCTTGAACATCTGCTGGATTTTGATTTTCGGCGGCTCCGTGCCCGTTTCGCAGCCCTTTTCGGGAAGCACTACCTTCACCACACACGTCGGATCGTCCTGGTTTGCAAGGTAATAAACGCCGCCGAGCGGCATTCCCTTCATCGGCCTGAACGTGATGCCTTCGAACCCGTTGCCGCCTTTCTCGATAGTTACTGTGCTGATGGAGGAGAGGATCACGCGGAATGTGCGCAGATGCGTCGGGCCGTCGGGTGCGATTTCGTAGATCTTTTCGTTCGCTTCATCGACCAGATAAACGAGTTCGTTTGTTGAATTTATACAGACGCCTTCGAGATCGCGCCCGATTTCGAGCTTGCCCACGATCTCGGCATCGGTCATCTCGCCGTACTCCGGATGCTCCACTTTTACGAGCTTGAACTCGTAAAGCGCGCACGGCCTGCCTCTAGCGCCGTCATCCACGACAAAAAAGGAGTCGCGACCCGTATGATAGGCAATGCCGGACGGCTCGGGAACTTCTTCGAGCGCAAGCGCACCAACGAATTTCCAGGGCGAAGCCTCGATCGTCAGATCCGCTACGCGCGCCTTGGTGTGCTCCGGCGAAAGCGATATCCAGCTCGCGAGCATAATCGAGCCGAGTATCAGAGCGAAAAACAGCGATACGACAAACCCTCTTTTCAAACGAAATCTCCTAACATTTTTGATATGCGAGCACAGATAATAACACGCGCGCGTCGGCAATCAATACATCATTTCCGGTTTCGGTTCGCGGGTCATCAGGTCGCTTATCGCATCGGAGATGGGCTTGCCCTTTTCAACGACCAGGTAGACCTGCTCGGCAATCGGCATTTCGCAGCCGAGATCGCGCGCCATTCCGTGAACCGCGCGCGCGGTATTCACACCTTCGGCGATCATCTTCATCGAGGATTCGATTTCGTTGAGTGATTCGCCCGCCGCCAGCCTGCGTCCGACCGTGAAGTTGCGCGATTTTACGCTCGAACACGTGGTTACCAGATCGCCGAGTCCCGACAGTCCCATCAGAGTTTCCGGTGATGCGCCCAGTTTCACCGCGAAGCGTGTCATCTCCACAAGACCGCGGGTGATGAGCACACTTCGCGCGTTCACGCCAAGATCGAGTCCGTCGAGTACACCCGCAGCGATGGCGATAATGTTCTTCGCGCTTCCACCGACCTCCACACCGAGCACATCGTCCGACGTGTAGACGCGGAAGTTCTGGCCCGCTGCAATCGCCTGAATCTCACTTGCCAGGGCTTCGCTTCTGCTTGCGACAACCGCCGCCGTGGGATACCCGGCCGCAACTTCCGTCGCTAGATTCGGCCCGCTCAAAACGGCGAACTTCTCTTCGGAAAGCGACGGCCATTCCTTCTTTAGAAAGCGGCTGATGAAATCCCGCGGTTCGCCGCAAAGCCCTTTCGTCAGGCAGAGGTACGCGCAGTCCGACTGCCAGTTTTCCATAAGAGGTTCGATCATTCCAGTCAGGAACTTGCTCGGAACTGCGACCACGGCAACTTGCGCGCCATCGAGAGATTCCCCGATCTCGCCAGTTGCGCTGACATCGCCGGTGAGCAATGCAGATGTGTTGAAGAGCGGATTCTTTTTGTTTTCGTTGATGCCGGCGACGACCTCGGGCTCGCGCGCCCAGATGACAACTTGATGTCCGAGACTGCCCAGGAGCGCGGCGAACGCGGTGCCCCAGCTTCCGCCTCCGATAACTGCAATCCGTTTCTGCGATGACTGACCGTTCATTCGAATCACCCCGCTCACGCCCAGAATAGGGATGATGCCCCATTCAAGGGCAACGCGATTATAGCAGTATGCGGATAGCGCGCGCCCGCGCGAAAACGCGCGCTCGTTCTCAGAACGCGCTCGCGCTATAATCACACCGTGTTGCCGTTCGACAAGAAGCCTGAGTCCGATGCAGATGCGCGCAAGTGGCGCGCGTTCGGCCTTGCGATGAGCATTCCGTTTATGCTCGCGACCGGCCCGCTTCTCGGATACTTCATCGGCAGATGGCTCGACGGCGTATTCGGAACAAGTTGGATTCAGTTCGTTATGCTTTTTCTCGGGTTCATCGCCGGTGTGCGGAGCGTCATCCGCGTACTCAAAGAGGATCTGCCTCAGGCGCACTTGCCAGTGCAGATCGGCGATAGCATACAGAAGGCGGAGCCACAGGTTTACATTACTGATAGCGACAATGAAGGCTATATCGATTCGGTCGAGGATGACGGCGAAGTCGTCGGCACGATGAGCTATTCACGGCGCATCGCGAGCAGAGCGAACGCCGGTTTTAGGTCGCAGGAAGACGATGGGAGTGATGAAGCAGTAGGCGAACCGCACACCGGCGAAGGAGATGACGATATAGAATCCACCGAGGGATATTCAGCGGCGCGCATCTCTGTCGATGCCGATGCAAATAGTGCAGTTATCCTGCCGATGCCAAGGCTTCTGAACTTGCCTGGGATCATCGCAACGGGCATCTGGATTACGCTTCTTCTCGCCGCTATCATCGTGCTCCTATGGAGTCGCGAGGTCGCGCTGGGGATAATTGCAGGCGGGCTTTGGAACGTTTTGAACTTTGCCGTGCTGTGGCTCACATTCAAGACTGCGTTTTCATCTCATCCCTTCAGGATGGTCTTTACATTACTAATCGTTTGCATTAAGATACCGTTGCTTTATTCCCTTGTGATTGGCCTTTTTCGACTGAATCTGTTCGACCACCTGGGAATGGTGATCGGGCTGGTGGTGCTTCCGGCGGTGATTTTATTTCTGGCAATTCTCGAACACAACGCATAGATCGAGTGTGGGAATGATTCCAGCAATCCTTTTGAGTGAAAGTGGCCATGAGGTGGTAAACGGCGCTGAGCACGTTGCACACGAGGGCGGCCACCACATTCCGGAGCTTCCGAACTGGTTCGTCATCCTCAAGGATCTAGGCGTCCTGAATCTCAGCGACCAGACCCAGCTCGACCTTACGTTCATAACCTACAGCTTCCTGGTGATGGCTTTCATTCTGATCTGGGTGTGGCTCGCAAAGAAAGGGCTTGCGATGCGCCCGACGAGCAGGCTTTACATCGCCACCGAGATGTTCTTCGGCGGCGTCCGCGACTTCTTCGGCAGTGTGCTCGGATCTAAGGAAGTGAACAGACACATCTGGCTCGTCGGCACGCTGTTCATCTACATCCTCTGTATGAACCTGAACGGGATGGTACCGGGAGGGTTCGCGCCTAGCTCAAGCCTCGGAATGAACCTTGGGATGGCGGTTATCGTTTTTTTGTACGTCATTTATGTCGGCATTTCGAGAAACGGACTCTGGAAATGGTTCCATCATCTTCTGGGCAGCCCGTCGGACGGCATAACCTGGGGGATGACCCCGCTGTTCTTCATACTGAACGTCCTTGAAGAGTTTATCCGCCCGATCAGCCTTTCGCTCCGTCTCTTCGGCAACATACTTGGCAAGGACATTCTTCTCGGCGTTTTCGTCGGCCTTATCACGATTCCGATTATCGGCTGGTTCAAGCTGATGATTCCGCTGCACTGGCCGTTTTTGTTTCTCGCTCTTCTACTGAGTATCATCCAGGCGCTCATCTTCAGCATACTGAGCGCGGTGTATATTCTTCTGGTGCTTCCCCACGGGGACGAGCATCAATAGTTTGAGTTTGGTTTCAAATTACAGGAACAAGTTAAGGAGTTGACCATGAATCTGTATTTCATCGGGCTGGGAGTTGCAGCTCTTGGTTGTGGAATCGGCATCGGCATCGCGGTCAAGGGCGCGATGGAGGCAATGGGCAGACAGCCTTCGATTCAACCGCAGCTTCAGACATCAATGATCATCGGTGCTGCGTTCATCGAGGCGTTGACTATCTACGCTCTCATTGCCACCTTCCTGGCGAAGTAGAGTAAATCGTGTTGTAGAGCGGTTTTCTGCCCCGGTAGGGAGGTATTTCAATGGGTGAGCAGCTAGTCAGCGTAAATCAGTTCATCTGGCATTTCATCGCGTTCGCGCTTTTCGCGTGGGTGCTCTACAAATTCGCCTGGAAGCCGATCCTTCAAACGATCGATGCGCGCAAGGACGCAATCGACGGCTCGTTCGATGAAATCGAGAGGAAGCAGGCGGATGTCGCGCGCGTTCAAGAGGAATACGAGCTGAAGCTTCGCGAAATCCAGGAAGAAACCACGCGCCGCATTCAGGACGCGATAAGGCACGGCGAGGAGATTGCAGCTGGAATAAAGGCGGATGCCGAGGCTGCTCGCGAGAATCTTATTGCGAAAGCGCGCGCCGAAATAGAACGCGAAAAGGAAATAGCGGTGGCCGAGCTTCGAAACCAGGTTGTCGATCTTTCGTTCGATATTTCCGAGAAGCTCTTGAGGGATCCGACGGTTCTCGATCGCGCAGCGCATGAAAAGCTCCTTGAGAAGTATCTGACTGAAGTGGAGAGCGTTCGATGAAGGATCGTCGTGTGGCAAAGCGGTATGCAACGGCACTGTTCCAGTTTGCCCTTGAGATAGGCAAGATGGAGGAAATCAATCGCGAATGCCTTAAACTGAGAGGTATATTAGCGGATCGAGACTTCAAGCGCTTCTTTTTGCAGCCCAAGATCAGCACCGAGAGGAAACGGTTATTTATCCAGAAGTCATTCGCGGACAAGGTGCATCCTGCGCTTTACAAGCTTCTTACGATACTTTTCAGCAAGGGACGCATAGGTATCGCAGATGAGGTTTTTGACTGTTACGACCTGCTGACAGACCGATATCGCGGAATTGAAGAAGCGCACATCATCACGGCCGTTCCTGTCGCGGACGAGTATGTCAAACGGCTCATTGAAAAGATGAGGAGGTTCAGCGAGTATTCCGATCTTCGGGTAACGACCGCTGTGGATCCGGGTATCATCGGCGGTGTGAAAGTCTTTTTGGGAAGGCATACGGTGCTGGACGGATCCATCGAGACGAAGCTTGAGGAGATGAAGGGAAAACTCCTCGTATTCAGGCATTATTAGGAGAGAACGCGGTTTTACACGCTGAGACTCCGAACGAACTTTTGCATTTAATTGGTGTCAGGCGTGAAATGACGGCACGGGATGGTGAGCCGCAAGTGCAAGGCATTCCGTCCGCGGGAGTTGAAAGTGAGTATCAGACCTGAAGAAATTTCAAGCATACTGAAGGCTGAGATTGCAAGCTACGAGGGTGAGCTTGTAATGAAGGATCGCGGCATCGTGCTTTCCGTCGGTGACGGAATCGCGCATGTCTATGGCCTTGAGAAGTGCATGGCTGCGGAGAAGCTCGAATTTCCGCATGGTGTCACGGGCATTGCGCTCAACCTTGAGGAAGAGAATGTGGGCGTCGTCCTAATGGGTCACGACCAGCTCGTCAAGGAAGGCGACGAAGTGAGGCGCACCTGCGAAATCATGCAGGTGCCCGTAGGAGACGCGATAGTGGGGCGCGTGCTCAATCCGATTGGCGAGCCGCTCGACAACAAAGGCGCCATTATTTCCACCGAAAAACGCCCCATCGAAAAGCGCGCCGACGGAGTAGTCCAGCGTCAGCCCGTCAAGGAGCCGCTTCAAACGGGCATAAAGGCCATTGACTCGATGATTCCGATCGGACGCGGACAGCGCGAGTTGATCATCGGCGATCGCGGCACCGGCAAGACCGCGATAGCCGTTGATACGATCATAAACCAGCGCGATACGGACGTGTTGTGCGTTTATGTTGCTATCGGCCAGAAAAGCTCGACCGTGGCGCGCGTCATTGACCGTTTCAGAAAAGAAGGTGCAATGGAATATACGACTGTGGTTGTCGCGAGCGCGACCGATCCTGCACCCTTGCAGTATATTGCGCCTTACGCGGGCTGCGCGATGGCCGAGCATTTTCTTTATAACGGTAAGCATGTCCTCATCGTATACGACGATCTGACAAAGCACGCCCAGGCGTACCGTCAGCTTTCGCTTCTGCTCCGGCGCCCGCCGGGCCGCGAGGCGTTTCCGGGGGACGTGTTCTACCTGCACTCGAGACTCCTCGAACGGGCGATCAAGCTCAAGCGCGGAGGAAGCATAACCGCTCTTCCCATAATCGAAACTCAGGCAGGCGATGTTTCCGCGTACATACCCACAAACGTCATCTCGATTACGGACGGGCAGATATTCCTCGAAAACGACCTCTTCTATCAGGGCGTCCGTCCCGCAGTAAACGTCGGTATTTCGGTCTCGCGCGTCGGCGGCAACGCTCAGACAAAGATGATGAAGAAGGTTGCAGGCTCGCTCCGCCTCGACCTGGCGCAGTTCCGCGAGCTCGCAGCGTTCGCGCAATTCGGAAGCGATCTCGACAAGGCGACGCAGGCGAAGCTGACGAGGGGCGAGAAGATGGTCGAACTCCTGAAGCAAGGCCAGTACAAGCCCGTTCCCGTGTCCGAGCAGGTTGCTGTCATCTACGCCGGTGTGGAAGGATACTTGGATAAACTCGTCGTGACCGACGTAGCAAGGTGGTGCGACGATTTCCTCGTTTTCCTCAAGGACAAGCATCCACTCTACTTCCAGCTTTTCAAGGAATGCCAAGAGCTTGAGGAGGCCGGCCGGCGGATTGGCGACATGTTCGAGCTGCACCTGGAGGGATTTGAAAAGGGCGATTCGTCGGAGAAGGCCAAAGCGGATGAGGCTGAGGCGGAAATTGGCAAGAACGGCACGGAAACGAAAGTAAAACTTGAAGCCCTGTTTGCAAAGCTCGACGAAACGTGCAAAATGTTTGAGGGAATCTTCTCTGCAAGCGAGGATGACGGTCAATAACCGAGCGCCGGTCGGCGTCGGTTAGGGATTATGCAATGAATGAAGACCAGATGAATATGGAGAACCTTATCGGGAAGCAGGTGATGCTGACACTTCATCCCGACGCATTCAAGTCGCTCGACATCGGGGGGCTGGACAGCCCGAAATTCTACGCGACCGTGAGCGGGTTCGACGGCTTCGGTCTCTGGATTGAGGATACATCGTTTTGCGTTACGCCCGCGTACGACCTGGACGGCAAGTATATCCCGGCGGCGGATCGGAAGGAAGAGTGCTACAAGGCGCATATCCTTATCCTGTGGAGCTACATCCAGACCATGATTTACATCCCCGCCAGACAGGGGATTCTCGCCGACGCGGACGAAGAGGGTCGCATCGGCTTCATACCGAAGCGTGAGTAGCCGGAGTTGAAGTGAGTAACACGATTAGAGATATACGGCACAGGATCAAGAGTGTAACGAGCACTCAGCAGATCACGCGCGCGATGAAGATGGTCGCGGCAGCCCGATTCCGCCGCGCCGAAGGCAAGGTCGAGCACGCTCATCGATTCCTGATTCGCATCAATGCCGTTCTTGCGAAGCTTGCTCCCTTGATTGGCCGCGTCGATCATCCGTACATTACCGCGCCAGCAACGGATATGCCAGGTTCCGTTCGCAGGGCGCTCGTGCTCCATCTGACAAGTGACCGCGGGCTCTGCGGAGCATTCAACAGCCATCTCAACAAGAAGGCGCAAGAACTCATCTCTGAGCTTGAAGGCAGAGGATTCGAGGTGGAGCTGTTCGCCGTGGGGAAGAAGGGCAGGGATTACTTCGCGAAGCGCGGTGTACAAATCTGCAAGTACCTCGAGTGCCCAAGTGCGGGTCCGGGATGGGGACTGGTGCGATCGATCGACCGTATTGTCGATGATAAGTATCGCCAGGGAGTATTCACCGAGGTTCACATCGTCTACGCTGATTTCATCAACGTAGTGAGGAATATACCGACTGCAGAGCGTCTGCTTCCGATGGACATTTCCGACGTGGAAGATGTTCCTCCCGAATTCGAGAACGTGATCCTCGAACCTCGTTCAGCAGAGCTTGTGAGCTACGCTCTTGACAGCTACCTCGCAGCAGAGATTCACTGTTCGATGTTGATAGGTTATGCCAGTGAGAATGCGTCGCGAATGGTTGCAATGGACAATGCGACCGCAGCGGCCGGGGATATGATCGATGTTTTGACGCTTGAGTACAATAAGGCTCGCCAGTCCGCGATCACGAGTGAGCTATTGGATATCGTGGGCGGAGCCGAAGCCATGGATTAGCGGGTGTGCAAATGAGTGAAACGACGACATTTGGAATGAAGGATGCCGGAACCGACCTGAAGAAGGGCAGGATCGTTCAGATTATCGGACCTACGCTTGATATCGAGTTTGAGGAAGATCACCTTCCGGAAATATTCGCCGCGCTCGAAGTGACGAATCCAAATACCGGCCACGTTATCGTAAGTGAAGTGGCACAGCATCTCGGCAACAATATCGTCCGTGCCGTGGCAATGTCTTCTACCGATGGCCTTGTGCGGGGAATGGATGTGACAAACACCGGCAAGCCTATCTCCGTTCCGGTCGGCAAGGAGTGCCTTGGGCGCCTGATTGACGTTACAGGGCAGGCGATCGACGAACTCGGCGAAGTGAATTCGAGCGAGCATTGGCCGATTCACCGCGATGCACCGTCCCTCGACGATCAGAACGTTGAAATCGAGGTCCTAGAAACCGGTCTGAAGGTTGTAGACCTTCTTGCGCCGTATCTGAAGGGAGGCAAGATCGGATTGTTCGGTGGCGCGGGAGTCGGCAAAACCGTGCTAATCCAGGAGTTGATCCGAAGCATTGCAACGGAGCACAGCGGTTATTCGGTATTCGGCGGCGTAGGCGAGCGTACCCGCGAGGGCAACGACCTGTGGCGCGAGATGAAGGAATCCGGCGTCCTCAAGAACACCGTGATGGTGTTCGGTCAGATGAATGAACCCCCTGGAGCGCGCCTCAGGGTGGGACTTGCTGCACTTACGGTGGCGGAGTATTTCCGCGACCGCGAAGGCCTGGATGTTCTTCTCTTCATTGATAACATTTTCCGTTTCGTCCAGGCGGGAAGCGAGGTATCCGCTCTTCTAGGCAGGTTGCCGAGTGCTGTGGGCTATCAGCCGTCGCTCGGCACGGAGATGGGCGAGTTACAGGAGCGCATTGCATCTACGAAGGACGGGAGCATTACGAGTATCCAGGCGATCTACGTGCCTGCTGATGATTACACCGATCCGGCGCCTGCGACCACATTTGCCCATCTCGATGCGACAACGAACCTATCACGAGCACTCACAGAGCTTGGCATTTATCCCGCAGTGGACCCGCTCGATTCGACGAGCCGCATTCTCGATCCGCAGGTTGTGGGTATCGAGCATTACACGGTGGCGCGTAACGTCCAGCAGATTCTCCAGCGCTACAAGGATCTTCAGGACATCATCGCGATCCTCGGTATGGAGGAGCTGTCGGATGAGGACAAGCTCGCAGTGTCTCGTGCACGGAAGATCCAGCGGTTCTTCTCACAGCCGTTCTTCGTTGCCGAGCAGTTCACGGGCAAGCCCGGTCGTTACGTACCGCTCAAGAAGACGGTCGAGAGCTTCAAGGAGATAATCGACGGAAAGTGCGACGATATCTCCGAGCAGCATTTCTATTATGCAGGCGACATCTCGGAGGTCTACGAGAGACACGAGCAGGAAAAGGCGGAGGGATAGATTTTGGGGCTTCCCACAAACTTTAAGGTCGAGATTTTGCTGCCGGATAGTCGGCTTGAGGAGATCGCGCCCGGCGACAGATTCAGCGGCTTGGCCATGGAAATAGAGTTTCCCTGCCTTGACGGAAGAGTCGGTATCCTGCCGGGGCATGCACCCATGCTTGCAGGCGTAGATATCGGAGAACTCATAATTGTTGAAGACGCGGACGGTGAATCGCGTGAGTTGTGTTTTGCGATCGGCGGGGGAATGCTGGAGGTCGTTGCGGGCGGAGATGTTGCGATTTACGCGAGCTCAATCGAATACGCTGGCTCGATTGACATAGCGCGTTCGGAGGAATCCGTCGCCCGTGCGGAAAGTTGGATTGCAGGCAAGGGTAAGGATGCCGATCTCAGACGTGCGAGAATCGCCTTGCGTCGTGCACGAAGCCGGATCGAAATAGCCCGACGGCATGGGGGGCGGTAAGGTGTGCTTGAGCTTCTGATAAAGGGCGGCGAGCGGCTTGATGGTGAAGTATCCGCAAGCGGGAGCAAGAACGCTGCTCTTCCGATTATCGCCGCATCCTTGCTCGTCTCAGGCAAGGTTACACTCGGACGAATTCCGGATTTAACCGACATTCATATAATTTGCCGTGTGCTTGAGGCGTTCGGCGCACATACCAAGTATGACCAGGATTCACAAGAGCTGGTTATAGACGCGGAAAGCGTTTCACGGGTCGAGGCGCCTTACGAGCTTGTAGAAAAGATGAGAGCGAGCTTTCTCGTCCTCGGCCCTCTTCTCGCAAGGTTCGGAGAGGCGCGCGTGCCTTTGCCGGGCGGATGCCGTATCGGGACGCGTTCGGTTGAACCTCATCTCAAGGCATTGAAGGATTTCGGACCTACTATATCTCAGGAGAAGGGCGTTATCATAGCCCGCGGCAAGCTGCACCCGGCCGATGTATACCTCGAAATGCCGAGCGTGGGAGCGACGGAAAATGCACTGTCAACGGCCTCTCTGATTCCGGGCAGGTCGCAGGTTTACAACTGCGCGCAGGAACCGGAGATCGTGGATCTCGCTAATTTCCTGAATGCCTGCGGGGCGCAGATCGAGGGTGCGGGAACGCCTACGATTGTCATTGAAGGCGTAGAATCGCTTTCCGATACCGCGTACGATGTAATTCCCGACAGGATCGAAGCAGGAACATTCCTGATAGCAGCTGCTGCAACGGGCGGTAAGGTAACGGTTTCGCGCTGCCGTCCGGATCATTTGGTTGCCCTGACGGACAAACTCGTCGAAGTCGGCTGTACGCTCGCCCAGACGAAGGATTCGATAATGATCGACGCGCCGGATAGAATACTGCCAACATCGATTCGCACCCTTGTCTATCCGGGGTTTCCAACGGATCTACAGCCGCAGATGATGACGCTCCTTACAGGTTCGACCGGTATTTCCATCGTTACAGAGACACTTTACGAAAATAGATTCACGCATGTTGCAGAGTTGAACAGAATGGGCGCGCGCGTCACTACGCGGGGCAACACCGCGATTGTCGAACCGACGGAACAGGGATTGATGGGCGTTCCGGTGCGAGCTTACGACATCAGGGGAGGGGCGGCGATGGTGATCGCAGCGCTGTCCGCCAAAGGGGAAACCACGATATCCGGCCTTCGATTCATCGAGCGCGGGCATGAAAAACTAAGAGAAAAACTGACATCGCTCGGCGCAGCAGTCGAACTGCGGGAAGGCGCGCCGGACGCAGAATCAAACAACAGCGCATAGATTATCGCCGGGCATGCTTCACCTGTTCAATTTTCCATTTTGATATTCTGGGGTAAACTCTGGCGTGTTTTCCTCGTTTCAACTTGTGGTTTGAAATCGTAATGAACTTTCCCGGCGAATTTTGGTCTTGCTAGTATTCCAAATGCCGGATTTGAGGAGGAGCTATGTTAAGGAGAAGGAATATTTGCCTGTTGACTTCGAGTATGGTTTTCGTTGCACTCATGGTACTTTCAACGATAACCGTTGCATTCGCAGATGGAATTATGATTCCACCTCCCGAATTTCCCATCAGCGATGCATTTGCCATCAAGTATCATCGAGTCAGCGTGGAAATCGAGAACGGCGTTGTCAAAACTTCGATAGACCAGATTTTCACAAATTTGACCGGAAGACGTATTCAGGCGGATTACGTTTTTCCGATACCTCACGGCGCCACGCTCGATGATTTTGCCATGTGGGTCGGCGGCAAGCGTGTAACGGGGCAGGTGCTCCCCGCGGGCGAAGCGCGGCAGATTTACGAGGATATCGTGCGTCAGCAGCTCGATCCCGCTCTCCTCGAATACATCGGCAACGACGCATTCAAGGCGCGCGTTTTCCCGATCGAACCCGGCGAGGACAAGCGGATTCAGATGAGCTATTCACAGGTGCTTGCATCCGATAACGGCGTGTACGAATACGTTTATCCGCTCAACACCGAGAAATTCAGC
Source organism: bacterium (assembly GCA_021158185.1). GTDB lineage: Bacteria > 4484-113 > 4484-113 > JAGGVC01 > JAGGVC01 > JAGGVC01. The sequence goes on along the minus strand of JAGGVC010000066.1, from coordinate 1,162 downwards.
GCGAGACTGATCGATGAAGTGACGGTATCGGGCAAGATCAAGTCGAACATTCCGATAAAGACCGTGTATTCGCCATCGCATTCGATCAGCGTCAACCGCAAGAACGACCGGAATGCGAGCTTCAGCTACGAGGAAAGGAACGTGCGCCCCGATATCGATTTCGTTCTGTACTACTCGGTGGATCAGCGCGAGGTCGGTGCGAGCCTGATGGCGTACGACGCCGACGACAACGAGGACGGATTCTTCATCGCGACGGTCGCTCCCAGAGTCGAATCCGACAACACCAAGGTGATCAACAAGAACTTCATCTTCGTTCTCGACAAGAGCGGGAGCATGCAGGACGACGACAAGATCGGGCAGGCGAAGGCTGCTCTTCGCTTCGTTCTGCGCAACCTGAACGGTGGCGACCGGTTCAACGTGATCGCCTACTCGGACGAGCTTTGGGAATGCTTCGATAACGGTATGCGAACATACTCAGGCGATGCGCGCGACGATGCGCTCGAATTCGTGAAGCAGTTCGATGCAACGGGCGGGACGAACATCAACGAAGCCCTTCTTCGCGCGCTCGATATGCTCAAGGAAGAGGGCGGCAAGAAGCCGAGCTACATCGTGTTCCTTACGGACGGGCTTCCCACGGTCGGCGAGACAGACGAAGCAAGGATAATCAAGAACGTCACGAACGCCAATCGGGTGGGTGCGCGCATCTTCAATTTCGGTGTCGGCTACGACGTGAATACGCACCTTCTCGACAAGCTTTCCGAGGATAATCACGGCATCACCGAATACGTGAGGCCGACCGAGGATATCGAGGTCAAGGTATCGAGCTTCTATGCGAAGATCTCGAATCCGGTTCTCACGGACGTGAAACTCACAATCGCCGGCCCGGAAGTGAGCGATGTTTACCCGAAGGATATGCCCGATCTGTTCAAGGGCAGCCAGGTAATAATCGCCGGGCGCTTCGCACCCGGTGCGGATCGCGCAACGATAGTGCTTTCGGGAACGGTGGACGGCAGGAATAAGAGCTTCAGCTTCCCTGTGAGTTTTGCCACGAAAGCCAGCTACAGTTTCGTGCCGCGCATATGGGCGGGACGGAAGATCGGCTATCTGAACGACGAAATCAGGCTGAACGGCACGAACCAGGAGCTGATAGACGAGATTATCA
>JAGGVC010000008.1 GCA_021158185.1 bacterium | reverse complement strand
CTGAAGCGATGGAGGCGGAGGGTCTGAAATCCTCGCAAACAGGGCATCGTCAAATGACTTGATGATCGGTAATCCCTGCTTCGATGCTATAATTCTCCTTCGGGGAATCAGGTTAAGGAGATGCGCAGTGAGAATCACGATTAAGACAGGCGATGTTGACAAGGCGAAGTACGGCCTCGTGCTTTTCTTTCGGAAAATGTTTGCGGACAGGCTTGGCGCGGCAAGCGCCGGCACTTCGGCGAAAAAGCCGCCGCATTCGTTCGATGTGCTGATTTCGACGGCCAGGACGAAGGCACCGCATATGCTTCTGGTACGTCCAGATTATTACGAGAGACAGGATGCACGGATGCGGATCGGATCGGCGCTTGGCGACGCGATGAAATTCGCCAAGCAGCACCAGGCTTCGCCGGTTGCGGTTCTGCTCAGCGACTCGGATATGCCGAATCTTGCGCGCATCGCGGACGCGATTATGACCGCGGGCTACAGCTTCCAGGATTATCGCAAGAAACCTTCGATGTATTTCAAGAAGCTCGATGTGCATCTGTTCGTGCCCGAAAAGGCGAAGAAGGAAGCAGACGCAGTCTTGAATCGCATTCGCAAGGTTTTTTCCGGTGTTGAGATTTCACGAGAGCTTGCAAACCAGCCTGCGAACGTTGTCACGCCTGAATATCTTGCGCGTGAGCTGAGCGGCATTGCGAAGAAGACGGGGGCGACCTGCACGGTTATGAACGAGAAGGAGCTTAAGCGCAACAAGTTCATCGGGCTGATGGCGGTGGGCGGCGGAAGCGTGAACAAGCCGAGGATGGCGGTTGCGCACTACAAGCCCGAGAAGGCGGGAAAGAACGCTCCCAGGCTTGCTATTGTCGGAAAGGGCATAACGTTCGACTCGGGCGGAATCAGCATCAAGCCGTCCCTTGGGATGGGCGTAATGAAGGCAGATATGGGCGGTGCCGCATCGGTCGTCGGCGCGTTCAAGGCGATATGCGCGCTCAAGCCGCGCGTGGAGGTATACGCGATCGTGTGTGCAGCCGAAAACCTTCCAGACGGCGCGGCGTACCGGCCCGGGGATATTCTGACGTACAAGAACGGCACGTCGGTGGAGGTTGTATCGACTGATGCCGAGGGCAGGCTTGTCCTTGCAGACGGCCTGATTCGCGCGTGCGAACTCGGTGCTACGCACATCGTCGATATCGCAACATTGACCGGCGCGTGCGTTGTCGCGCTCGGACACGACTACACGGGGCTTTTCGGAAACGACGAGGGATTTATCGATACAGCCAAGGCTGCATCAGAAGCATCGGGCGAACCCGTGTGGCATCTGCCGCTGCCGGCCTGGTACCGCGAGTACCTGAGGAGCGAATTCTGCGACATCAGAAACAGCGGCGTCAGATGGGGCGGCGCGATTACGGCGGCTGTTTTCTTAAGCGAATTCGTCGAGAAAGGCAGGGCGTGGTGTCATCTCGATATTGCGCCGACGTTCTATAACGAGAATCCGAAGCGCGAGTATCTTCAGGCCGGGGCAACCGGAGTCGGCGTGAAACTGCTCGTCGAGATCGCGGAGTCGCTTGCGGATTAGCATTGCAGGCGATTCGACCGGTTTTTAGGCGGAATGCATCGGAGCAAGATATGTACTTACTACTTGTAATTCTTCATGGGCAGGATGAATGGGAAGAGGCCGTGGGCGTTCTAATTAAGCGTTCGTTGAGCCGCGTGGTTGTGCTAGAGGGCTCTGGAATGGGAAGGACGACGACGCGCAACCTCGCACTTAGGCCCAGTTTCTCTCGGGAAATCTGGAAACACATGCAGACGGAAAGGCAGCGTGCCTGGGTGGGACTGTCGATTGTTAAGGATCTGGAAACCGCCGATGAGATAATCGAGGAAATCGAAGAAATCACCGGAGATCTGACAAATCCGCGAACGGGCATAATCTGCGTGATTCCGGTCGCTGGGACGACCGTGGTGGACAGTGGATCATGATAGCGGCTCCATTCCTGACGTCGCAAGATACGGCTCGCTGATTCAACTATGTTTAGCTTTGAAAACGAAAACGATGAAGCGTATCAAAGCGGAGTAGCGCTCGCTGTAAAACTCACGGAGGAATCCGATAAAAAGCGCTCATCTATGTTCAGTGGGTTTCTCCCTGCCGAGATCTCGGACGAGGCGGTGGGTTTCCTCGTGAAAAGCAGCGTGTACTTCGAGATGTGGGGCGGCTATCCGTATTCCGGGCTCAGAATGCTCGGCATTGATGCGGAGCGCGAGGCCGGGGAGCGCGATGTTTCTATGCTCAAGCGCGACGGTACGCTCGGGCCTGAGCTTGCGTTCCCGATAAGCGCGGTATGCGTTCGCGCCTTATCGCGCGGCGAGCGTGTAGCACCGCGCAACCTTGCGCAAGAGGTAGAGCAATTCCGACTGCAAAAGGGGACAACGGGGGACATTCTCGTGCTCGACTCGGAGCTCGTCCTTTTTGCATGTGCGGACTCCGCCGATTTCCTGAAAGGCGCGCTTACAACGGTTGGGAAGATGCCGGTTGTACTCCGCTTGCGCAGTGCGGATGATTTTGCAGGCTTTGAGCCGCCTGAAGAACAGACTACCATTGCCAGCAACAGGCTAGATGCCGCCGTGGGCGCAATCTTCAGACTGAGCAGGGAAGATGCGAGGCTCGCTGTAAAGAACGGCATGGTTTACGTTAATTCCAACCGCGTCGTGAAGCACACAGCGACGGTCAGCATCAGCGATATCGTTCTGCTTGAGAAGCGCGGCAGGATTCGCGTACGCGGGCTTGAAACTACCAAGAAGGGCCGAATCAGGCTTTGCTTTTCACGCTATTGCCTGCACTCGCCTTCGGGGGAGATTGACACTGGAACCTAGCTTAATCATAATCCTCCTGTATCTTCACAAGATATGATACATTCATGGTAGTATAATGTAGCCGCCAGACCAGACTGACGATATCGGGCAAGTTAATTTATGGCTGGTGAAAAGCAAAGCTTGAGCAGCCGACAGCCGGATAGACCACCATCTACCTGGAGGGTTGTCTGGGCGATTGTGTTCGTCGTGCTTACGGTTGAGGCGATCCTGATCGCCGCGCTGATCAGCTCACGGAGAGAGATAAGGGTTACAAGCCCGATCGTTCGTGTTTCCACGGGTGATGATACACGGGAGCTCGACGTTGCCGAAATTCAGAAGCACCTGGATTCTTCCTGGAGCTACGAGGGCATAACGATTCATTTCCATGCTGCGAGCGGACCTGCCCGAAATCCAAAGGCCTACCTCGATGCGTTTCAGGCTGACTACGATTACCTGAGCAGACTGCTCGACGCGGGTGAGGTGAAGTTTCCGCACTCCATCTTCTTCTTCGACCGTGAGCTTGACGAGTATATCGCATTGTCCGGCAGCGAGGGGGGATGGTATTTCGATGGAAATCTCTACGTTCCTGCGTTAAGAAATCCCGCGGAAGCTGTCATCGTCTACATCCTCGACGCGCGAAACGTCGATTACGATCCGGTGATTCTGGATAAAACGGCAGCGTTTATTTCGAGGTTTCTCGATTTTTATAACGATCATCCGTACGGAAGCCATTTCGACAAGCATTTCGCGGGCTGGCAGTACGAAACGCAGATGGCGCTTCCGACGGCGCGCGTCGTCCTCGATGACGAGCGGCTCGGCCCGGATTTTGTCTCGCTTCCCGTAAGGAGCGAACAAATTCTGAATGATGATTCGGCAAGGTACGCCGCCTTGCGAAATGGATTCATGCATTTTCTACTCGGCAAGGCGGGATGGAAGGGATTCGCATCGCTCCTGTATGCCGGCAGCTTAGAGGAAAGTCCGTTTGAATCTGCTTACGGGGAAACGCTTACAGATCTTCTCAAGGAGTATCAGGAAGCGCTCGATCTTCTTCCGAAGGATAATTACACGTATACCGTAAGCAAGATTGACGCTTTCGATCTGGGATTGCTAACCCATTCGACCGAAGCACAGCTTTTTGCGGATGCGGAGTGGGCGCTCAAAAAGGAAACAAAGCGTTTTCGCCTATCTGCAACGGATATCGCTGATCGAAACGAGGCTCTCGGCGAGCTTTATTTAAGGCGATACCTCCGCTCCTTCGATCCGGAGTCGTATCAGGAAAAGAAAATCGCCTCTAATGCAGAAGGCTATCTCCTTTCGGGAAAGGCCAATCCGGATGAGCTGCATGAAATCGAACACCGCTGGCTTGTCGGCATGATTTACGAACAGCGCGGAGAATTCGAGGAAGCGGATGAGCTCTTCGCTTACGGGCTAGGCAACGAGGAACTGCGAGAGTACTACCTGCCTGTCTACGTGGATATCCTGCTCAAGCGCAGGAATTTCCAGCGCGCCGCAGACTTGCTTGAGAAATTTATCGCACTGCATCCAAACGATCTCGAAGCGCTTTATATGCGGATGGCCTGTCTTTCAAGGATCGGCGATGAAGATTCGGCTTCACTGCTCGCGGAGGATGTTCTGGCGCACCCGCTCGTCGTTCTCGGTCTTCATCCGGAATATGCGCTCTTTGCGAATCACATCGTCGGAAACATGCAGGATGAGGATGCGGCGGAGGACACCGAAACGGCTGCTGATGCTACAAGCGAAGAATCATCTGATGCCTGATGGGTCGCATCTAGCAGATTCCTACGATATTCCAAGTGATCTGAGCAGCTTACGCTGAATCTTCGCCTGAATCTCCCGCTCCATCTTCACTGACGCCATCGGCAGCTTCTTCACCTTCTGATTCGTCGGTGTATACAAGTCCGCTTTCGATCAGAAGCCGCTTCAGGTAGTCCACCTTCTCCGCAACTTCACCTGGCGCAACCGGCACGCACTGCGGGCCCTGGCAAAGGTAAACCCACACCGGATTCATCGTGGTGTAGCCGAGCTCCTTAATCCGCTCGTCGTCATCTCCAATCGTGAGGATTTCCATGCTGATAAAGGGAAACTTAGCAGTGAAGGCTTCTGCAATCGCGTTCGCGGCTTCACCCGGCGGCGCGTTGTCGAAAAGCAGGTGGAAATCGAGCGGCTCGCTTATGACCTCGCGCGATGCAAGCGCATATTGCGCCGACTGGCTTAGAACGCCGGTTTCCGGCAAGTAATGATCGGCGAAGATGGACAGGCAGCGTTTTGCTCGTTCGAGGTGCTTCTTGCCCGCATCCTCGACGCCTGTAACTTTGGACAGTTGGTAGAGCATAACTTCGGTGCGTGCGGCGATGGAAGCGTCTCCCATCGGCCAGAATGGTATCGAGTAGAGTCCGGGGCCGTTTAACTCGGAGTCGATCATTCCTCCGCGTGGCGCCTGGAAACGGGTGTAGAGCGCATCCTGTGCACCGCGTGCCACTTCTTCATAACGGTTGATACCGGTTACCTTGTAGAGCTCGATGAGCGCGCGTCCCGCCCAGACTTGGTCAGCGGAAAAACGAAGCTCCGGCAGCGGATCGTCCGCGTATCTTGCGAATACATCATCATCCAGTAGATACGCAATCATATGGTCGGCCACATCAACGGCCATCTCCAGGTATCCGGCCTTCGGGTCGAGTGTGAAGTGCGCCCAGATGAGCGCTTCTATCGCCATGAAGTTGTACTGAGCAATAATCGTCGGATCGATTTTCGGCTTGGACAGACCCTTGCGCTCGTCGCCTGAAGCTGCGAAATACTCTTCTTCTCCGTTCTGGAAATTCGCGAACGCCACGAGCCTTCCGTCCACCTTGCGGCCGAGCGTATCGATCATAAAACCGAGCGTGGAGATTGCCGCGTCCTTGTACCGTTCATCGCCGGTTATCAGGTAGTGGCGCGAAAGCTCAGTGGCCATGTGTGCGTTCGCATCGAGACGCTTCATGTAATCCGTGTAATCGTCACCTTCTGGACCGATATAGGAATAGAAGCCGCCCTCGGCAGGATCGATCTGCTTTTCGGTGATTGCATCGAGAAGCTCTCCGCAGATCGATTCTGCCTTCTTGCTGTTCCTGAGCGCGGCGTCGTTCAGAAGCTCGATCACATCGAGCCTTGAAAAGAGCATTCCGCTTCCCATGTCCTTCTGCCGGCCGTCCCAGGTCCGGATAAAGCTCTGAAGCACTTTATCGTAGGCGTCCTCGGGGATTTCGGAGCCGACCTTGTTTGCGAAATCACTGGCAAGGCTGCTTATCTGATCCTTAAAGCCCGTCAAAGCCATTTCCGCGATTGCGTCGTATTTCCTGGAATCGCTTGCCCATTCATCCTGAATGTAATTGATCCAGTCGTAAACCTTGTCGGGATCGCCTGCCGTGCGTCCCAGTACCTGCGGTCCAGACGGATGTACCACGAGCGCTGCGGGTACGATGCTCTTGTACGCCTGATAGCGCTCGAAAAGCCCTGGATATCTGTCCCTGTCCACCCAGCAGGGAAGATAGCTCGACTCGATCAGCTCTTTGAAACCCTCATCGCCGACAACCTTCTCGGCGTATTTTTCCGTGGCGGTTGTGATACTCTCGCCCTCGAAAAGAAAGATAAGCTTGCCGTCGGTGATCGCTTTCTCGAAAAGAGTCTTGTTGAAGGGAAGCCAGTCCACGCCTTCGGGTCGCCAGTAATCCTGGCGCGGCAGGAACTTGTCGAGTGGCACCGGCTCCTTTTGTGTCGGCATACCGGGGCCGTTAACCTGTCCGCCGCCATCCGGCCTTGCACCGTTGCCCGTATTTACGCCGACGCCGCCGTCACCGTCCGAAGGCTGTCCGGGGCACGATGAAAGAGCCAGCATCGCACCGAGAATCAACACAGCAAGAAAAAATAACCTAGTCATTTCTGCCTCCGTCATTCAAAGGCTTCAAGGCGCTTCATGATCGCATCTGCGATGAGCCTTGCAAGCAATTTCTGTTTGGAAATATCCATGATAACCGATAAATCGTCCTCGTTGGTCATGAACCCGCCTTCGATCAGAATTGACGGCGTCTTTGCATATTTGAAGCCGTAGATCGTACGGTTGAAGCGTTTGACGCCGAGATTTTCAAGCGGCCAGGCTTCGTCGAGTCCTTCCGAAACCGCTTTTGCCCATGCTTTGCTTTCCTTTTCGATCGCGCCGTCCTTGCCGTAATCGCTCTGATCGTTGAAGTAGACCGCGAATCCGCTCGCTTTCGGATCGTTCGACGCATCGAAATGGATTCGGATGAAAAGGTCGGCATTGTGCTCGTTTGCGAACTCGGCGCGGCCCACGTTCGCAAGCTTCTGGTCGTAGCCGTGCGAGTTTATCGGCCAGTAAGGAGATTTCTTCGTTCGTGTTGCAAAGACCTTTATGCCGCGGCTTTCAAGCTCGGCGCGTAAAAACTCGCTAACTGCAAGCGTCACTTCGCCTTCCCAGACTGTACGCCCCCGCCAGACCGCATGCGCGCCGTCCTTCGTTATCTTGCCGTCGAGATCGCG
>JAGGVC010000120.1 GCA_021158185.1 bacterium | reverse complement strand
TGTTCCCTTCGAGCTTCCAGGTTTCGCGCAAGCCCTCCCAGTCCTCGCGCAGAAGCGCGTAATGCGCGCGGTCAACATATTCTCCGTTACGAATGTACTGCTTTCTCGTTACTCCTTCAAGCTGCATTCCGCATTTTTCGAGCGAGCGCCTGGTTGGTTCGTTGTCCGTAGCGGTCTTACCTGTCACGCGATGGACGGGGAACGCCCTGAACAAGTAATCGATCAGTAGGCGCTTCGCGCGCGTCTCAATGCCAATTCCGCGCCACCTGAGGGCGATATCGGTTCCCACTTCTATGTCGCCGAATCGCTGGTCGTACCAGTAAGCCGTGACCGCCCCCACCGGCTCGGTTAAATCGTCCTGCGTCAGGTGAACGATGAAGCACTTGCGCATGTCGTTCCAAGCGTTCTTCTCAACGAACTTCTTCGCCTTGGCAAGCGGGCCGATGTAATTCGGCTCGAAATCCGAAGGCTCGTGCCATATCCTTTGCAGGAATTCGGCGTCGCCTCCGGCAATCGGCCTAATGGCTACATTTCCATCATTCAAGTTGAAGTCCTTTTCCTTCATCGCAAGTTACCTCCGTAAAAGCCTTGCATGCAACTAATCACTCATTTTCGCAAAGGGAATCAGTCGGCACTCCGCCAATCCGTACGATGCTTGACCTTGCGCCTGTACAGCTTCTTGTTGCGGTGCGGCCCGCGCCCTTTGTACGACGTGCAGAACTTCGCCCAATCAGGACGGGCGATGCTCTCGAATACCGCTTTCTTCCGTTTGTTCTTTCTGCGCGCCATATCACATTCCTTTCTCTGCCGACCTAGCCTTTCGCCGTCTGCCTTTTTCTCCTGAGACCCGGCAAGTCGATCCGGGCTCCCACCTTCGAGCAGGAAAACCCGCCCGGTCTAACACAGCCCACGTTTTGAATCCAACATAGACAAGTCCGAAACCTGATCCGATTCTGCCAAAAAAAAACCCTCTCATTTATGAGAGGGTGTAATCCTGAGACGGTACAAACGTTAAGTATTGTCCGGTGGATCACTCCCTCTCCAGATCGGAAGCACGTCTACTAAGAGGACGCCGATGTTGTTAAGGTACGGATTTACAATGCGCGTGTTGCCACAGATTATGTGGCTTACGTTAGTACGCTCAAACTCAAGAAACATCGGTCGACCTCCTGTGCATGTATTTCGCCCGGCCTCAAACAGCCCGGCGATGCGGAGATTGTACCCTAAAACAGTCTCAATAAATCAAGCGCGCAGGCATTTTTTTTGAAAGATTTCGAATTTAGCGTTAGGGCGCACACAAAGCGGGCTTCGAGAGTACAAGAGCTATGACTGTTCCGAATGCGAAAAACATGACTGGTTTGCTTTGGTGAACAGACAGATAATAGAAAGTTCAAACTGCGGGCAACGCGACCAAAATAGGGCTGATTATGGTAAAATTTCATTCGGCAGGAAGCTCGGCGACTTTTGCGCCGTAAGGAGATTCTTATGAGAGGCAAGCGCGTAATTATTGAATTAATCGTTGTTGCGGCTCTTGGCATTTTGCTTTTATCATGCACGGGTGGAAGCCCGAGTCAAAGCCCCGATCCCGATTCCTCGTATCCGTTGGGCTGGTCACCTCCAGAGGATGTTGACCGTGCAGGGCAGGGATCGGGTTTCAGGCTGGTAACTATGGACGAAAGAGGCAATCCGAGACCGGACCTCTTGCCTAAATTCGAAATAAACATCATCGAGGATGAAGAAACGACCAGGGTTGATATCAGCGCGGTCGAATTTGAGGATGCGGACTGGGTGTTCTTCTTCCTCTATTACGATCCCGATGTTTACAGGCCTCGGGGCGTCGAATTCACCGAATTTATGGGTGCACCCGGCGAAGTGTTATCTCTCGCAATCACCGGCTATTGGGAGTATGTAGCTGTGGGGATGGCGCGGATTCACTTCACAGAGCGCCCCGGCGTAAGCGGCAGCGGGCTCATATGTACGATGACATTCGATAACACTCCGTTCGGCCCGCGCAAGTATGTTGCGAAGGACTCGCAGGATTCGAGGATGGGGCCGACCGGCGGTGAAAACAGGGTGTCGCTGATTGCCTCGTTCTTTGGTGAGACAGCGCACCTTGAATGGTTCGAGCGCAACATCGGCGATGGCGACAACTCAGGCGAAGTGGGTGTACCCGACATTACACCGATCGCGATGAACTACCTTGACAATCTGAATGATCCTGCAACGATTGCTGACAAGCCCTGGCTTGTCATTGTCGACTACGATGGCAATCAGGAGATCGGTGTGCCTGACATCACACCGATTGCTGTTAGGTTTCTGACCAACCTTGTCGGATACCAGGTTCTCAAGAGTACGGACGGCACGAATTATTCTCCGATTACTACTGGCGTAACGGTCACACGCGAGGACGCTGCAACGGGAATGGGCATAGAAGGCTCGCCTGCGACCGAGGACGGCCGGCTTCACTATACCTGGGACGATCCGACACCGCCTGAGGTTAAAACGTATTACAAGGTTGTTCCGATTGGAAGCGACGGCCTTGCAACTATTGAATCAAATCCCGCGTCGGTCGTGCCTATGAAGGATTATACTGCCGTCCGCATCGAGCCACCGGAGGATCCCGATGCCCTCCCTCTCATCGTTACCGAGGTTAGCAGGCTCTTCCCTGATGCAGCCGAATCCTTCGCTCGTCCCCAGGTTCAGTTCAAGGCATCCGGCATTCTTGAAGGTTCGACTGAATGGGAGGATGCAACGGACGCTGTCGTCTGGGATATCGAGACGAACGACACGGTCGCATCCATCACGAAGGGCGGACTTGTTACCGGTCTCAACCGCGGCTATGCAGTCGTCAGGGTGATGAGCGCATTCGATTACGATATTCGTGACACGTATTTGATTACGTGCTCCACAATTTCAAGTATCGAGCTAACGAGAGACGACGGCTCGACCGATCCGATATCGATTACGCCGGGCACACCGCTTTCATTCATTGCAACGGGCACCTTCGTTGACGGCGTGGATCCCGACGCTGGTACGCCGGAAGATGAAACGCCGCCAATCGATCTGGATATAACACCTTACGTCGGCTGGCTTGAAGTGCATGAAACGGACGATCCGGATGTGGCATTCACGTTCCATTCGAGCGGTGTGCTCTATACGGACGATCCGCTGATCCAGGCGGGTGACTGGGCTCGTGTATTCTGCCAGTTCCCTGGCTGGGTTCCGGAGGATCCGAACGATCCCGATAACGACTTGCCGAAAATCATGTTCGGCTACGTCGCAACGAGCGACGATATCCAGGTGACATTCGAGTAGCAGGATTGGGCTGATCTAGACTGAGAGGCTGTTCGGCGCGCGAGCGATTATAAATTCTGCAGAAGCTTCCTTCTCGCGATCCGGCGCGCGCGATTTTGCTCAAGCGTTTCGACGTACCATTCCGGAACCTCGGCCTTGCCCGCAAGAAGGTAGCTTTCGAACAGCGCAAGAAGCCACTCCTCATCGCGTCCCATCGGCAGATCGAACTCCGCGCCCGAAACGTGCGCTCGGAGCCGCTTGCAAGTAAACTCGCGGCAGGCTTCGGGACGTTCATCGGCACTTAGCTCGCAGCCCTTTTCGGTCAGATGCCCGCAGGGGTAGAACGCGGGTGCGCCGGGCTTGTGCTGCCACGGCAGACAGCAAAGCCCGCACTCCGCACAAAGCGGATGATCGAAAATGTACTCGCCTGATGCGCCCATGTGATTCAGAACCGCCATAAAGCCACAGACAAAGTACCAAAAACAGGCTGAAATGGCACAACTCACCTGAGAAAGTTTCAAAATGGT
>JAGGVC010000110.1 GCA_021158185.1 bacterium | reverse complement strand
CTACACGCGAAGACGAGCATTCCGAAATTTTCCAAGACGGGCTTCTGCCAGAAGCCCCTTGTATATTACTCCTGTGGGTGAGGGTTACCGTATCCGCATTCCGAGGCTTAAATCCTCGGCTCCACGATGGGGCGGGGTTGTCAATTACGGAAACCGGGCATTACGTATTTCTCCGAAGACGGGCTGCTGCCGCATGAAGAAAGACGGGCGTGCCGCCGCACGTCCCTACGCGCGCGAATCCGCGCGGTGTACTTGTCCACAACAACCAAGCTAGATCAAGCTTCCAAACGAAAACCTTGCTGATACTGACCGACGAGTTTGGCGAGTGCGATGCTGATCATTTTCGAGCGTGCCGAGTGACTGCGGCTGACGAGAATCACGGGTGTAATTCCGCCTACCACGAGGCCGATCATATCGCCGCCTGTGTAATATAGCGACATCTTTATCGCTATGTTGCACGAATCCGCGTTGGGGAATAAAAGCAGGTCGACGGCACCCGCGCACGCGCTTTCGATTTTCTTGTGCGCTGCGGACTCGGCATCCAGAAAAATGTCCACGCCGAACGGGCCGTCCATTTCGATGTCGCCGAAGCGCCCCTCCCTGTGCCAGGCCATAAGCCGGCGGGCGTCGTTCAGGCTCGGAATGTCCTGTCCCTTGTCTTCCATAAGCGCGGGGAGACCGACGAGCGGTTTCTTTGCTCCAAGCGCGCGCGCGACGGGGATGGCGTTCAATAGGATTGACGCCTTCATTTCCGCGTCGGGAAAAGGAATCATCCCCCCGTCGGTGCCCAGGAGAAGGCGGTTCTGCCTCGGGTTCTCGATGATCGCAACGTGCGACAGCAGGCCTTTAACTCCTTCTTCTTCGACATCGTGGCTCAAAACGGCCTTGAGAAGAACGTTTGTCGGCACATTTCCCTTCATCACGCAATCTGCCTCGCCGCGCGCAACAGCGTCAATCGCCGCGGAGCACGGCTCATCCGCAGCAACGGTTTCCGAGTGCTCCGGCACCATCTCGACGTTGTCAAACGCCTCGTCAATCTTATCCGCGTCTCCGAACAGCAGTGAGCTGCCAAGCCCTTCTTCCTCGGCAAGTCTGATGGCTTCGATAACGGTAGTGTCGTCCGCGCCTGCTACTGCAATTCTGCTTGCAGGCAGGCCGCGCGCCGCCTCTAGTACACCGTCAAAGGTCTTGATCACCCTCGCACCTCCATAATCTGCGCCGGCACGATTCTATCAAAGGGAACGCAGGTTTCAGCGCGATACCAAGCTTGTGATGAGCATACGTTTTGCATGCTAATCGCATATGCAATTCTCCTGTGTCCGGATTCTCAAAGATACATGGACGATGATGCAATTTTATCCTGCGCTTTGCTTCAACGGAGCAAGGCGAGCGCTTGGCATTGTTGGGTGCCCGATTTTTCCTTTCGGCACGTCGCTCTCTGGTATACTGATATTTTAATCACGGGCAAATCAGGGGTGTTCGATGTCCGTGGGGAATGTGTACAACCTGCCGCCCGAATTGTTTTTTCCATCGGGCGTCAAGGGGACCTGGAGGATAAGTTGGGACAGGCAATTTTCCACTTTGTGGACCGCTTCCTGGCATTTTTCGGCGGCATATTCATGCTCCTCGGCAAGGTCATAAGCTACATCATACGCGGCCGCGCGAATTTCCACCTGACGATTTCACAGATGTCCATTCTCGGTATTTCGAGCATCCCGATAGTCTGCCTCGTGCTTGCATTCGTCGGCGCGAGTATCACATACATAATTGCTGAGGAGATGGCAGCGCGCGGTTTCAAGACTTTCGTCGGAGGACTGGTGCTCCTGATTCTTCTCCGCGAGATGATTCCTGTTCTAACAGGCGTTGTAATTGCAGGCAAAATCGGTGCAAGTATCACTTCTGAAATCGGCGCGATGAAGATAACCGAGCAACTCGATGCACTCAAGGCGCTTTCCACGGATCCGGACTGGTTTCTAACGATCCCGCGCGTGCTTGGAATGGTTCTTATGGCGCCGGTCGTTGCAGCGTTCGCGGGCTACGCGGGGTTTTTCGCGGGCTACTTGATGAGTTACGAGCAGATTCAGCTGCAGTACATAACTTACATCGCTGAGATCCCCACTTTCGTCGATTTCGGGGACTACTGGGCATGCCTTGTCAAAACACTCGTTTTCGGCGCGACAGTGGGGCTTGTTTCGTGTTACCACGGGTTTACCGTGGAAAGAGGAGCAGCAGGTGTCGGCAAGGCTGTGACGAACAGCGTAACCAACAGCATCGTGTTGATCTTCGGACTTGACCTGCTGCTTATGCCGGTTCTTTTCTGATGTTTTTTCTACGACGCAGGTTTTTTGCGGCAAATTAAGGAATGATTGAATTTGAGAAAGTTGTGGTCAGATTCGGCAGAGCGACCGTTCTGAACGGCGTCAGTTTCTCTCTGCCTGCCGACAAAATAAGCTACATCATCGGTGCATCGGGCAGCGGGAAGAGCACGATTCTGAGAGTAATGATGGGCTTCATAAGGCCGAAAAGCGGGAAGGTTATTATAGACGGCGAGGATGTTACCGCTTATCCCGAGCGGAGATACGCCAAAATCAGGCGTAAGATGGGAATGGTGTTCCAGGGCTCTGCGCTTTTCGACAGTATGAACGTGATGGACAACGTCGCATTTTACCCGATGTATAGGGAAAAGAAGAAACCCCGCGAATACATCCCGCAGGTACTTGAAATTCTTGAGCAGGTTGGACTTAAGGGCACTGAAAAACTTTATCCCAGCGAGCTTTCGGGCGGTATGCGCCGGAGGGTCGCCCTTGCGCGAGCGCTCATCTATAAGCCCAAGGTCCTTCTGTACGACGAGCCTACAACGGGGCTTGACCCGATTACGTCCGAGCTCGTAAATGGAATAATCGACGAGATGAACAGGAAGTTTAACGTAACAAGCGTTGTGGTGAGCCACGACATATCCAGTGTTCTCAGCATCGCCAACCATATTATTTTCCTGGATAAAGGGCAGTCGATCGAACTTGGCGGGCACGATTCCGTACTCGAATGCGATCATCCGGCAGTATTGGAATTCACCAGGAGTATTAGAGTAATGGCGAAAAAGGTCACTACCGCTTTTGAGGAGGTGAGTTAGTTGGCTGATTTTTCAGCGCAGGCCAAAGTCGGCCTTGTGGTTATTCTTGCCTTCATAATGGTTTTCTCGGGCTTACGTATGCTTGAGCGCGGCGTGAAGGGAAACACGATCGATATTTTTGTAACCTTCGAGGAAGCACGCGGGCTTTCAAAGGGAGTTGACGTGCGAATCGCCGGTGTGGTCAAGGGTAGCATAACTGGTGTTAGCTACAACCCGGAGCGCGACCTTGCCATTGTCGCCGTAAGGATGAAAAAAGACGCAGTATTCCCGAAGGACAGCCTGTTTGTCGCGTCGACCGAAGGTCTTGTCGGCGAAAAAGTCATCAATATCAGCGTACCCGAAAAGAGCAAGAAGGGCATGGTTGAAGATGGCGATGAATTCATGGGAAAATTCGAGGACGGATTCGATCAGCTTGTTCTCAAGGGCAACGAGACTCTTGACGAGGTCAACGAAATTCTTGATAAGGTATCCGAGAAGATGGATACGGATTTCATAAATGAAATAATCGCTGACCTTACTAAATCCATCAAGGAAACGCTCGAAAACGTAAACACGATCCTTACGAGTCTTGATTCAGTTGTGGCCTCGAACGCAGACGAGATAAATGAAACGCTCAACAACCTCGTAGCAATGTCCGCGAACTTCGAAGATGTATCTTCAGATATAAAGGAAATGGTTAGTGACCCTGAGATTGAAAGGCAGATTGACGCGATCGCATCCGGACTTGAAGCGAGCATCGCTACGTTGCAGAGAATAACCGCGGACATCGAGGAAATCACTGACGATCCCGAGATTAAGCAGGGCATCCGGGACAGCGTCAAGCTTACCGGCGAGGTTCTCGAAGACACAAAGGAAACGATAGGCGAGATAAAGGAAACCTTGTCCGGTGTAAACACGAAGATTGACGAAATCTCAGAGTTAACGGATATCGAGGTTTCGGGCAGGATCTCGGGGCGCTATGTCAGCAACAAAGATCCCGAACCCGGCGAAGATGAGGACCTTGCGCTCGCGGACGTTGAGCTGAAGATGGAAACAAACAAGGGATTTATCCAGGTCGGTGTAGACGGAGTCGGCGAGGAGAGCGAATTCAGTCTACAGGGAGGAAAGTATATAAACCCGGATTTAGCGATGCGGGCAGGGATCATTCGCGGGAAGGTGGGTGTTGGATTCGATTACGCGATGGGCAATGCCACCTGGACGCTCGACGGATACGACCCCAACGATCCGAAGATTAACTCGTTTCTCGGATTCAAGCTCGGCGACGACTACTCGCTCAGGATAGGTGTAGAAGATGCGTTTGGTGAAACAAATATGATGGCAGGCATTGCAATCGAGTTTTAAGTGAGCGGGCCTTTTTGATGACCGGAAGGAAAGCGAAAAATGCGAAAGGGAAAAGCGGACAGTTCAATGCTCGGCTTAAGGAAATCCGCAATGTAAGAGCGCACCGCTTTCGCATCTTCCTCCTTCTTCTAGCAATTTTCATACTCGTTGCGATTCCCATATGGCGCTTCTACATCGCAACAAACCTGAAGAACTACCTCGTTTCTCTTGCCGAAACTCACATCAACGGCAAGATCGACTTCGATTCCATTCAGGTCAATCCTATAACCGGACGTGTCCGGATTCGGAATGCAAGCGTCAAGCTTCCGGGCGAGGATATGCCTGTAATCGAAGTACCGGAAGTGAGCGTGGATGTTTTTAAGCTGCGCGAACAGAATATAGACATCGTGCTTGAAGTGCCGACGGTAAGACTGGTTCGTGAAAGGGACGGCTTGATCAACCTTCAGAAACTCGTGAAACCCGCCGAAGAAGAAAAGGCACCCACGAAGTGGAACATTGAGCTTTCGTTCAACGGAATGTTCCTTTATGTAACGGACAATATCGGAATCCCGCCCGATACGCTGGCGAAGATACGTGGCGGGAACAATGCTCTCGCCAGTTTCGAAAAGGCGTGTGCGGGCCTCGGAGTCAAGCCCGTTTCGGAATACAACCCCGATGAGTTCGAACAGCGAATCGTTTTCGAGCGGTTGAGCGGAATTCTGAGGATGGATGCAGAGAAAAACGAGCTTGCATGTTCATTGACTGGGCTTCACAAAGACTCGAAATTTTCCGGGAGCTTCCGGATCAACAGGGAAAGCGGCGATTTGAGCGCAAGTATGGAGTGGGGCAAGGAGAATTATGCACTGTTCGCCCCCTTTATCGACCAGCTCACGCCGTTTATGAGCCCGCTTGAACCAACTCTTGTATTGGACAGCGTAAAGGCTGATATTGCGGGGACAGTGGGAGATCTGATCGGCGCCAGGATCGCGTGCCGTGTATCGAACGTCGGTGTAAGCATCCCCGATTATCCAAGGGTACAAATCGACAATGCGGATTTCATCTGGGATACCGGCAGCGGACTTCTTCAGATCGGCGGATTCAACCTTTCCGCGGGTGATGCTCTTGCAGATGCTTTCGGCACGGTTGAACTCGGGCAGAAAACGCTCGATCTCACAGCGTCTGTTGCGGGATTCGACCTTGATCTATTGCCTGTCGAGATCCCTGTAGCAGGTACGCTTGCGGCAAAGCTGAACATCGGCGGCGCTTTCGACGATCCTGTCATCCACGGCTGGGCTGGGCTTTCGCATACCAGATGGGAAAATCACGACCTTGGCGCAGCGGACGCTGATTTCACCGCCACGCTCAATACCGTGTCGCTCGAAAGGTTCGCGATGGGCGGCGGCGAAATCGTAATGAGCGGAAGCGGATTAGTTACAACAGCGCCCTCTGCCGAAATCGACTTCTCGCTTGCCTCGACACCCATTTCTACGTTAGCGAAGTATATGAACACCGAGATTCCCGCGTCCGGGAGAATCGCGGCCCAAGGCAAGTTCAATCTCGATCCGTCAGGTAATGTGAGCGTAACGGGTAAAGTCCAATCGCCCGAAATTCTGGCAAACGAGAAGAGGCTTGAATCGGTTCGGACTGATTTTCAGTATGACGGGGAAGGTTTTGAAGCTACAAACCTTTCGTTCAACTACAGGCAGGGCGGAGATGTTGCCGCTCGGACCGTTATGAATATCAAGTCGGGGAACCTTGCAGGAGAGCATCCTAGTTTTACGGTTTCAGGAAAGACATCGCTGCCTGGAGTTCCGCAGATCGAGGTTCCATTGGAAGGGCCTTCGTCTACCGATATTGTCGGCCTTTTCCCCGAAATGGGCGACGAAGATCTTTTTTACGATCCGAATGCGCCTAAAAAGGGCGTAGTAATTCTCTCGACAGATCCTTCAAGGATCGGTGAGGAAGTTTGGTGGCCAAGACTTTCGGAAAACGAAACGGGAACAGAAACGACTGAGAATGAAGGGGCCGGCGTTTCCGGAAATGCGGGCGAGAGCGGCAATGCTTCACAGTCCGGACAGGGCAACGCTGAACCGGGCGCGCCGGGCACGCTCTGGCTTCGCGAAGGTGTTCTTTCACATATTGCAGGGGAACTTTCGCATCCCGAAGCCGGAATAATTGCGGTCGCAGTACGCTCTAACCCTTGCCCGTTTATCACGTACAATGCGGAAGTATCACTCGATTCTTTGGCTGGATTAGCAATTCCTACGGTCAACACGAAAGGAACGATGAGTCTGGAGGGGCTTCTTATCAAGCCCATAGAAATGGAATTCACGGGCTCAGGTGCGTTGAACGAGCTGAAACTCTACCTTTCCGCCGGGGGAAGATACAAGAAGCGCGGCTATACCGTCCGAACCGGCTATCAGATGAGAAAGAATGCGCCGCACGAATTTGACCTTTATCTTCTCTATGGAAACAGCGACTTCACGGTGAAAGGAACGCTCGATCCCGCAACGAACATCTTGTCTGCGGATGTATTGAGTGAGGCGATTCAGCTCGAAGACCTTCTCGACCTTGAAGGCATTTACGGTACGGCCACACTCTCGGCGAAGGTAGGCGGAACGATCAATTCACCGCGGGCGAAGGGCGATCTGCTTCTCGAAAGCGCGGAGTACGAGAGCAGCAAGCCTCCTTACCCCATATTCGAGATACGCGAAGGCAGATTCCCTTTCACTGTCGACTTGAACGAAATCAAGATCGAAAACGGTGCTTTCAGCTTCGGAAACAGCACACTCAGCCTTGCAGGCAGATCGAGCAAGGGCGAAATGAGCGTAACGCTCACCGGCTCGGATTTTTCTCTCGAAAGTTTTACCAAGGTCATCGCTCCCGATGTAACGATTGAAGGGAAAGGTGATCTTGTGGTGCGAGTCGCAGGAACACTTCGCAATCCCGAATACTCGCTTGACTTCGGGCAGGACGACGGCTCTTTGAACGACATTCCATTCGGCGATGCCGAGCTTGTTGCGGTCGGCGATGTAAGGCTTCTCGATATTACGAAGCTTCACCTCGGCAGCGATGACGGCGATATCGATGCGAAGGGCAGGCTCAGCTTTGAAGAGGATCGCGCCATCAAGGGCAGCTTGACACTCTCCAAATTTCAGATCGGGCTCGTAAGCGCGCTGTTTATGACGGGCGGAACGATGCTCGATGGATTGATCGACGGGTCGGTTGAGATCAGCGGCACACTCGACTCGCCACGGAGCAATGTTGAACTTACATTGAGCGATGGAAAAATCCAAGACCAGGAAATTTCTGCCGACCTTCAGTTCTCGACGGAGCCCGACAGGATTGTTCTCGACTTCTTCGAGCTATACGCTGGCGACTCCACTGTGCTCATGAACGGCGTCATCCGTGACACTATCGCCGAAAGCCAGCTTGAAATCGAGATTCCTTATCTCGACCTTTCCCTCCTCAACCACATTGCAGGATTCACCGCCGAGGAAGGATTTTGGGGAGCGATCTCGATAACTACACGTGTTAAAACGAGCGAGCGCGGACCATATATGGCAGGCTCCATTAACGGAAGCGACGATCTCGGCTTTGGGAGAATATCCCTGGCCAGCATGGACGGCGCATTCGATATTTATCCGGATATGTTCCTTTTCAAGGAATTCAAATTCAGCACTAAGGATTCTGTGCTTGTTGTGGACGGGCGCGTACCCATCAAAGGCCTTTCCGAAGCCATGTTGGAGACGCTCAAGACCGGAAAAATAACCGAGATTCCTGTGGGCTTTTCCGAGAGTGAAACGCTCAGGCGTCCAGAACCTTCGGAAAACGGCAGTGACGAAGAGTTCAGCCTCAACCTTCGAGCGGAGAACTTCAGCCTTGAATACGTAAGCACCGTACTTCCCGACATCGGGCTGGAAATCGGCGGTACGGTTACTGCAAATATGAATGTGAGCGGCGCTGCGGAATTCCCCGTTGTGAGCGGCACAATCGATCTCGCGGCGCGTGATATTAGATATCTCGATATCGCCAGCGTGGGCGGTGTGGAAGGCGAGATATTCGTCGAATACGATCCCGATCTCGCGTCGCAGAAATTCAGCCTTGGCCGGTTTGTCGTCACTGATCCTGAAACGAGCGCGGGCGCACCCTCAAAAGACGGTAAAAGGAAAGGTGAGAATTCTGATTCTGTTCAGCCGCATACGATCGAGGTTGGTGGGGGAGGCACGTTCCGGCTGAAGCCGTTTACACTTTACACGCTCGATATGAGCGCGATCCTGAGCAACTTCGAGCGGTTTCAGCTTCTAGATATATACAAGGGGCCTGTCGAGGGTGAGCTTTTCCTTGGAAAGGAACTCGACGACATAAATGTACATATCGGCGGTTCGATCACGCTTGAACGCGGTGGGACCATCACACTCCAAGCACCCGATCCGGATGCCCCGCCCGCAGCGCCTCTGCCAATCACAATCGGAACCCGTTTGGGCGGAATGTCCGCGGCTTTTTCGAGAACCGCAAGCGCTCCGGAAACCGAATCTTCAGCCACTGATAACGGTAAGGAATCGGGGATGCAGCAGTCTGCTTACGAACGTATGTCAGGGCTTCCCCTCATTCCGTTCAAGGTGTACGTGAAGCCGGGCGTAAGCGTCAGATTCCCACCCGTTGTAGATATCAGGGCAGAGATCGAGGGTGCAAAGGATGATAAAGGCGAAATCCTGCCGCTAAAAATCAGCGGCCACTATCCCGATATCAGTATGCAGGGCAAGCTTGAGAGCTACAAAGGCAGTCTTATCGTCCATCGCCACACGTTCAGAGTTGTCGATCCTCCATTCGAGATTCGGTTCGATCCGATGTATGGCCTGCTGCCATATCTCAAGGGCAAGGCAGCAGTCGTAATCCCGGGGGGGGCAAGGGGTAGTGATTCGCTTGGCGAATTCAGCGGCGGCTTCGACGATGACCTGACCATTTATGTCAGTCTCGATTGCAGTGTAGACGATCTGAGCCAAATCACTCTTACGAGCGAACCACCGCTTTCCGAAGAGGAAATCAAGCGCAGAATGCTCGGTGTACTGCCGCCCGAAGGATCGGTACAGGGGCTTACTCCAGAAATAAGGGATGAGCTTTACAACCTTGTCGGTGCACGCGTCAGCCGGCTTCTTGAGGACAAGCTCAACATCGAGCAATTAACGCTTCGAATCGGCGAAGAGAACGAGCTTTACATCGATGTCGAGAAGTACTTATCCGCAAACGTGAGCGTGCTCTACAGCGCAACGTTATTCGGGAATGAAGCTCTCGATGAAAGGGAGAAAATCGGACTGCGCTACTTGTTCCTCAAGAAAAAGCTCCTGAGAGCCTACATCGAGGCGTTTTACGACAATTCAGGGAGCGGCTTCACAGGCAACGAGATTCGCATCGTTCTTCGTCGCAAGTTCTAGCGTACGGCTTCATCAAGGTTATCAAGCAGACTGGCTTTCAACTTCCGCCTTTTGAACATGCGGTGTTGTCTGCACGTCATTTATGCTCTCAAGACCGCATTGCTGCGGAATACTGGTTTTTAGGTTAGAATTGCCGTATGACTAATTTGATCTTGATTATTCTCCTTGCGCTGGTAAAGGCTGTGGGGGGCGGTGGGATCGCAGAGAAGGAAGTTTCGATAGCCGTGCAGGAAGCGCTCGGCGAAAAAGTTGCGGCGGTTCACGTAAACATAGACGCTAATCCGGCGACATTCGTAGCTAAAGGCAAAATCTCGAAGCTCGAATTCACACTGGAGCGCTTTAATGTAAAACCCATAGTGATCGAAGAAACCTTAATCGTGATCAACGGCCTCAAGATGAACGCATCCGATGTACTGCTCGGCAGGAAGGCAGTGATCAAGTATGTAGGACCCACGGAATGGAAGCTAACAATCGGGGTGGAGCAGCTTACCGCCGCTGTGCTCGATTCCGCGCCCGCGATCGAAAACCCGTATTTCCGCACCGTCGGCAAAAGCATCGAGTTCACAGGCAACTACCGCCTGAACAAGTACATGGCCGTCCCTTTTCGCGCGAAGGGCAGGCTCAAGATCCAAAATGGAACACGCGTTGTCCTCAGACTGACCGATTTCAACGTTATCGGAATCGGGGCACCCGCAAGGTTGATCTATATGATCGAGGACGCTGTCAATCCGCTTCTCGACGTGGACAAACTTATGGAGGGCAAGAAGGAAGACATCGCCCTTTATGAGCTGACACTGAACCGCGAGCTCGATCCGAGAATCGATTCAATTAAAGTACTGAAAGGCAAAATCATCGGAACCGGCACGATCTGACGATAGCTCGCTCGCAGAAAATGAACTTGTCGGAACAGCCTACCGTTTCTTCTTTAGAATGCCGGCTTTGATCCGCTCAAAAAGCTCGTCTTCGCTCCTGACGCCCTTAACGTCAATTCCGACCCACATACCCGCGCGAACGAGAGCGCGCAGAATCTGTGTCGTCCGAAGGGCGGACCCGCCTGTGAATTTTGCATCGCGCGACAGCTCGGCAAGCCATTCCATCATATCTCGCGTAAACGCCGCGGGAATCCGATGCATCTCTTCGGTTAGTTTCTTCGGCATTAAACACCTCAAGAATAACGGCTTAATAACATCATTAACCATAATAGGCTAACAGAGCCAGTGCGCCGATTTCAAGGCGATAACCGCAAATTCCGACTATCACAAGGATCAGGTGTCTCTCCCTGGTGTATGCGGGAAAAATTTCACACACGGCAAAAGAAACTTCATGAATGCCACTTCTTCCGGCGTGCCGAGTTTGCTGTACGTGCGGCTCGCCGCGTCGAATATGCTGACGGATGAATCTTCGACCGCAGCCCCACACGCAAGCTGAATCCGGTCGAAATCGAGCTTTTCACCCGATTGTAACGCCTGTGCCTTAAATTCTGCAAAGAGCCTTTTCAGCCTCGCGAGCTTCTCCTCGTCTGAAATTTCCTTGTACGGCGGGCCGAGCTTGTCCGTCAGATCCACCGCTGGAACGCCTCCGTAAACGTGATTTGGCAGCATATCCCGTGTCACGGATGCGTTTGCCAGCGCCATGCTTTTTTCGCCCGCGATGATCGGTGCAAGCGTCGCACCGACACCGATCCAAACGTCGTCGCCCAGAAACGCTGGCTTCCGATCATTGTATCGGCAGCCCTGCACGGTATCGCCGCCGGTGAAGTGCGTCCATATCGAAGCGCGCGCGCTTATCGTCGCGCCGCGGCCGATGGTGAGTAGGTCGGTGGAATTCAGGATCACGTCCTGTGCGATCCAGGTACATGCGCCAATCATGCATGATTCGTAACCGTAAATTTTCGTCGGCCCGTGGATCATGCACCAGTCGCCGATTTCAAGCTCTGGAACGAACGCCCTGACGCCGCTCGCGATGCGGACGTAGTCGCCGATTATCACGCGCCGCGCGCGCGCGCCGTCGATCGCGCATATTTCAACATCATCCGCGATTTCAGCGGTAGGCGAAATAATTACTTCGTCCGCCCGGATTCCGGCAGGGATACCTTCTCTGTCCACGGAGGATATTCTATCAGAAACGGATGTATGAGGTTTTCCCTGCTACCCGGGAAACGCCCTGAAAACGACCAGCAGGATGAATGCGATGTAGAAAAACCCGCCGAGAAGAAGCGTACGGTGGTGGATTTCGCCCGTCCGCCTCAGGTCCGACCACACAAGAAGCCCTGAAACTACAGTAAGAACGCACGCTGCGAACGCGTAGCTCAGGGGCGTGAAGCTCCATTCGGTGAACCAGAGACCGATTGTCACCGGAATGCTCGACTGGAAAACCATCGCTCCGGAGACGTTGCCCATCGCGAGCGTATCGTGGTTGCCTCTCACCCAGATGATGCTGTTCAGCTTCTCCGGCAGCTCTGTCGCGATCGGAATAATCAGAAGCGAGATGATGATGGCAGGTGCGCTCATAGCGTCTGAAAGCCACTCGATTTCGTGGACGAACGCTCTCGCCAGAAAGAAAAGCACGACAAGGCTCGCGCCGAGCTGCAGGATCACCCATCGCCGCTGTGGGTTTTCAGCTGGATGGCGCTTGCCGCTTGCTGGCGAGATTCTGAGAACGGGCAGGATGCACCATATCCACCTGAGCACCATCAGCGGCTTCGGCTCATCGCTGAACTCCCCGCCCTTCGTCATAACGCGCCTCACATAAACGAAGTAAAGAACAATGAGGCAGATGCCCAGTAGGACATGCAGGATGTGCGCAAGCTCGAATCCGGCGACTGTTATTCCGCGCATCAGGTTGGGCAAAAGCCCGGAAACGGCCGCGATCGAGAAGACGATGATGAAATAGCTGATATCGGTTCTTATCACCGTAGTTTCGATATCGAAGTTGTTTCTGCGGACGCCGCGCTTCCTGCAGATCACATAGGTTATGCCGATGACGAAGAATGCGATGCTCGACAGCATGAAAGGTGCGCCGAGGATTGCGCCAATGCCGATTTCGTGTGCGGCGGCGGCTCCGCTGAAAATGGCGATGAGCGCGACGAGCGTTTCGGGAAGCGCTGTGCCGACAGCTGCGAAAACGCTTCCGAGTGCGCCCGCGGGCAGTCTGAACTTCACGCCGAGCCACTCGATTCCGTTGGTGAACAGGATGGCGACGAAGTAAAAGACGTACAGGTATGCAAGTATCAGAAGAATGTGAAGCGTCATTCCCACATCCGCGATTATAACGCCGAACCGCCTTACGTGCTAAACTTCCGAGCCTATGGACGATAAGTTACTTATTCTCGCGTCCGAATCGCCCAGGCGGAAGGCAATCCTTGAATCGCTCGGCGTCGAATTCGAGATCGTGCCGCCCGCGGGTGTGGACGAGGAGATGCTGCTAGGCGGCGGGCTTGTGGCGCGCACGAAAATCGAGACAGAGGAAAAACTCATCGAGCGCGTGGAAAGGCTCGCGCTTCTCAAGGCGTACTCGGTCGCGCAGACGCATGCCTCGCGGCTCGTGCTCGGTGCGGACACCATCGTCGCGATCGACAGCGTGGTTCTCGGAAAGCCGCGCGACGAGGAAGCGGCGGCGGAGATGCTCGGTATGCTCTCCGGCAAAACGCACTACGTTTATACATCGCTCGCGCTGGTCAATATCGCTGACGGAATCGAAATCGCGGGCACCGAAAAAACCGCGGTCACGTTCAACGAACTGAGCGATGAAAAGATCGGGCGGTACATCGAGCGCGATCAGCCGTTCGACAAGGCGGGGGGCTACGCGATCCAGGGCATCGGCTCGCTTCTCGTGCGCCGGGTCAACGGATGTTACTTCAACGTGGTCGGCCTGCCGGTCTCACTCCTCGAAAAAATGCTCACGGATGTCGGAAGGGCGATACTGTAGCTAACCGAAAGGCATCACTCCCTCTACCACTCGGACTGGCGGCGTCTCACCGCCCGCGTGCGAAGGCCGTCGTAAATCATGCGATGTTGTTTGGCAGGTATTAGCGGCATTTAAGTGAAATCCGGCTTCAGATGCCTTGAACAATGCGGCAGCTTTTTATGTCCAGCCCTTTCGGTCTTTGTGCCCTTGTGCTTTTGGCTTTGTCATTCACAAATGCAACTGCCAAGCGTACAAAACTTGCCGAGCCATGGTATACTACATTGTGAGTTACTGTGGGGCGGTGAGCATCTCGTTTGCCGCTTGGGGTTCCTTGTTGCATAATCTGGCGGGTGATGCATATGGCTATATCAGAAGAGGTTTTTGTCAACCCAACCGTGAAGCAGGTCATTTTTCAGATTCGCTACCCGAACCTGTTTTTCATTGATGCTAGGATCGGCAAATTCCAAATTGAGATCATGAAGGCTTTTCCCAAGTCAAAGCTAATAATTAGCAAGCAGTTCTTGCTAGTTGATTTCAGCAAAGATGCTGACCTTGGGCAGATGAAGAAAGACGCGCCCGAAGATAGTTCCAATAGGATTTGGGAATTTGAAGCTGAGAACGGCGATAAACTTCATGTGAGCCGTGATTCACTTAGCCTGACCTCAAAGCAACACAAAACCTATAACAATCCAAACTCCGATATGCGCTTTAGAGATTTGATCAAGTCCATCCTTAAGCACTTCATTGACATTACAGATCTACCCATTGTGAGTAGGGTTGGACTTCGCTACATTGATGAATGCCCGGTTCCGTCATGGCGTAATTCTGACTTCAGAAAATGGTATAAGTCATGCCTTCCATTAGCTAGATTTTCTCTAGATACATCCACGCTTTTGCATACCAATGTAACCGTACAACGTGGCCAACTTCATCTTACTTACAAAGAAACGCTTCGCAAAACCGACGACCCACATGTTTTACACATGGATATTGACGGGTTTTCCGTAAATGTTGATTCAGATCACATTTTAACAACTACTGATGCTATACATGCTCTTATATCGAAAGAGTATTTTAAAACTATTAAAGAGCCGGTTCTTGAATACATGCGCAAGAAAAAGGAGGATTAGTCTGTGGATAAGGCCAACACTTTTATCGATCAGGATAATTGCGACTCCGGAACAGGAAGTAACCATATAGATACCCCTGTGTACGAACGAGTTGTCCCTTTTGGCGGATTTGAAATCGTTGTTTTATTAGGGTCTAGAGATGAGTTTATGGGAATTCGAGAAATTCGTATTTCTAAGAACTTTCTCAGCCCAGACCAGATTGTCAAATACTTTCGCAGTGTTGACGTTAGCGATCTTTACGAAGATGATGAATAGCTATGTTTTACGAACCTACGCCCTCAAACTCGTTGCGCATGGGAGATGTAGTGCAGGGGTTCGTTCTTGCATCGCCAAGAGTTGATAATCCCGAAATACAGCCAGTCTGTGAATACGAAATCGCTATGCAGCATCCTAAATATGCAGCCGTAATAACACCATGCTGCTCTATCGAAAATAGAGAGATACTACTTGCTCCCCTTGAAGAGATTCAAAAAGTATTTTATAGTAATCCTTATCTCGAGCGTGACATGACAAGAATTAACAGGATGATGACCCCAAGAAATAGCGTCTCAGCAGAAGTGTGGGAAAAAATGGGGCATGAGGGTCAGGTTAGTAGATTCGGTACAGATTTAGATAGTCCTGTATATGCTTGGCTGGAATATTTTATATATGATCAAAATGACTTGCTTGGGACATACGATCTTAGTGTTAGAAAGGTAAATATTAAATGTGGTTATTATATGATTAGTTTTAAGAACATCGCGAGAGTAGAATGCAAAGCAATAACTCGTGAGAATGAAAATGACTCTTCTTTTAAACGATTGGAAATGAATGTAGGAGTGCGTAAGGAATTAAGAGATAAGCTAGCGTATTATTTCGGGCGTGTTCCAGTTGAGGATCAAGCTAAGCTAAATATGTGTGCCACATAGACGCTATACGAAAAGGACTAGATAACCCCCTCCACCTTTGTCCGCCTCCATCAAAAGGTCCCGTGGTTGTACGCGACTTTGCCCGTGGCTACACGTAGCGCCGCGCATCCTCACCGCATATTCTGGGGTCGTGCGACTTCGAGGCCGCCTGCTTCGCCCACGCCGGCGCGCCGCCTTTTGCGCTCGATGAGCCGCTTGATCGTAGGCCCCGTGCCGATCGCCTCGTATCCGTACCGGTCGCGGATCGCGTCCACGGCATCGTGCCAGGAGCTGTCACGCCTCAGCCCGTCGAGCGCGCAATCGTAAGCTTCCCCGCAATCGAGCGGGAGCG
>JAGGVC010000088.1 GCA_021158185.1 bacterium | reverse complement strand
ATGTATCTCGCCGAGGGCGTAAGCTAGGAAGCAGAGCCGACCGCCGTCAAGCTGTTCCAGGCATTATTGCATAGCAACGTGTGGTGATTCCAAGCGCCGACCGGCTGTCTACCCGATAGGATACGGGTTCTCCATCCCGAGAAGAGACCAATCAACGGCAGAATTCGCCCCGTGGCAATCGACGCACGTTCGCACATTATCGAGAGAGATGCCGTGGCTGAACGTGTACATATGCGTTCTGGTTTCGAAACCCGCAAACTCGCCGGGAATCGGCGGAAAACCGAAAACTTCAAGCTTTGGCAGGAAATTCGCTACGTAATTCCTGTAATCCTCTTGACCGTCTTTAATGGCCTTTTCGATGCTCCCATCGAGAATCAGCGAGCGATGACTGAGCAGCATCAGGTTGCCTGCATCATCAACCGGAAGTGTAACCTCGAGTTCCTTGTACGGGTGGAGCATGCCGTCATACTTGGAACCGAGCGGCGTCGAAGGCAGCATCACCTTTCGGTTGAACCATCTGAATACAGGTTGCCATTCCTGATCCGCGGAAGAAACGGAAACAGTGGTTCGCCCGCCTGCCCCCTTAACAAGGTTTGCATAGTCGATCGCGGTTATTCCGCCCGTGCTGTTTGCGTGGCACGATGTGCAGGACACCTTTGCAACCATATTCTTCATCTCGTCGGAAGTATGCACGAAGCGATGGCAATCAAGACATCCTTCCTCCAAGCGATAGTCCGAAAAAGTTAGAAGATCGCTTGAGAGTTTGCGCTTGAATTTATGTTCGCTCGTGTTATGACATTCACTACAGGTTATGCCGAGCTTCGCGTGAACATCGGTTTGTGGATCAAATCCGACCCCGCGCTTGAAGCTGTGGCCTCCCGTTTCAAACACTTCAACGCTCTCGCCCGACCTTGTATGACATCGCTGGCAATATTCAGTGGCGGTGTGTCCGACTTTTTGTGCGGCTTCCGTGTAGATTGAATGGTCTTCTATGCCATCAACGGTAGGAACCGATCTAATCATCGGCTTGCCGTCTGAAATCACCGGGAAGTACTTGCGCTCGTACTCTTGTGAATGGCAAACCAGGCAGTCCACATTATGTTCTTCCCCAGAGGAAGGCAGAATTGCGCTTCGCGCCGTAAAGGGCTCAAGCCCATAACCGATATGGCATGTCCCGCATCCGCCGATTACGTCAATCTCAGGCGTACTCGGATCATCTTCAATCGTATACAGCCAGTTGATCTGCGGCAATGTGGCCCAGAACGGACTGGGCTGAAGAATGAAACCGCTCTGCGCGTACGGCGCCTTTTCCGTCGCCTCCGAATTCGTGTAAAGGAAATCGAGAGGGAGCTTGGACATTAGCTTGTAATGGGTTGAGTTCATCACTTCATTGATCTTGCCGGGGTGACACTCCTCGCATGTTTCAGCACCTTCGTACTCGGAGATGAAATCCGCGTGGTCGGGAACATTGAGTACGTGGCATTCCATGCAGTCAACAGGCCCGCTTTCATAGTCCTGATGGCAGTCTATGCAGAGGCGATGGATCGCACCTTTCAGTCCGACTCTTTCCTTGTTTGCCCTTGAGAACTCTGTTTCATGGCAGACGCTGCAAGGAATGGCACGATTCTGCTGCACATCCGGCAGTCCGGAGTGACAGGACTCGCAGCTAGTGCCCGTTTCCCTCGCCAGTTCATCGTGCTTGTCAAAATAGTGATGACAGACCGTGCAGTCCTTGACAATATCGGCGTGCCATTGATGTCGGAATCTGACCGGCTCGAACTTGTCATAGAGAAAACTGATGTCGGGATCGTTCATCACTATTATCTTAGGCCCCCGAGATTCCCCCGCTCCCGCAAATTCCTCTTGACTCACAGCGGATCCTATCGGCATCAGCAGGAACAACAAGATCAATGCCGCCGCAACGTATGAATACGCCGGGAGCAAGTTCTTAATTTGCTTTAGGTTCAGATCAAAACCGCATTTTTTCATATGTGCATCACCTGCAGGGGGCATCCGCTTTCTCTGCGTCATTTACTCACAGCTGCCCGTGCTTCCTCGACAATCTCACGTGGAAAGACAGGGAAGTTGTTTACAGCAAACCGGTAACATAGGATCAGTGTCGAAATCAATCCAATTGTGACTGCAAACTCACCGATAGCGGGGAAGTACGTTTCTGTCTCGAATGGAGGAGTAAAACCGACAATAAACACATTCGCCCTGTTCCAGGCAACCCCAAAAACGATCATGAACGATGCCCAGAATAAGCCCGTGTGACTCTTTCTTACGCTCTTGCTACACAGAAGCGCAAACGGAATAATCACACCGATAAACATCTCACCCAGGAACGACCAGGCAGCCATGTCAAATTTCAGAACGTGAACTAAGGCGTTGCGGTAGATCAGATCGCCTACCTTGATCACAAGGTAGATTCCCAACAGAACCGGTGTCATCCGTGCAAGATTGCTCAGTATGTGCATTTCGGGTTTGAATTTGAAGCTCCGCGCCGCAACCATTGACTCGACAACGACCATAGGAAATCCCGTTGCAATTGCCGAAAGAAGAAACAGCAGTGGAAGAAGGGATGAATACCAGAGAGGATTCAGCTTTGTCGGCGCAATGAGCATGAGCGAGCCGAGTGATGACTGATGGAGACAGGACAGGACAACGCCGAGGATAATAAAAATCCACAGCACTTTGTCCACCGCGCCACTCAGCTTCCGCAAGGCCCAGTCCGCGAACGCGTTCATTTTTGCGAATGCACCCGGAAGATTGACCCTCCCAATAAAACGTTCGAATACTATCGGTAGAAACTCAACGTAAAGAACCGTAAGGTAGAACACTACGCAAATGCCCACTTCGAAGAGCACGCTGTTTCCCTGCCAGTAGTAGGGCAGAATGGGATGCCAGATGAAGTAGTAGCGTCCGAGGTCTACCAATAGCCCGATTGCGACGAATGTGTAGCCGAGAAGCGCCGTTAGAAGAGCGGGGCGCGTTATGACGTGGTAACGATGGCGATGAAAAATGTGTGCGAGCGCGGCCGTGGTGAACCCGCCCGCGGCCAAGGCCACGCCTGTCGCGACATCAATTCCGATCCACAATCCCCACCCACGCTGATCCGTTAAATTTGTAACTGCGCCTAGGCCGAAGAGGAAACGGTACATAGCGAAGCCGAATCCGATGAGAGCAAGAGCAACCAGGACCCAAACCCCGCGCGTGAAAAACGGTACACCTACCTCAACGGCTTCTTCCTCGTGATTATTGTGGACGTCAACGGGGTGTTCGGATATTGTGCTACTTATGGACATTCTTCACCTCCGCATCCTGGCTTTCCGTTTCATCCTCTTCATCGGGAGTCGGCTTATTGAGAAACATCGCAACCGCCAAAACGGCATATAGTGCTAGCGGCGGCAGGAAATACTTGAAAACGCTGTGTTGAAGCGTCTCGGATAGAACGGGAACGGGCTCGCATCTCATATCCTCAAAGCCAATCTTTGCGAAGTCTGTACTTGCAAGGTACATCCAGGATGTTCCGCCAATTTCATTTTCTCCGAAAATCTTGTTAACGTACCTGCCGGGATGCTTCCGGATTCGTTTTCGTGCAAGGACAAGCAGTTCCTCGCGTGTTCCGAACACTATCGCTTCTCTAGGACAGGCACGAGCGCACGCCGGCCATTCGCCTGTACTCGTGTATTTTTCGAAACAGAAATTGCACTTTCTCACTTCAGGCGTTAGCGAGTTGTGATATTCGTATGCCGGAATCTGAAACGGGCATGCGACCATACAGTAGCGGCAGCCGATGCACTTGGCAGGATCATAAATTATCGGCCCCTCTTTCGTTTTCTCCATCGCACCCACGATACAGGCGGATACGCAGGCAGGATCGTTGCAATGCATACACTGAACCTTTACAAAGACCGGCTCAAGCTCGTTATGCACGTTCGGAGGATTCGGATAGTAGCGATTCACAACGGTGTATGCACTAGCATCAGGTCGCCGCATCTCGTCAAGGACGGTCATGTCATTGAAGGATGTTTCCGGCTTCGGAAGCTCGTTAACCATATTGCAGGCTTCTTCGCAGCTTCTGCATCCCACGCACTGAGTTGTATCTACAAGGCAGCCGAACGAATGTGCATTATCCTCTCTCTTGCTCGATTCACTGGCATCTGCACGGTCGGCAATCAAGCCTGAAGCCAACGTGACAGCGCCTGCATTGCCAACCAGACCAAGGAACTTCCTGCGATCAACACTGTCCATCTTCCGGGCACACCTCCACGGATAACGAGAAATCACACTTGCATTGGGACATATGAATTGTACAACATATCTAATAATCGTAATACAATTTGGCGATTAACAACGTTTTTCTCAAAAAACATATGTGACAACTCCCGCGAGCACAACCGTCGGGCATCTTCTCAGGTCTACTGCCGGCTGAAATGCGGGGAGGAGCCAAAAATGCAAGCAAATCATCGAGCATTAGTTACACGAAAATCACAAGGACATAAGCACATACCGCATCGGGCTGTAACAGCTTGCCAACACCTAGTGGTAAACTAATAGGTTGCGGTTCGCAAACAAGAAATCTGCGCGTCGATTTCAATCCGCAACACGGGGGCGTGGCAGGCTTTGAATCCTGCGACCAGCGCCTTTCGAGGTGAAGTTTAGTGGTAGATATTATTGGTTTAATGTTCGACAACAATAAGCGGGAGATTGCTCGACTCGAGAAGCTGATCAAACCGATCGGTGAGCTTGAGCCCGGAATTAAGAAAATGTCGGATGAGGCAATTAGCGCGCGCGCGCTTGAGATAAAGAGTGAAATACAAAGCGAAGTTGCAAAGCTTGATCTCCTTATTCCCAAGGATGATCCGAAGTACAAGAGCGAGCACAAGAAACTTGACGCCATCCTCGACAAACATATGAACGAGGTATTCGCTCTCGTGCGGGAATGTGCTGTAAGAACGCTCAAAATGCGGGCTTTCGATGTTCAACTGCTCGGCGCCATAGTCCTGCACGAAGGCCGCATCACTGAGATGAAAACCGGAGAGGGCAAAACCCTCATGGCCCCATTTGCGGCGATTCTGAATGCGATGGCGGGCATGGGTGTTCACATTATCACGGTAAACGATTACCTAGCGCGCCGCGACGCGGAGTGGAAACGTCCGATTTGCGAGATGATGGGGCTTTCGGTCGGATGCGTTCTTCACGACCAGTCCAAAAAGGATCGAAAGGCAGCCTACAGATGCGATATTACATACGGCACGAACAACGAATTCGGATTCGACTACCTGCGCGATCATATGGTGATGAAGGCTGACGATATGGTGCAGCGCCCCCTTGTGTATGCAATCCTGGACGAGGTGGACAGCATTCTGATCGACGAGGCGCGCACACCCCTGATCATCAGCGGAAGCTCGAACGAGGACGTGAGTGTTTACACGCGTGTGGACAGCGTCGTGCGCAGGCTGAATGGCAAAAACATAACCGGCGAAAAACAGGAGAAAGACCTCTTCGAGAAACTCGATCAGAAAATGCACGGCATTGACGAAAGCCACATCACCTGGGACTACGAATTCGACGAAAAGGGCAAATCCGTGTCGCTCACGGCTGTCGGGCAGAGGAACGCCGAGCGGATGCTGGGAATTGATAACCTGTTCGAATTCGAGCACAAGGACCTTGCTCACGCAGTACAGCAATCGCTCAAGGCGCACACGCTCTTCAAGCGGGACGTGGAATATATCTTGAAAGACGGCCAGGTCGTCATCGTGGACGAGTTCACGGGGCGCCTGATGTTCGGACGCCGGTACTCGGACGGGCTGCACCAGTCTATAGAGGCAAAGGAGGGCGTACGCGTCGCAGGCGAAAGCCAGACCCTCGCGGCAATCACGCTTCAGAACTACTTCCGCCTGTACCACAAACTCGCCGGGATGACCGGCACGGCGAAGACCGAGGAAGAGGAATTCAAGAAGATCTACGGATTCGACGTCGTAGTAATTCCGACGAATCTGCCGATGATAAGGAAGGATCAGAACGACGTCATCTTCAAGACGGAAAAAGGCAAGTTCAATGCGATCATCGAGCAGATCAAAGCGTGCCACGAGAAGAAGCAGCCAGTGCTCGTCGGCACGATTTCCATCGAGAACAGCGAAAAACTGGCGAGCATGCTAAAAGCAAGAAGGATACCCCACGAGGTTCTCAACGCGAAGTACCACGAGAAAGAAGCATATATCATCGCACAGGCAGGGCGACCGGGCGCAGTCACGATTGCAACGAACATGGCGGGTCGCGGAACAGACATCGTTCTCGGCGGCAACCGCGAATTTCTTGCGAAGTACGAGCTCTTTAAGCGAGGCATCGATCCGTTCGATCCCGACAACGCCGATGAAGTTTTGGAGCTCTCCAGGAAATACGAAGACGAGTGCAGCAAGGGACGCGAAGAAGTCCTTGAAGCGGGAGGGCTTTTCATACTGGGCACCGAGCGGCACGAGTCGAGACGGATCGACAACCAGCTTCGAGGAAGATCGGGCAGGCAGGGCGACCCGGGCGAGAGCAGGTTTTTCCTTTCTCTCGAAGACGACCTTATGCGCCTTTACGGGATGGACAGGCTGACGGGTGTGATGGACAGGCTCAACGTGCCGGAGGATCAGCCGATCGAAGCAGGCATGGTGACGAAGAGCATCGAGCGCGCCCAGAAGAAGGTCGAGAGCAGAAACTTCGACATCCGCCGCCACGTACTTCAGTACGACGACGTAATGAACAAGCAGCGCTCGGTTATCTACAAGGATCGCGAGAACATACTGCACGGGCAGAATATGAAGGAGCAGATCCTCGGTTTCATCGAGACGGCGATGGAGAACGTCGTGCAACTGAACATCCATTACACGCAGAAAAACGAGGAGATCCTCGATTACGATAATCTCTGGCGCGATCTCGGCATGACTCTTCCGCTCCCGCCGGATTACTCGAAGGACCGCATTCTCGGAAAGAACGCTGAAGAGCTGACGCAGGATTTCAAGGAGCTTGCAAACGATCTTTATAAAGCAAAGGAAGACGAGGTCGGCGTGGATGTCATGCGAGAGCTCGAACGTTACCTTACGCTCAGAAGCATCGACGAACAGTGGATCGATCACTTGAACATGATGGATCACCTGCGTGAAGGCGTCAGCTTGCGCGGTTATGGACAAGAGGATCCGGTCGCGGTGTACGCAAAGGAAGCCTTCGACCATTTCGAAACTCTCAAATCGAGCATTCAGAAGGACGTCATCTCAAAGGTTTTCCGAGTGCGTGTCAAGGCCAAGGACGAAGACGAGGAAAGGAAAAGTGCATACAACATCGCAGGCTACCGCTCATCCGATACGCCTGCACTGACCCGACAGAGCACGTTCAGGCGTAAGGAAAAGAAGGTCAGAAGAAACGACCCCTGCCCGTGCGGAAGCGGGAAGAAGTACAAAAACTGCTGCCTGGGAAAGGAAAAGGCGGCAAAAGGATAGACTTAGGGCGGTTGCGAGGTAGTATTTCAGGAGCAGGTCTACTGCATTCCCTCCTTACGCCGCTTACTCCTTCGGATTTCCGCCCGTTCGAGTGCGAGATACCTGGGTATGAAACCAAGCCGCTTCAATCTTCCTGGATCCATCAATGCCCTGTAGAGCCATTCAAGCCCGATCCTGCTCATCCACTTGGGAGCTCGCCTGTGTAACCCAGCCCACACCTCGAAGCTTCCCCCGACTCCAGCGAGAATCCTGGACTCAAGCCTTTCTCTGTTTTCCTCAAGCCAGAATTCCTGGTACGGACTGCCCATTCCCGCAAGCAGAATTGTCGCCTTGCTTTCGTTGATCAGCGCCACGATACGATCATCTTCCCCCCGAAAATAGCCGTGATGAAAGCCCGCGATCTTGCAGCCGGGGATTGCCTCCCGTAAATGCGACACAGCCTTTTCGGCAACGCCCGCCTTCGAGCCGAGAAGAAAAACCGAGCGCGTTCCCTCCGTCGTAGCCCTCACGAGGTCGAATGCGAATTCGATTCCGGGATAAACTTCGATCCTCTCCGCAAGAATCCGCCTTGCACTTTCTGCAATGCTCCTGCCGTCGGGGATAACGATCTCTCGTGAATGGAGAAGCCGCAGAAAATCGGGATCGTCCACCGCCCGCATCACCATCTCCGCGTTCAGCGTTGCGATGGCAACCTGGCTTCCTTCATCGGCTTCCGCAAGCGTCCACCCGAGGATTTCCTCACGGGATGCGCAGGTGATTTCAATGCCGAACAGGCTTATCGTTTTAAGCACACTGTAATGATAGCATTAACGCCCTAAGCCGCACCAGCGGTCATTTCCGCAACGAACGCGCGGGGATTAACAGTGCTGCCAAACGCTATTCTTCCTTCAGAATCACGAGCCTTGACTGACTCACGCCGATCTGTCCTAGACCGAGCACTTCGATAATCACTCGTCCGTCGTCGCTCAAGTACTTGAGCGGGATATAAAAGTAGGTCGGACGCTCGATTCCCTCACGCGATGAACCGACTTTAACGCCCTTCAGTTCGTAGAATTCGTCGTTTTGAGGGTTGGTCACGATCAGGTTGACCTCGCTCGAAGCGGAACGCCCGCCGCGCGACGGATGCTGCGTGAATACCGGCAGAAGCATCTTCACGGTTACGTATCCATCGGTGAAATCGCTTATCACAAGCCTGTCGAAATACCACTGGCCGGTAAACTTCTTCTTGAACTTGAACGGATTCGATGTTGAAAGCCACCAGATGTCGTTTTCCTCGTCGTAAGTCCCGTTACAGTCGAAGTTGTACGCGAGGATAGCTTCAGCGTTGTCTATCGGCGATACGATGTCGGCAGGACCGGACACTTTGATAACGCCCGGCTCATCCTGCGCGAAAAGTACGCGCGGACAGGCAACTGCAAGAGCTGCAAAAACTAATACCGAAACGATTGCTTCCTTTCCCATACGTGCATTTTACGAAACCATATCGCCTATGTCAATGCAGGCGGTTGACCTTCGGGCGAACATGCATAATAATCAGGCTTCAGCATTAGGAAATGCCAGTCTTCGGGTAAGGGTGAAACCATGCATAATGAATACAGCGGAAAGCGGGTAGCGACCGACCTTCGAGTCGCAGTTGTTGTGAGTCGTTTCAACGAGATGATTACGCGGAAACTCCTCGATGGTG
Source organism: bacterium (assembly GCA_021158185.1). Taxonomy (GTDB): domain Bacteria; phylum 4484-113; class 4484-113; order JAGGVC01; family JAGGVC01; genus JAGGVC01. The sequence continues at coordinate 6,863 of JAGGVC010000088.1, read as the reverse complement.
CGCTTGACGCACTCAAACGGCACTCGACCGGCGACAGCGGAAGTGCGGATATCTTCTGGGTGTCTGGAAGCTTCGAGCTTCCGATGGCTGCCCGGCGTATCGTGGAAACCAACTTGTACGACGCTGTTATCGCGGTGGGCTGCCTGATCCGCGGTGAAACGGACCATTACGATTTACTTGCCAAGGAAGTAACGAAGGGACTTGCGCAGATCGCCATCAAGAGCATCATTCCTGTTACTTACTGCGTTGTTGTTGCGGACAACATCGAGCAGGCGCTCTCTCGTGCAGGAATCAAACACGGCAACAGGGGCGCCGACGCAATGGTGACCGCTATCGAAACGGTAAGTCTCTACCGCCAGATTGCGGAAGTTGAAAAGGAATCGTAACGCCTTTCGGGATTAGCTGGGCTTGCCGGGACGACCGCCTTGTTTGTCGCATCTGCGAATCCTGATACGCAAGCGTTGATGGAATTACCAGTGATGCCGGGTGAGTCAGCTCCGGAGATATTTATCGGGAGGTAGTGATGCGTCGTCCGCTGATTATCGCAAACTGGAAGCTTCATAAAGGGCTTGAGGAAACCAAAGCCTATGCTGATCGGCTCAAGGGAGCGCTCACCGACGAGCCTGAATACCCGAACGTTGATCTCGCGATCTGTCCGCCGTTTCCGCTCATTCATCCGCTAAGCGAAATGCTCAGAGAAAGCCCCGTGGCTGTAGGCGCGCAAAACGTATCGATCCGCGTGGAAGGTGCGTTCACGGGCGAAGTCGGCATCAACCAGCTCAAGGATACCGGCGCCCAAATCGTGATTCTCGGTCACAGCGAGCGGCGCAACGTCTTCAATGAAACCGACGATTTGATCGCTGAAAAGCTTGCGCTCGTGCTTACGGAGACAAACCTAACACCCGTGCTGTGCGTTGGTGAATCGCTTCAGGTTCGCGAGAAAGGCGAGCAGGCAGCATTCACCACGAGGCAGCTCGAGAGCGCGCTCCATAATGTAAGTGACGAGCTTGCAGGGCGAATCGTGATCGCTTATGAACCTATATGGGCAATCGGAACGGGGGTCAACGCCACGCCTGGCGATGCTCAGGCGATGTGCAAGGCGATCAGGCAGGTCTTTGCCGCACGGTTCGGCGAAAATGCCGGATCGGAACTACGCATCCTGTACGGTGGAAGCATAAAGCCCGCAAACTGGCGCGACATTTTCGCGGGGGAAGATGTTGACGGGGGGCTTGTGGGCGGTGCATCGCTCGACGCGACCGATTTCTTCGCGCTCTACCAGATCGCTTTGGGGAGCTAGAGCAGGCGCGCGCTATTCAGCTTCTTCATTTGAGCTTTCCAGATTTTCGCCGCAGGCCCTTTCATACATTCTATCCCGAAAGCCCGGCGTAGCAGGCACACCGGTGAACTCAAGCTTCCCGCTTGCATCGAATTTTACTTCTACTCCTGCCGAGCGATCGCCTTCGCTCGTGAGCATCTCGACTTCGGCGCGATATCGGTCCGTCAGGTGAATCAGCCGCTGGTTGGATGACCCGCGCCAAAGCAGATCCGCATGCTTCTCAGGGATATACTGCCCGTCTATGAGCAGGTCGGTTCGAGAAACGAGATCGAGCTTATCCTTCCTTCCGGCTTTGCGGATGGCTTCGAGCGTGTAACCCGTGTAGCAGACTATCCCCAAGTCTTTTGCATCCTTCGCGAGATCTATGACCAGGGCAAGCGCCTCGGACTGCTCCATCGGCTCGCCGCCTGAGAGTGTGATGCCCTCGACACCTTCCTGCGCGATCACCCAGTCTGCGATTTCGCGCACGCTCATTTCGAATCCGCCCGTCGGGTCAATCGATTCCCGCGTGATGCATCCCTTGCAGTTGAACGGGCAGCCCTGCACCCATATAACCGCGCGCGAAAACGGCCCGAGCGTGGTCACCGGGGAATCGAGCCTGTGAAGCCTGATCGGAACATCCTCACCCGCAAGACCGTTCATACCGTTCTCCTCCACCGAAGCCGTCAAATCATTAACGACAGGTTGCCTGGCAACAACACCTGCAATCTCTGCAAACGCCGTTCAATTCGAGAATAGCAGCCCATTCTATCGCGCGCGCGCTTTCACGCTCTATCCGGTGATATATTACCCGCCGTGATGAAACTCGATTACGCCGAAGTCGAAGACCGGCTCCTTGCGATAGATCCCGGCAAGTGGGATCTCACGCTTGAGCGGCTTGCGCGCGTCTCAGCGCATCTCGGCGATCCGCAGAACGCTGTACCGTGCATTCTCGTAGGCGGAAGCAACGGCAAGGGCAGCGTAATCGCATTTCTCACAAGCATCCTTGTAGCACCCGACGAGCCTCCCGCGGATGCAGATGTCCCAGGCGGACGGGCGGGGAGTAGTCTATCGGCTGAGAATGAAGCAGCACTCGAACACCGTGCAATTCGGCAAAAATGCGCGGATGCAAAATCGCGCGAAATCGCGCGCGCGCGCGCGATGCTCTCATCGCGCGGCGCGACGCCCCTCAAGGTCGGCTCGTTCGTGAAGCCTCATCTTCTTACGCTGCGCGCGCGCGTGCGCATAAACGGCGAGCCCGCTTCCGAGCTTGAATTCGCGCAGGCGGCGAACGAGGCGTTTAAGGCGTGCGATGAAACCGGCATAAGCCTCACATACTTCGAGTTGACGTTCCTCATTGCGGCGATTCACTTTCGCAACGCCGGTGCGGACATCGCATTGTACGAGGTGGGGATCGGCGGAAGGTTCGACGCAGTGAACGTATGCAGGCCGTTCATGAGCCTCATCACGAACGTCGGCGCGGATCACGAGCAGTACCTCGGCAGGACAGCGGCGGAGCAGGCATTCGAAAAGGCCGGCATCATCCCCGAGGACGGAATCCTGGTCTGGGGCGGAAGCGCAGCAAAGGGAAGCGACGACGAAGACAATGATGATCCGTCTATCGAAGCCGATCGCGTTATCGCCGCGGAAGCATCGAGGAAGAACTGCGCGCTCATCCGCACACACCGGAGCTTCCGGCACGTTAATTACGACTATACGCACGACCGCCGGAACGTCGCGATTCGCACTGCGGATCTGGCAGCGTATTGCGGGCGGCCTGTCGGCGAAAGCGAATGCGTACTCGCAACCGACCAGCTCGGCACGTACCAGGACGCAAACCTCGACTGCACGTTCTTCGCACTCCTTGCGCTGAAGGAGCTTGGATTGCCGAGAGGAATCGCCGCCCTTCGCACGGGGCTTTTGAGCACGCGCTACCGCGGGCGGTTTGAAATACTCAGGAAAGGGGAAACGAGGGTCATCCTCGACGCCGCGCACAACCCCGACGGACTCCAAAAGCTCCACGATAGCCTCGTCGCATACCTCGGCCCCCTCGTCGGCTTCGACGAGGAAAAAATGAAACCACCCGTCATCTTCAGCTGCCAGGAAGGGAAGGACATCTCGGCGCTGATAGCTGAAATCGCGCCCATAGCGAAAAGGCTCTATGCGATAAGCGTGCCGGTTCTCAAACCGATGCCCGCGGATACGATCGCCGACGCCGCGAGAAAAATCGGCCTAAGCGCGGGCGCGTCGAAAAGCATCGGGAATGCGCTCGTCGCGGCCGAGCGGACGAAGTGGGCAAGCCGCACAATCGTCGTCTGCGGCAGCGTGTACTCACTCGGCGATGTAATCCGCGCACTCGAAAAACACGGGTATGAATAAGTGGCGATAGAGTAGCACAGGCTTCCAGCCGGGAAAAAAACGCAGGACGGGATAAACTCATCGCCGTTGGAGAAATATTTCACAAGCGGCGAATGGGGAAGGGAGCGCAAATTATGGGGTTGGAGTGGAGCAGCAAACGTGGGGGTGCGAGGTGGGGAAATGGGGGGTGAATTGGGAGAGCGGTTCCGCTCGCGTCGTGGAGTCGAGGCTTCAGCCTCGGAATGTCCATTTTAGCATGTAGCACAGGCTTCCAGCCTGTGAATATTAAGACACAGACGGGACGTCCGTGCTACGTTTGTCGCTCACTCAACAACTATCTGAATTTCCTCGCCAAAGTGAACGTCGTCCAGCTGCCCACGCGGATCATTCGGAGTCCATTCCTACTTACTCAATTCTCCGGTACTCGTAGCCTGCGTTGCGTTTGTGATACAATACATAGATGGAAGATCCGCAAGTAAAGACTGGTATTGTCGCCATGTTTGACGCTCTTGGAACGCGCTATAGGACAACACAAGAGTGTATAGAGTTCATTAAACGCATGAATTCGGTAGTTGCGTCAGGGAAGCGATTATTAGCGCGTTTGCCATCCTCAGGTTTCCTTGAAGAAATGCCCGATTTCACTGCTGATTTTAGATGGTTCCAAGATACCGTTGTAATTACGTGTGAATGTGATACTTCGCGCCCCGACAGTCTCCCAGCACAGCCACTTGGTTTCATTCGCTCATTCATCGTGTGTGCTCTTGGCGAGCATATTGCCGTCCGGGGTGCAGTTGCCGTAGGCAAATATGTGCTTACTCAGAATGCGATTCTTGGTCCAGCCTTATTTGATGCGGCGCAATGTTACGAAAAGTATGACTGGCTTGGTATAGTGGCTACTCCATGCCTTGGTTGTTCTATTAATCGTACTGTTGATAACCTAGAACTGGACGATCAAGTTGCAGCTACGTACTGTGTGCGGTACAATGTTCCTTTCATCGATAAGAAAACAGATACGCGCTCCCAGGAGCCGATGTGGGTACTTTCCTGGCCCGTTGACCTTTATTCTACGCTTGTCGGCTATGATGGAGCGCTATCCTCAACCACGCCCAAAGAGATGATTACAAAACAGCTTCAAGGAATCATCTACGATCCTATTGCCGCGAGCAAAATGGAAAACACGCTTGCCTTCTTTGATTGGTTTTACGATAAGTATGGAGAGAATATTCATACAGAGTTCCAGACTAACCGGAACAAGATAATCGACCTTACCCTCTGAACAACTCCAGATATGGATAACAATATTAAGCTTTTACGTTAAACTACCCGAACCACGCGTATTTTAGTCGATAGTTCGTAGAGTCGATGTAGCTTATGTGAGGAAAGTCAAGGGAGTCTAACGCTAATGACGAACCGTCGCCCACATCTCCATCGCTATCAACGGTTTGAATGACCCATGTAAGTCCATTGTTGAATACGTATTTGAGATCCTTGTCAATGGCTTCATAATAGCAAATATGCGGCATGTCCGATGAGTCAAGAGCCATAGACGTGTAATCGCGTATCTTGCAGTCACTATCGATAATGTCAATAATCCAGCTAGAACCGTCATTGTGCGCGAGCTTAAGATCTGAATTATCATAGTCATAGTAACTGATAAAAGGACTATCCAAGGAATCAAAAGCAATCGAGGAATTGCAACCTACACTATCAACAGTTTCTTTAATCCACAATGTTCCATCGTAATGCGCTACTTTCAGATCATCATTTGTTCGATCCCAATAGCTAATATACGCCATGCCCATGGAATTTAAGGCAATCGAAGTGTACTCACCAACTTCTCCGTCTACATCAATTGACTCACATTCCCAGAGTGTCCCTGAATAAACTGCGTATTTAAGGTCTTGGTTCGTTTGGTCATAATAACTAATGTGTGGTCTACCTAGTGTATCTATTTCTAGTGACGAATACCAACCAACGCCATCGGTGTTATCGACAACATCCACTAACCACGAGTCACCATCTTTGCGAGCATACTTAACCTTTCCATTAGTGAGATCGTAGTAAGTTACACTAGGTATGCCTAGAGCATCAATTGCTAATGACTTTGGACTACATCTGTCGCCTTCTAAATCTATGACCTTTGTTGACCACGAAGAACCACTCCCATATGCATAACCAAGACTCGCATTTCCAGGTGTCGTAATACTGTTATAACATATATGAGATTTATCGTCTGTATCAATTGCAATTGATGAATACAAAGCATCGCCTGCACTATTAATAGTCTCACAATGCCATGCCAGGCTAGCAAGGTCGTTTACTACATGGAGCGTAAAGTTCTTTGAAAAAGATCCCCACGTATTAGATACGGACAAAGTTGCATTGTACGTTCCTGCTTGTCCAATTATTACCTCAGGTGACACACTATGAGATGTATTAGGTGTGGCACCGCCCTCGAAATCCCAGGAATAGCTAAGGTCGACTCCCTCGGTTAGTGATGTAAAGGTAACTACACTTCCTGCCTGGCAACGTAAAGGAGAGACCCCGGCTATCAAGGGTATTGGCTCGATAATGAGCGAAAACTCGAATGTATCTAAACCATTAGCATTTGCGACCGACAAAGAACATATGTATGTACCGACTGAAGAGGCCGTTATAGTAGGTGATTCCTGCACAGACGTTAAAGGTGCAGCACCTCCTCCAAAATCCCAGGAATACGCAATTGGTTCAGTGCCCCAAGCTAAGGCGCTCATGGCGAAGTTGCTTCCAGGTGTGCAGAAAATCTCGCTGCCGCTATATCCATTCCCCGAAACGCCAAGAATCTCAGGATCCTGAAATCCAGCTACCTGTATCGCGCCGCTCCGCTCCCCCGGATTCCCATCGACATCCACCGGGGCGACTGCGACGTACTGCTGTACCTCTACCGGAAGTATCACACTAAACGTCTTCGGGAATACGCCTGCATCGCCGAACGGAATGGGAGAACCGATTACTGTGAACCCGCTGTCCGGCTGGCTCGAAGTCAATATCCGATACTCCATTACCGTGTTCAAATATCCTTGCGCAATGGGTGTGATATCGCTGATTCCGACCTCGCCGCTTTTGTCGCCGTCGATCCACGCCTCAAGCGCGTCGTCGCCGATTCCGTCATTGGTTTTGGCGAGGTAGTTCTGCGCGATCATCGTGATAT
>JAGGVC010000114.1 GCA_021158185.1 bacterium | reverse complement strand
CGCGCGACGCTTTGCAGGATACAACGATAATCGCGGCAAAAAGAGCCACGAAAATACCCCAAATTAACCCCGTTCTTTTATTCATCGCGCAACCCCTTACGGAGATACGTTTCAACAGAATTATAACCCGCATCGGTAGAAATCGCAAGCGCCAGCCGGTTCCCCGCCGAGTCGTACGTGTGATCGAACTGGAACCGCGTGGTCTGCTGCGAATCCACCATATTCTCCCGATTGATCCGCGCTCACCCCATTGTTATGCCCGCAAATATTTACATCATTCCTTTTGTCTGAACTGCGTTAAAAATCATGAAAAGAGCTGCAAACCAATTAGTATAGGCGAAGAGTGTTTTAAGATGTTTGGGCTTTGTCTTCAAAGCTAACTTCCCACCTATTATTCCTCCGAGAATTGTGACAAAAGCTAACGGAATAGCCCATGAAGGATCAAAATCTCCCTGAACAGCATGCCCCGTAAAACCCATGAAGGCGGTTGCCGCAATCAATGCGGATGCCGTTCCAACTGCTGTACGCATTGGAACTCCGCAGGCCAATACCATCAATGGAACCAAAAAAGATCCTCCTGATACTCCCACCATCCCTGAGCCAAAACCTGCCAGAGCGGTGACTGGTAATGCAACCCACAAATTCACACTATGTCTTTCACCGCCTGATTTAAGATTTATAACTCCAAAATATTTTTCCTTCTTCACATATTTATTCTCTGAAACAGGAATGAACATCACTGCGCCTGCTATCAACAGCATGACAGCAAATATCATTTTTAATAAAAAACCACTGAACAAATGAGAAAAATAACCTCCTCCCAGTGCCGATAAAGCTGTAAAAGTTCCAATTAAGATAGTCAATGTCCATGATACAGATTTATTTTTCATGAAAATTCTCATGGCCGCAATGGATGCTGTAAAAAGAATAAACTGACCAGTTGTCGCCGCCTGGTGCATAGGAACGTTGGCAATTGCCAAAATCACAACATAAAAATTTCCGCCGCCTTTGCCAACCATGGTCATGGCTATGGCCACAATAAAAATTAGGAAGCCTACTATAATCAAACTAATCATCCAAGAATTTCTCCAAATTATTCAACCTGAACGACTCTAAACACTTGACCTGGCTTCATTGCGTCTGTTAAAGCAGAATACCCGCCTTCTACAATGCGGACATCCGAGAGTCCGCTTGACAACAAATAGGCATATACAATAGCTGATCTACACCGCATCCCTCAGGCTGGACACATGTCCCGCTGGTTTGCGTAGCGCCTTTGGTGCGCAACAATCATACCTCAAATTCGGACGGGCCGCACAGCCCAACTTAGTCCACTTTCCCCGCGGTTCTTCCTTGTGTGCAAGCCTTTGTGCGGGTCTTCAAAGTCTTTGCAGGCTATGCTGCGGTGTGCGACATATCACGCTCGTTCTTTTTGCGAGTCGAAACGTGCAGCCAGGCCATAAAAGCGCTCGACAGTGCAAAGAAAAACGCCGACAGCCAGAATACGGCGTGAAGGCTGACGTAGGTCATTACGAGGTAGCCGAGCAGCGGCGCCGTAAGCCCTCGCACCCCCACGAGCGTAACGTGCGCTCCCATATAGAGACTTACTTCGTCCTTCCCCGCGAAATAGATGCTCGACAGGTTCCAGGCGATGTTGATGCCGACTATGCCGAGCCCGAATATGAAGAATCCTGTGTACACGCCGACGTTTACAGGCTGCGAGAAGACGATGACCGTCATCGGGAGTGTGACGATCAGAATCGGGAAAAGCACCATGAGTGCGTTCACGTACGCGCAGAACTTCATCGGGTTCGACTTTTCCATCAGCCTGCCCATCGTCGCCGAAAGGAGGATCATCAGTACGCTCGGGATCACCGTTCGTGCAACGCTGATATCGTCGTATGGCATATGCACGACTTCATCGAGCCACTTCGGAATCGCAGGAAGGATGACCAGAAACCCGAAGCCGTAAACCATGAATGCGCCCTCGAAAAGGGCAAATGTGCGCTTTTTCCTGAAGAGCGCGATCATCTCGACTACGGGCTTGACCGTAAGCCGCTGAACGCTCATCATCAGCTGGAGATAGCGCGGGTGCTCAGCATAACCGGCGTAGATGGGAATCTCGCAGGTTTCGCCTTCGTCAATAGGCCTGTGCCGGATTCTGATCCTTCTCAGGATCATTACGCTTAAAAACCCCATTACGCCGCCGATGACAAACAGAATCTTGTAGGCGTCCTCGTTCATTTCGAGAAGCCATCCTGAGAAGTATACAAACGGCATAGTGACGAGCGTCGCCGCAGCCATTGCCGAGCCGAAGAGCCGTCCCCGCAGGTGCGCGGGATAGTTGTTCTGGAAAATGTTGTTCTGCGCTGGCATAACGAGCGAATTGAAGAAAAAGAGAATTCCGATGAGCAGAAGGTAGTGGTTCGCATTGCTCACAAGAAGGATAAGAACAAGGATCAGCCTGCCGAAGAATGCCGCGATGAGGAAAAAGACGCGCTTGTCGCGCCCCGCCATAATGCTCGCCCAGTGGATCGAGAAAAGGCTCGCAACAGGCATCATCATCGCGTGGATCGTTATCTGGATGTCGGATGCGTTAAACGCACGTTTAAGGATGATATCCGAGAGCGGGAAAACCAAGCCTGCGAACGCGACGTTGCCGAGTATCCAGCCTATCAGGTGCAGGCGAAACGTGTAGCGCGCGATGAGCGGCAGGCTACTCTGATTCAGTACAGGATTGTTCCTGACAGCGTTCTTGAGGTATGAAATCATTACAAACGACTCGATCCGTGATGAAACTGTCACTTCTCGCCTTGAAGCCTAAGTCCCTGGCGAACGGCTATCATACCCGTGACGCACCCTTAATGGCTTATCTCGATACATACTGCGAGTATTTTTCTACGCGAGCGGACCGAAACGGAAATGAAACGCTTTTGCCGCGCGCAAAGCTTATGCGGGAATCGCTGGGAGATTGGGATTCAAGACTGCGCAAACGCCTGCAACCGGCTTATCGCTGTTTCGAAATTGCAAACCTATGGCAACGATCCTTTATTCCACGACGACGCTTTTGGCAAGGTTCCGCGGCTGGTCGATGTGGCAGCCTCGGCGGAGCGCAGTGTAGTACGCAAAGAGCTGGAGCGGCGCGGTCGTGAGAATCGGACTGAAAAGCTCGTCCACTTCGGGAATCGTGAAGATGAACGGAGTGTACCGCCTGAACTCGTCGGGCTGGTTCGTAATGACAAGTACATCGCCGTCGCGCGCGAGAATCTCTTCGAGATTCGCCTTGACTTTGTCGAACGTCGCGCTTGCGGGTGCAACGATAACCGTCGGGAATTCATCGTCGATGAGCGCAATCGGGCCGTGCTTCATCTCGCCTGCGGGATAGCCTTCCGCGTGGATATAGCTTATCTCCTTTAGCTTGAGCGCGCCTTCGAGCGCCACAGGATAGTTTACGCCGCGTCCGAGGAAGAGGAAATTCTGTTTCTTTTGGAAGTATTTCGCCCACCGTTTAAGCTCTTCCACGTTCTCAAGAACCGACGTCAGCTTTCTCGGAAGAGCGCGCAGCTCGCGGAGATAATGCTGGAAAAGCGAATCGTCGAGCACACCGCGCATAATGCCGATTTTGATCGCAAGCAGATAAATCGTCGCAAGCTGAGATGTGAACGCCTTGGTGGATGCAACGCTGATCTCAGGCCCCGCCTGGGTGTAGAGATTCAGCCCGCAGTGGCGCGTGATGCTTGAGCCGACGACGTTGCATATCGACATAGTTTTTCGGCCCAAGTCCTGAACCATCCGAACGGCTGCAAGCGTGTCCGCGGTTTCACCGGATTGCGTAATGGCAAGAGTAATCGAATTATCGTCCACCATCGGGCTGCGGTAGCGGAACTCGCTGGCGTAATCCACTGAAACATGCACGCGGGCGATGGCCTCGATTATGAATTTTCCGACGAGACTCGCATGCCAGCTCGTACCGCACGCAACAATGTTGATGTGATCGATGTCCGGCGTCACGAACTCCTCCACGTCGGGCATTTCGAGTTCGTCCTCGCCCACCCTGAACCTGCCGCGCAGAACATCAACCAGAATCAAGGGCTGCTGGTTGATCTCCTTGAGCATGTAATGTGGATAGCCGGCCTTCTGCGCTTCCTCGACGTCCCACGAAATATGCACGGCCTGCTTATCAAGCTCATTTCCGTCCTTCACCGTGCGGAACTTCACGTCATCGCGGGTGACGACTGCAATTTCACCGTCGTTCAAGTAGATGACTTCTTTCGTATGCTCGAGAAACGCCGTTATGTCGCTCGCAACGAAATTTTCATCCTTGCCGAGGCCGATACAGAGCGGCGTCTGGTTGCGAACGGCCACGATCTTCCCCGTCTCGTTTTTCGAAAGCACGGCGAGTGCGTAGCTTCCTTCGAGATCGCAGCATGCCTGCCTGACAGCTTCTTCGAAACCGGTACCGTTTTTCAAATAAAAACCGATCAGTTGACTTATGACCTCGGTATCGGTCTCGCTCTGGAATGCGATTCCTTCCGCGATGAGCTTGTCCTTTAGCACCTGGTAATTCTCGATAATCCCGTTGTGCACGAGGCAGACAACGCTGCTTTGGTCCGTGTGAGGGTGAGCGTTGTTGACACTGGGAACGCCGTGCGTAGCCCAGCGCGTGTGTGCGATACCCGTATTGCCCGATATCGGATGCTTCGCAAGAAGATCTTCGAGGTTAGCAATCTTGCCGATGTTCCGCTCGATCAGTATTTCGCCGCCGTTGACCGCTGCGATGCCCGCGGAGTCATAGCCGCGGTATTCGAGCATCTTCAGGCCGTTGACGAGAACGCCGACAACATCCCTCGAAGACACGATACCCACAATTCCGCACATGCATAAACCTCCCGGAAAAACGAAAGACAATAAGTCTACTAGATTTTCAGCCCGGAGTGCAACATCATAAGCGAATAACTGCTCACTTTAACGATATTAATAAATCGCGGGAGTGTGTCCTTCTTCAAGTTCTTTCTGCATGTTCACGCGTTTTCGGTTATTCGAGAGTATATCTCTGGAAGCGCCTCACCGCTTTTCTCGCGCATACTGATCGTGGCATCCGAACTAAGCTCGGTAACGCCGGGATTGATCTCGATCACGGTTCCGCCCTTTCTTAAGACTGAGTACGGCATCACCGCCGATGGGTAGACGACGTTCGCCGTGCCGACGACGAGCATCACGTCGCAGTCCATCGCGGCGTGCTGCGCTCCCTCGATCACGGCGGGGCTGAGCGTTTCCCCGAACCATACGACGTGCGGACGGAGAAGCTTGCCTGCGTCGTCCTTCGGCGGGCATTCCGCAAGCGGGCATTCGAGTAACTCGCGCACCGAAATATCATCCGGCCCCGTCCCCCACAGACGCACTTTCCAGATGTTGCCGTGAAGCTCGAAGATATTCCTGCTTCCGGCCAGGCTGTGAAGGTTATCTATGTTCTGCGTAACGAGCGTGAACCGCTTGCCGTTCGCCTCCGCCCATTTCTCCATGTCCGCGATCGCGTGATGGCCTGGGTTCGGCTTCACATCCTTCACCTTCTGCCTGCGCCAGTCGTACCACTTCCAGACGAACCCCGGATCCTCCTCGAACGCCTGGGGGGTTGCGAGCGTCGTTACATCGTACTTGTCCCAGAGACCGTCCTTGTCACGGAACGTCGGAACGCCGCTTTCGGCGGAAACCCCCGCTCCCGTGAGCATCACGATGTGTTTTGCGTCTCTCAACGCCTCGGCAGACTTCGCAATATCGTCCACGTTCATCGCTCGCACTCCTTCCCGAAAACTGCGGCTCAGGCTGCACTACCCAAGCCGCCGGCATTCCGCCGCGCGCATGATACCAGATTGCCGAGTGGTGGAAAAATGCTCATCCGACGCGGTTTGCAGGCAGAGGGGAGAGAGGAGCGGCGGTTACCAGGATCGCTTGACAGGAAAGGACTATTCGATTCTGGGCGATTCTGGTAAAATGGACAGTGCGGAAATAGGAGTGTGAAACTGCTAGGGAGTTAATTATGCAGAATGAGAAATCACAAGAATTCAAGTTGAATGTATTTGTTGATGAAAGCGGACAGCACGACTTGGAAATTGAAAAGGAAGGCGCATCGAACTTGTTTATTTGCGCTGCTGTTATCGTTGATCCATATCAAATGCCAGAAGCCGATGCGGCGATGCGCGAGATTAGTCAAAAGCACTTCAGTGGGGCGGAGGTAAAAAGCTCAGGAGTAGGCTCAAAACATATACGCAGGTCAAGGATTCTTGACGATATACTCAAGATCGACTTCGGATACTACGCAATTATCATCGATAAAGCCCGTATTGATCGGGATTCAGGCCTGCAGTATATGCCGTCTTTCTATAAGTTTCTCAACCGTATGCTATATCAGCGAATTAGCCGAAGCAGAGTTAGAATGGACATTCTTGCTGATGAAATTCGCGGCAAGAAATTTATGGACAGTATTGAAAGCTACTTTGCGGAGTATTGGCTGCCAGACCTGTTTACAGTCGTGAGCTTTAGCTTTGGCAAAAGTCACCAAGAACCACTGATTCAATTGGCTGACTTCGTTGCAGGCAGTCTTAGCTACTGTTTTGATCCTGACAAACGGTGCGAACATAGTGATAAGTTCCGAGAACTGCTGCGGGCTAAGGAAATTGGCATGAATGGCTGGCCACCGATAAGGGCGAGTCGAGAACTTGAAGGATCTGAGGTTGAATATGATATTGACCGAATGATTAGCACTTCATCCATCAACAAGGCAAATGAGTTCATAAAGCAATTCGAGGAAGATCCCAATAATCCCGATAGAAGAATGCAGGCGGCAGTCTTGGGACATTTGCTCTTCGTCAGACAATATGAAACGAGTGTAAGGCATCAATTCGTTTATGCAGAAGAACTCATCAACCACTTAGCCGATTTGGGATTCCCAGCTCTTAATAAAGAACAGTTCCGAGCAAAAATCATAGGTCCACTACGTGATGAGGAAATCGTGCTTGCAGGAACCTGGGATGGATATAAGCTGGCTGCGTCAAGTGTAGATATGATCGATTACGTGAAGCACGTAGAGAGCATAGTAATTCCCATGCTTAAGCGCCTAAGGAAAGCACAGACGACCGTAAAGATGGCCACTGCAAACAGACATGATATTATTGGTTCACCTGAATTTGGTGACCTGAAGAGCATTATTGACGCTTACGTCGACAATGAAATATGCCCCACCGCATACCGAGTTGAATGCGCGGAAGAATAGGTAAGGAATAGGAAATTGCTTTGTGCATAATGAACAATTAACGGGAAGTGTGGAATCAAGGGGTCAGTTAGCTGGTCAGGAAATTCTCAGATGCTTTAAATTAGACTGATTGCGGCGATAGTGCTTCGCCAGCCTTGATTGCTCACCTGTTTCATCGTGGTATAATTCGATGGCGGGCCCATAGCTCAGCGGTCAGAGCAGCGGACTCATAATCCGTTGGTCGTAGGTTCAAATCCTACTGGGCCCACACTTTAATGGGCGTGTAGCTCAGTTGGCTGGAGCGTCTGGTTTACACCCAGGAGGTCGTGGGTTCGAGTCCCGCCGCGCCCATTTCTGCTTTCAGGAGCTTCACAATGCCGACGCTTAACGACGGGATTCTCTTTACGATTGAACGGGTCGAGAGGACGCGGTAAAGCCTCCCCACGTAATAAAAACGATTTAGCAGCGGGCGGGAGGTGCTGAGCTTGACGGCGAAATCGAAAATCTTGCAGGGAAAGTCGAGCGCGCATACTTGAAATTCCTTCTCAGGCCTGAGTCAATCGAGAAAACCGAGTCCAGGGATGCGGCGGTGGTTTACAAGACCGTTGCGAAAATGGAACTCAAGCGCGAGGCGCGGAGTGACCCCGCATTCCATCCAGCCCTCATTCCAGATTTTTCGCCCACTACTCCCCGTCTTTTTCGACCGGGTTTTTGCTGCGGAGTTGTGGGAAGAGGAGCACTTCTGAGCGCGTTCCGCATCCGCACCCCCTTACGCGCTTCCTTCCATCCGCGCGGTTCCGAGGGCTTCCTTGTGTTTAGCGGCGATGTTTTCGGGCGTTAGGCCTGCCACTTCGCACAGGTCGTCCGCGGGCGCGCTGCCGAGATACATGTTCGGAATCCCGACGATGCGCATCGGCACGCGGTAATCGCTCTCGACTACGACGCGCGCGACGATGCTTCCAAGCCCGCCGTAGACGTTGTGCTCCTCGGCGGTGGTGATAGCACCGGTCTCGGCGGCTGCGGCGATAATCGCTTCGCTGTCTATCGGCTTGATCGTGGACATATTGAGTAATCGCGGGTGAATGCCTTCTTCGCCGAGCATTTCGAGCGCGTCGACCGCCTTGTGCACCATATACCCGCAGGCGATGATCGTGCCGTCCGCGCCGTCCGCAAGCATAAGCGCCTTGCCGTGCACCCAGGGGTCGTCCGCGGATGTCGAGATGGGCACCTTCTCGCGGCCAAGCCTGAAGTACACGGGGCCGACGTACTCCGCCGCCCAGCGCACGACCTTTATCGTCTCGTAGTAATCGGCGGGGACGACGACCGTCATATTCACAAGCGCGCACATGTTCGAGATGTCCTCCATCGACTGATGGCTCGGCCCGTCCTGGCCCACGCTGATCCCGCCGTGCGCCGCAGCGATCTTGACGTTCAGGTTCGTGTAGTCCACCGTGTTCCTCGCTTGGTCGAGCGAGCGCGACGCCAGAAACTGGGCGTAGCTCGAAATGAACGGGATGAAACCCATCGTGGAAAGTCCGGCCGCGATGTTCATCATATTCTGCTCGGCGATTCCGCACTCGACGAACCTTACGCCGGTCTCCGGATCGTCGCGGAAAAACTTCGTGAGCGTACTCTGCGCAAGGTCTGCATCGAGCACGGCTATGCGCGGATTCACCTTGCCGAGCGCGACAACCGTATTGCCGTACGCCTCGCGCGTGAGCACAGGTTCGCCCTTTTCATACTTCGCCTCAATCGGTGCGCCTACGAGACTCGTCATCTTTCATTCTCCTTTCTCATCCTGCATTAAGTCTGGAAAATCACGCCTGCGGGATTTTGACTGTGCTAAAGAAATCAGTTTCATCATGCTACTTGAACCTCGGCTCGCCGTACGATGCCAGGGCTTCTTGGGGCGTTTCGTCGAAGCCGAGCTCCTTGAGCATAATCGCAACTTCGTCGTGCTTCGGCGGCCTGCCGTGCCAGCCGGGATCGTCCTCGTAGCTGGGGCAGCCCTTCATCATCAGGGTCTTGAAAATGATCGCTGTGGGCCGCCCGTTCTTTGCCTCGATTGCGCCCTGGAACGCTATGAGAATACTGTCGATGTTGTGCCCGTCAGCCCAGACCACATCCCAGTGGAACGCGCGCAGTTTGTCCGAGAGCGGATCGATCCGCATCACGTTTTTCACGTGGCCGTCGATCTGGGCGTCATTGTAGTCCACGGTTACGATAAGGTTGTCGAGCTTGTAATGCCCAGCGGACATCGCAGCCTCCCACATCTGCCCTTCCTGCAGCTCGCCGTCGCCGACGTTGACGAAGACGCGCACGTCATCGAGCTTCGAAAATCTCGCGCCGAGCGCCATACCGACGCCGACCGACAACCCCTGGCCGAGGCTTCCAGTGTTGACTTCGAGACCTTCGAGCTCGGTGGCGTTCGGATGCCCCTGAAGCCTGGAGTCCTTCGTACGGAAAGTCATCAGGTAGCTCGGATCGAAGAATCCGCGCCTCGCGAGGAGCGCGTAGTTGAGCATGCTGCAATGGCCGTTGCTCATGATAAAACGGTCGCGGTTCTCCCACTTCGGATTCTCAGGATCCAGGCGCAGGTGTCTGAACCAGAGTGCGGTAAGGTAATCCGCGGCGGAAAGCGGCCCGCCGGGGTGCCCGCTCGCTGCTTTGAATATACCGACGAGAACGTCCCGCCGAATCGTCTTCGCCATCTCCTGAATTCTTTCTTTCGGCCAGTTGAGAGCTGTCATTTCCTTTCACCTTCAGAGCAATAAGGAACACGGCGGTTCGCCGCAATCATTCCGAGCCTGGGCGTCACGCCTTGCCCCAAACCCGGCGGATTATAGCACGCTGCAAGGGGCGGGTTAAGCTGAAACGCGATTGTGATTCTTTCGCGAAGGTGGAACGAGCGAGCACCGGTGCAGGATATGCAAAGCGCTTATGACATTCCGATCGTCCGACTGGATTTCTTATCCGCTTGACAGGGGCAAATGAGGGTTCGCAAACGAACAAATGTGATAGAATCCCGTCCCTTAGCGCGGCGTCGGTTTTCCGCACCGATTTTGTTTGGATTTTCAGAGGTGAATGTAAATGAATATCACTCGTGTTTTTGCCGTTATCGGCATTTTGTGTCTCGTGTTGATCGGGCTCAGCGCCTGTCCCGCACCGGAAACGGCGGATGAAACGCCTGAGGGCGCATCCACCCAGGCGCCTTCGAATGCAAACGCACCTGACTTCAGCAGTCTTGATCCCACTAAGCCGATATCCTCGATAGGCGCGATTTCTAAGTCTGCCGATGATACGTCGAATGACGATGCAACGGATGACGATGAGAATGCCGACGATGCACCTCCCGTGGACGATGAGGAACCTGTAGAGCCTGGTGAACCGGAAGATGCAAGAACCCAGATCATCAGCGGCGAGATAGCAGGAATTGACCTTGAAGCGAACATCATCAGGCTGAAAATAGCCGGCAGCTCTTCGGACGATGCCATCGAGTATCCCGTTGCAGATTCGTATCCCAAGTGCCTGAAATGCGGTATGGACATGCCTGTCGAGGTCGGCGATAAGGGCGATTTCGTTCTTGTTGCGCTTCCGGACGGCAACGCGGCATTTGCCGGTCCGTTCTGCGACGGCGATTGTGCGGAAGGCGGCGAACCGTGCGAAGGCTGCCCGCGACATAATGATCAGAAGAAAGAAGCTTAAGCAGTTGATGAGATAAACCGGCCTAGAAAAACGGCTGCACAAGTTATCTGATGCTAGCTTTTTCTGCTTCTTCACGCTGAATACGCGCGCGCGACGGCATTGGCGCGCGAAGTTCCTTGTTCGCCGTATATGAGCAGGAATGGAAACCGAATGGGGGTATAATGTTTCTTCCCGAAATCGAGCTGTGTCCATATCGCAGCCCTGTTCAATCCAGTGTTCGTTCAAAGGGAGAATCGTGATGTGTCCGGTAATCGAGAAAGATCCGCTTGTTGACGAGCGACGTGCGAGGCTTGCGCGCCTGCGCCACAGCTGCTCGCACCTGATGGCCGAGGCCGTGCTCAAGCTCTGGCCCGGAACAAAGCTGGCGATCGGCCCTTCAATCGAGGAGGGCTTCTACTACGATTTCGACGTTGAGGGCACAATCACGGACGAGGATCTGCCGCGTATCGAGGATAAAATGCGAGAACTTGCCGCGAGCGGAGTGCAGTTCGAGCGAGTCGAGGTTGGACGCGACGAAGCGAAGAAGATGATCGCCGACGACGGCACTTACAAAGCCGAACTTCTTGACGCCATTCCCGACGGCGAGTCGATAAGCTTCTATCGATCGGGCGATTTCACCGACCTCTGCGCGGGCCCACACATCGAATCAACCAGCGAGCTCAGGCATTTCAAACTTCTGAGCGTGAGCGGCGCGTACTGGCGCGGCGACGAGCGCAACAAGATGCTCACCCGAATCTATGGCACCTGCTTCGATACAAGGGGAGAGCTGAAGCAGCACATGAAATACCTGGCCGAGGCTGAGCGCCGCGACCATCGCAAGCTCGGCCGAGAACTCGATCTCTTCGGCATTTACCCCGATTTAGGTCCCGGACTTCCCGTCTACCATCCCAAAGGTGCGGTGATGATGAAGATCCTCCAGGATTACATGTGGGAGGAGCACGAGCGCCGCGGCTACATTCCGCTAATGACCCCGCACATAATGCGCACCGAGGCATGGGAAACAAGCGGGCATATGAGCAACTACCGAGATAACATGTTTATGGTCACTTCGCTCGATGAGACTGAGCGGATGGAAAAGGCCAGGGCGGAAGGCAGAAAAGAGGCGAAGGATTTCGGAAGCTACGGCCTCAAGCCTATGAACTGCCCGATGCACCTGCTCGTATACAAGAACGGCATACGCAGCTACCGCGACCTGCCGATTCGCATGTTTGAGTTCGGCACCGTCTACCGATACGAGCGCGGCGGCGTGCTGCATGGCCTTCTCCGCGTGCGCGGATTCACTCAGGACGATGCGCACATCTTTTGCACGCCTGAGCAGTTCGGCGAAGAAAGCCGCAAGGTCTTGGAATTCTGCTTCGATGTCTACGACCTCTTCGGATTCGAATACACCGTTGGCCTCAAGACCATGCCGGATAAGGCAATCGGCGATCCCGATGTCTGGGAAATGGCGACCGAGGGGCTTCATCAGGAACTCAAAAATATGGGTATCCCGTTCCACATCGGCGAAAAGGACGGTGCGTTCTACGGGCCGAAGGTCGATATAGACGTGCGCGATTCGCTCGGGCGCGAGTGGCAGGGGAGCACCGTGCAGGTGGACTTCAACCTGCCTGAGCGGTTCGACCTGAACTACATCGCGCAGGACGGCTCCAGACAGCGGCCCGTAATGGTGCACAGAGCGATCCTTGGAAGCTTCGAGCGATTCTTCGGGCTGATGATCGAGGAATTCGCGGGCGCATTCCCGCTCTGGATCGCGCCCGTGCAGGTGATGGTGCTGCCCATCGGCGAGGCGCACAGGGATTTCGCTCGCTCGCTCAGGGACAAGCTTGTTGCAGCCGGATTCCGTGTGGGAGTGGATGAATCCGACGAGAAGCTCGGAAAGAAAATCCGCACTCACAAAATCCAGAAAATTCCCTACCTCGCCGTGATCGGCGACAAGGAGATGGACTCGGGCGATTATGCGATCAACAGCTACTTCGAAGGCGACATCGGAAAGATGAACGAATCCGCCCTAACTGAAATGCTCGCGGACGAAGTAAAGGCGAAAACGGTGAGGAAGAGGTAGGGTTCATATTGTCTGGCAATGGATTGTCGTTTTTTACTGTGTAGTAATTTCTCCATGTGATTTCTCGCGCGAGGACTATTCTTCTTGCTATCCTGCGAATCCTTGGTATAATTAACTTATCTTTACTTTGAGGGGTTTTTTATGCGCTTCATTTTAGCATTGATTTTTGCTTTTTTCATCTTGACAGTAAATGGGTACTGCGTCGACATCTACCAATATGGATCGTATACTGTTGCAGGAGCGAATTGCTCGCTTATGATGAATAGCGACGAGGGTGCTCTCGTAACATCTACTGAACTTGAAGATCCATACTATGCGTTTTGGCAAGCAGACGGAATGGAGTATTCGTTCACAGTAACCGGCAAAACCCTAAGTTATGCATATCTTTACTTTGGCGATGGGACAGGGCAATATGTGTCCGCAGATAACGTTTATGCACATACAACCGGTTTAAACTGCGATTTCATTCCAGCTCTCATCGTTGTTTACACAGACTCAACCAGTGAAGAACTTCTGTGCCCATTAGCCGTTGAGACATTCCTTTCGACAGAGGTATTTAGCCCAAGACCAACATCGTTTACTCCTCCTACAACAGGGAGCTCGACAGTCAACAACTATTTGAGCAATAATGGCCACACATGCAATCCTGTTGCCAATTTCATTTGTATATGCGGATTGCACACCTCAAATTGTGGCAAGAGATACATTCAGGGCGTTTCTGAATGTAAGCAAAATGGCATTTGCACTGAAGTATTATGTGCATAAGTTGTCGCATCTCTCATATGAACTGGGGGCGTATAATTGCGCTCCCAGTTTACCTTGGAGGACTTAATTGACATTATATCGCTATATACTATCTATCTTTGTTTATTTAATCATGCCAATGTGCGCTTATGCGTCGCCTACCGTTCAGATGCAATATACTAATGGAATTAAAGGTGTTGCTCTAGCATGTGGTTGAGGTGGGATTACGGCAGGCGGTCTGCCTAAACTATCTCATATCATTAAGTCATCAAGTGTGTTGCCGTTATATAGTGGTAGTGTATTATTTGATTTGGGCGATTTCTGCCCTGATATGAACTCAACGCTTTTACCACGCGAGCTTCGTATGAGCGCATTAAATCTCGTTGCTCAGTACTTCAATTACAATGACTATGACTTTGTATGCCTTCAAGCTGGTGATCTTTTGTGTTCTCCTATTGAATTGGTAAACGCATTATCTGCATACAAAGGATGTCTTCTAGCTTCCAACATCACGTCTGATGACACTGTCTTTAACAGTATTACTCGAAAATATTATAAAGTTGACATTGAGGATTCAGTAGTTGCTTTTGTTAGTTTCGTTCAACCAACACAAGAGCTTAGTCATTATTACTTTTCAGATTTGTCATCAATGATTAGTGATATATATCCACTCATTTACGATGCTGATTTAATATGTCTCATCGATCCTTACTGCAAAATCGATTTTAAAAGAGTTAGCGATATCTTCCCTAACAAGGTATTCCTTATTGGTGGAGCAAGTGTATTTACACCTGACGGTAGATACATCGTTCCACATGACTTTAACCGCACACCCAATAATTGGGACGGTGGGCGGTCAATTTGCGATGTTAGGGTAGACATATTTAGTAAGGCCTCAAGTTGTGTGGTTCAAACCGTATTGCCGCAGATAGAAGATGATGCGATATTCTCCGATATCACATCTGAGAGCTTAATGTTGCAGACTCAACAAATTACTGATTACATATCCAGTAGCTACCCTGTCGATGCTTATCAATATATTGGGGTTAAAGCATGCATTGAATGTCATGCTAACGAGCTAGTCACATGGCAGAGCACACCCCATGCAAAAGCCCTTGAGCATTTGCAGGAAATTGTAGATACTAAAGGTTCTCCCCAGAGTTCCAATTCGAATTGCCTAGTATGTCATACCACCTATTTTCCATTTAACGAAATCCTTGGTATCCGTAGTTTAAGAACACGTGGGGTTAGTTGTGAAGCATGTCATGGTCCCGGAAAGCGTCATCAATTGTTACATCAAGGTACGGTTCCCGTTATCATGAGTTTAGACGGAGAGTTTAAAAAGCAAGAGGAGTATATTGAAATACCCAATGGGACTGAATACTGTTCCAAATGTCACACAAAGGCTCACAGTCCCAACTTCGAATACACAACTTATATAAGTGAGGTTGACCATGTTGCATAGAGATATGTTGACGAAGGTAGTAGCTTCTATTTGCATAGGTTGTTTTATATTTGGATCGATAGCTAATGCCGACGAGTCTCAACAATGCTGGGCTGAGCCTGATAAAATCGCTATTCTGCAAGGAAACGTTTACTACAATGTCCTTTACGCCAGAAGCGAGCTTAAGGCTTACGATGAGATGATCGCATTGAACGCCGATTTCATTAACAGGTTTGGCGATACTGGTTACGCTCTTACGAATTTAAATATTATGAGAGGCGAGATTTTAAAATTCGCCATATCCGCCTATTTCTTCAGCGGTATGAGGGATTACCCGACCGACAACGGCGATCTGATGGATATGCTGGACTCGTTGCAGCCCGTCGATTATTACACCATGCAGGTACCTGCAACTCTCGATGATCTGGTGAAATGCGGGATTCTGGACCATCTACCCGCATCGCCATACACGACGGGTAGCTACTTGTATAATCTACCGGACACTCCAACCGCCGGAGACGTTTACTATTTGCCGTTCACAGTAAGCCGTGAAAATAGTTTTTTGAACGAACCCGGTCTCTTCGAAAGCAACGTGCTGATTATTTTCGATACAAATTACGGTTTTAATGGGAAACTCCTTTCTGACGAACAGATGGACGACGAGTTCCCCGGTGACCTGTCGAAGTTTATCCCTCGTGGAAAGTACAACACCGTATGTTACATATACGGCAGCGATCCGGATTCGTGGTAATCGGCATACACACGATTAATTTCAGCGGGATTGTGTTCGGGTTTGAACGATTCTTCAATAAACCCGATGCCTCAGTCAAATTGGATTGTACATCCATGCCGTCAAAAGCATACAAGCTTTGGGAAGCTGCAGTTTAACACAAAACCCGCGTTTTTCACGCGCCTAACTGCTGCCCGTCATTCCCATTTTCTCCAGAGACCCGGCGAGCGGCGCGCGTTCGCGCATCTACCCCGGATATCTTCGGCTTTGTTCTTCGGCGGCGAGTCTTTTGATGTTCTCAAGTTCGTACCAGTTGAGGCGTTTTACGTCGTCGTCGGGGATTATGTAGGTCGGATCGGGCGTATACCATTCCAAACCTGTGATGTACCAGTAGCCCATCCGGTCGTCTTCTTCAACGAAGGGTTTGCCGTGGCGGGCGTAGATTTCATACTGACCGCAAACGAGGTATGAGAGCGGCGCCCGATCAATCTCTTCATCGGTGAGAAGCCTCGCCGAGCTTTCGGAGAAGATTGCGGTAATATCGATCCAGTATACGCCTTCCTCCCACGCGCACAGCCGAAGTACAGGCGTGTCGGCGGCTGACGGCTCCCAGTCCTTTTTCATGCCCCTGAGTGTGCGGCTGTCAGCGAGTTCGAGCCATTCGGTCGTGAGCATCTCGTCCTCGTACCAATCGACCGTTTCTTCCATTTCGTAGGGAAGGATCCGCCACTCGTCCACGGGCGTGCCGAGTACCCATTCGGAGTTCAACTCAGGATCGAGCGTGGCCGTGACGATGAGCTCGCCGATAGTGCCCTTCCAGCTTCTGCCTGTTACGAGCGTATAGTCGAAGTTCGTCGTCATATGCGGTGCATACGCCATCCCGCCTCCGCGAGACGCCCTGAAAGTGTGGCGCACCTCGATCGTCTCGTTGGGCTTGAAGTCGAGTTTGAAGCTCTTCCAGGTGATCTTGAATTTCTCCTCTGTATACCAGTTTAATTCAAGAAACTCCGGGCCAAGGTTGTAGGGGAATTCGCTTTCAGGCGG
>JAGGVC010000101.1 GCA_021158185.1 bacterium | reverse complement strand
GACCCCCCTCCCCCCTCATCTTCCTCAGCACTTCATGTGCGATGACCATGCGCTGGGGCGCGTACAACAGAAAGGCCCGGCGCTAGATCGTGACCAGTTGCACGTTTTCGAGCGCCATCGTCGGGACTTCGCCTTTCCCGATTAGCTTCCTGGCGTCCAGCACCTCTATACCCACAAGCAGTTCGTCTGGCCCTATGTCCAGAGATATCTCGTCCGTGAGCCTGATCGTGCGGCATTCAAAGTCGCCTTCGAGAAGCTCTATATAAAGCGCATCGACTTCCGGATCGTAAGTTGCTTTCATCATAGCTGTATAGAGTATAGCTTGGCGAGCGATAAATCCCTACCGCACCCTTCGCAGTACCTCGTGCGCGATGACCATGCGCTGGATTTCGTTTGTGCCTTCGTATATCCGCTTGATGCGCGCGTCGCGGTAGTAGCGCTCGAGCGGGAAATCCTTCGTATAGCCGTATCCGCCGTGGATCTGGAGCGCAAGGTCTGTTACGCGCCCGACGACCTCGCTCGCGTATAGCTTCGCCTGCGCCGCTTCAAGCGTGCACTTCGGGTTATTGTCCTTCGCCCAGGCCGCGTAGTGCGTCATCAGTCTTGCAGCCCGAAGCTCGGTAGACATATCCGCGATCATGAACTGGATCGCCTGAAAACCCTTGAGGGCGCTTCCGAACTGCTCACGCTCTTTCGAGTATTTCACCGCGGCCTCCAGAGCCGCCTGCGCGATCCCGACGCTCGCCGCCGCAACACCGATACGTCCGGAATCAAGCACCCTCATCGCCATCAGGAATCCCCTGCCGAGGCCGCGCTCGCCGCCAAGAATCTGGTCCTTGTGCAGACGCACATCCTCGAAGTGAAGCTCGGTTTGCGCCGAGCCGCGGATGCCCATCGTTTCCTCTATCTTGCCCGTTGAAAAGCCTGGCGTGTCCCTGTCGAGGATGAAAGCCGTTATGCCGCGCAAGCCCGCCTTGGGGTTCGTATTCGCCAGAATCACGAAAATTCCGGCGTAGTGGCCGTTCGTGATCCACTGCTTGTGGCCGTTTATGACGTAATAATCGCCGTCCTTCACAGCCTTCGTTCGGATACCCGCAGCATCGCTCCCCGCACTCGGCTCTGTGAGACCGAATGCGCCGATCTTCTCCGCACTCGTGAGCTGCGGCAGGTATTTCTTTTTCTGCTCATCGGTTCCAAACGTCAGAATCGGCATGCAGCAGAGCGAACAGTGCGCGCCCAGTATCGTGGCCGTCGAGCCGCACCCGCGCGCCACCTCTTCACCGATGATCGCGTACGCGAGCGTATCGAGTCCAGGCCCGCCGTATTCTTCGGGAACGGGCGGAGTAAGAAGCCCGAGTTCCGCCATTTTCTTGAGAGTCTCTTCGGGGAATTCACGTGTTTTCTCAAGCTCGGCAGCTTGAGGTGCAAGCACTTCATCGGCAAACTCGCGCGCCATATCTCGAATCATCTGATGATCTTCGCTAAGTGCAAAATCCATTTATCGCCTCCAAGCGTTTGTAATAACGACCAGTAAAAACATCCACGGCGTCTATAAAACCTTGCCACGCTTCAAACCGCTCGCTCCCCTGCAAAGGGTGCGGGGATTATATCAGAGAGAAGCATATTTGTATGACGATTCCTCGATTGATAATACGATTTGGGATTCAACAAACCAAGTGGCTCGCCTGCGGATTTGAAGTCCATCTGCATATCTGCAAATGCAAGTTCACCGTTTAATTCACAAAGCCGGACTCTATACTTCCAAAAAGTCCACAGGCTCATCCGGATCAACTTTTCCGCGCCAGACATAATCGAATCGTTTGTCGTAGTTCGGATCGAGCTTGTAGCCCTCGCCCTCGCCATCCTGCATATTCTCAGGTTTGGGCAGGCTCTCAAGCTTGGAATCAAGCGTTTTCAGCAAGTGCGCGGGCAGAAAATCCCTGTTGATCTTGCGAAGTGCCTCGGAAGCATCAATTTCAAAGCCGCATAGTTCGTAAAGCTCCGCGATCCGCCATCGCGCGCGCGTTATCAACCACGGATTCCTGCCGCGCGTAAACTGGAGCGCCGCGCGTAGCTCGCCGATCGCACGCTCAGGACCGAACATGTAAATCATCGCTTCCGCGCGAAGCATCGTAAGCCCCACATCGAGCGAATCGGTGTTTCTATACGTCCGCGAACCCAGAAGCCTCCAGGCATCGTTGTAATGTCCCATTTCAAGGTGGAGAAATGCGGCAACATAAAGCAGCTCGTCGATCATGTAATACTCATTCACCGTACGCTCGACCAGCAAGCCTGCTTCCTGGAAATTACCGAGTTCGCGGTGCGCGCTCATTGCAAGAAACATCATCCCCAGCCGATTCGGATAAAACGGAACGACGACATCGTAATCGAGCCGGACGAGCACGCGCAACGTCGGAAGCCACGCCTTGAAATACCGACCCATCGTCTGCCCTCCCTGGTAATCGAGCCCCGGCAGGATAACATCGAGCGCCTGCTTTGGTCTTCCGCTCATATAATTGCTGAGAGCAGCCAGCACCCGCGCATCGCTGAGCCCAGGCATGGCCGCAAGCGAATCCGTCATCTCTTTTGCAGCGAGCGCCCATTTTCCTTCGACGAAGCTTTCGAGTGCCTCGTAAACCAGCCGCTCGTGCTTGAGCATCAGAAATCGCGCTACATTTGACACTTTCCGAAGATTGTATGAATTCTCCGCAATACTGCGCGATTCCACTGCCAGTTCGTAAATTCCCGGCGGCTCACGATAGTAATCCTTATAGTAATCCAGCGGTTTTGCCTTGGCCATCGCAGTCAAACCTGAATAATCGCCAATATTCCTTACCCGGTACCTTTCTGTTTCCGAACCTGACTTGAAAAGAAAACGGCTCTAATCGAAACAGGCATATGCAAAACAGGTACAACGCATCGCTTTCACATACTGCGAAACTAGATTTCAAGCCCCTCAAGTTCGATCTCAAGCGCCTGAATCTCCTCGACGTTCGACCCGCTCGATGCAAACCTGGCGCGGCTCTTCGCCCAGAGTCGCAAAGCCTCGATATTCTCCTTCATCGTTCTTGAAAGCGGCACGGTCTCACGAATCGCCTTTTCGATGTGCTGGTCCTTAAGCTCGGTTTCGGCGTCGAACGCGTCAAACATTGCACTCACAATCGCCTGCTCGATTTCCGCACCGGAAAATCCGACCGACACCTGGGAGAGCATGTCCAGGTCGAAAATATCGGGTTCGCGCCTCTTCTTTCGCAAATGGATCGCAAATATTTCTCTGCGCTCATCGAGACTGGGAAGGTCCACGAAAAACATCTCGTCGAACCGCCCCTTTCGCATCATTTCCGGAGGAAGCTGGGAGATATCGTTGGCGGTTGCGATGATGAATACAGCGGCTGTTTTTTCCTGCATCCACGTAATAATTGTGCCGAACACGCGGCTTGTCGTTCCTGCGTCGCTGAATGCGCTCGAATGAACACCTGAAAGCCCCTTCTCGATCTCGTCTATCCAAAGGATGCAGGGAGCCACGGCTTCCGCGTTCTGAATCGCCCTGCGCACATTCTCTTCGCTGGAGCCGACAACGCCGCTGAACAGCTTACCGATATCCATCCTGAGAAGCGGAACCTGCCAGAGTCCGCTGACAGCCTTTGCCGTGAGCGACTTGCCGCAGCCCTGTACGCCAACGAGAAGCACACCTTTAGGCGCAGGGAGTCCGAACTTTCGTGCATCCTCGCCAAACGCGCGCCCGCGCTTTTTCATCCACGTCTTCAGAAGGTCAAGCCCGCCAATCTCGTTGAACTCTTCGCGGGCACGGAAATACTCCAGGTAACCGGCCTTGCGCACGATCTGTTCCTTCTCGGTAAGAATCATGCTGACATCTGCGGAAGAAAGGCTCGCGTCGCACACGATTGCCTTTGCGAAAGCCTGCTTCGCCTCGCTCGCCGTAAGTCCAAGCGCCGCCTGTACGAGATTATCGGTGTCTTCATCCGTCAGATCAACCTTGATCTTGGGGTCCCTGTGCACAAGCTTGACCATATGGCCGAGTATCTCCTTAAGCTCCTCCCGATCCGGCAGCGGGAAATCAACAACTGTTACTTCCTTTTCAAGCTCCCTCGGAATACGGAGAACAGGCGAAAGAATGATAATAGTCTTATAGCTCGATTTCAGAGAGTTGGATGTGTCTCTGAGCTTCCTTACAACGGAATAATCGTTCAGGAACGGGTGAAAATCCTTGAGAAGGTAAACCGCGTTGAGCTTGCTTTTCATCACATGTTCGAGAGCTGCCACCGGATCGCGCGTCGAGCCGTCAACCTTCCTCTTGCCTTCCTTCGTAGTTGAAAAGCCTTCTGTGCATGCCCACTCGCAATATTCCTTTCCTCTGCGCTCGCAGATCTTTTTTATGGTGGGGATGACGCGATCCTCTTCGTAGCTTTCGATGTAAATCACCGGATAGCGCGCCCTGATTAGAAGCTCGATGTTCTCATCGGCACTGTGATTATCGTCCGCCATAAAAACTACACCTCAGATATTTCAGGAAAAACAAACATACCGCCCTTTGAACCGGTCATCTTCTCTCGATAAACGGGCAGCTTTTCACACGCAGACAGAGTATACCAGAGCAGATCATCCTGCTGCCCTGCCCTGAACGCCGACAGCAAGCCATCCGGGATACCGAGATCTCTGGCAAGGTACGCGTGAATCAGAACCGCGAGCGAATAATGATGAATCGGGAGAAGCCTGACTCCGGCATCCTCAAGAAATGCCGTCCATTCTGACGCCAGGCCGGAAAGGATCGAAATGTGGCCGAAAAGCGCAGTAACCGTATCGCCGGCAATCGGCATCGCGCGTGAAAACGCGCGCGCGTATTCCGAAGGAAGCGCCGATCCATCGAACGCGCCGATAGCGTTACTGCATATATCGCCGAATGAAATGCGGTCATCTCCAGATTCAGCATCATATGACATCAGAATCAGCTTTGCGAACGATGCAAGTGAGGGAAGAGAAGGAAACTCGATTGAAGGTCGATGTCCGGCCATCAACTTGCACAGATCGAAGAGAACATGTGTCCGCTCGTTCGAGAAATTCGCAGGGCTGACAGCAGGAAAAACCGAACCTCGCATTTCGGGCGTGTCCCCCGTCACCAGATGCATGGCCTCCGCAAGCTCAGCCTCCTGAAAGGAGCGAACATCGGCGATTGATTCGTGCAGGGCAGATGAAATCAAATTCAGTTCTTCGTCCCGCCCCGCTTCATCAATTCCTTCGTCACAATTCTGCTCAAGACTCAGCCTTCTGAACCAAAGTGCAAGCCAACGGAGAAAAATGAACTCGATTCGCCCCTTGTCAAATTCGAGCTTGGACATAATCATCCTTTCCGCACTGGAGTATTCGCCTATGGCCAATAACTCGATTGCCTCCTGCACAACCTGACCGATCCAATGATGCTCGTGTTCCTCGATGTCGGCTACATATTCCTCATTTGCGGCACTTATTCCATTAAGCCCGGTTCTCGTTTTTGCAATTGACGCATTAAGCTTGTCAACGCGCGCGCGCGCTTCCTTGACAGGCTCGGCTCTGGCCTGAAGCTCTTTTTCTTCATCCCTGTGCATTTTCGCCGCCCGCCAGAAAATGAGCCTTTCCAGCAGGGATAGCTTCCTCGGTGGATGCTTCTCAAGATAAAGCTCGTAATCCACTTCTCGTTCAAGAACTATTTCTTCGGCCTGTTTCAGTTTCGAAAGCGCGATTTCTAGATCGCTCCTGAGCTTCTGACGCTCAACGAAGGATTCTCTCAGCCGCTTTTTCGAAACTGCGAGCTTTCGCCGGGTTACATCAGTGGAAATATCGGGTAGTTCCCTGCAAAATGCAGTTTCAAGCCACGCAAGCACGATCTCCCTTGAGCCGCAATTGAGCTTTAAGGCGTAAACGCCTTTTTTCGATTCATGATCCACATTGCGATTCTATCAGATTGCTCATTTACCGAAAAATGCACACGACCGGCTTCAAACATTCGGGATTGGATGCAAAACAAATTCATACCGTGAATACACAAAAAAGAAAGCTTGGGGGGGGGCATTGCCGCCCCCCCCAGAAATAGGAGGGAGAATTTGGAAGTATTATACTATACCCGGAAAACGGTAAAATATCGAATGTGCATCATTTCATATTAAAATGATAGAAATTAAATGCTCAGATCAGGGAGAGGGGGAGCCTCGGGAACACCATCGTCAGGAATTTCTCGCATTTCTAGGAAGTCAAATTCATTCCCAAAGAAGTTGCTGGTAAAATACGTGCGATGAACACCGAAGCACAAGCCGCGCCACCGAAGAATAGAAGATATTTCCATCTTGACTGCGCGATTATCGGGCAGCGCGAGATCGCACAAGAACACTTCGTAATCAGGCTAAGCTGCCCGGAATACGACGGCGATTTCAGTCCAGGCCAGTTCGTTAACCTCAAATGTGACGACACCCCTTACGGGCGACTCTATCGCCCATTCAGCATTCTTCGTTATCACAAACACTCGCGAACGATTGAAATACTCTACAAGGTTGTCGGAAGCGGCACGATGTGGCTTAAGGAGCAACCTGAAGGCACTGTGCTCAAGATTCTTCTTCCTCTCGGCAACGCATTCACCGTTCCGAATGGTGCGCGCCGGGTGGCGCTCGTCGCGGGCGGGGTCGGCATCGCACCGATGATCTTTCTTGCCGAACATCTTCGAAATACGCGCCCCCAAGCCGATGTGCTTTTCCTGATGGGCGCGCGTGCGAAAGACGGGCTTTGCATACCGCTCTTCGAAGAAGCTCGAATCGACGCGGAATATGCAACTGAAGACGGCTCTTTCGGGCACAATGGGCTTGTAACGGACCTGCTCAGGCAGCGCTTCACAGCTTCTTCAGCCGAGCAATCGGACGCACAAGCAGAATCGTCTGATTCCGCGCAATCACAGGGATTCGATTACATCGCCTGCTGCGGGCCAACTGCGATGATGGCTGAGGTTCAGCACATCGTGGAGGGGCGATGCAAAGCTGAAGCGAGCCTGGAAGAGCGAATGGCATGCGGCATAGGCGCGTGCTTCGGCTGCGTTCAAACGATAAGGGAAGACGACGGCACAATCGCGCGCGCGACAACCTGTAGAGACGGCCCTGTATTTCCGCTCGACAAGGTTGTGTTTGAACAGTAGCAGCATTCAAGAGGAAAAAGCTCGGAATTAGTGTGCGATATGTCCGCTTATTTGCTTTATCTCTGGATAACCAAGTCAGACTTCAGACGGTGAATTCCGTAATCAGCCATTGATCACGCTTTCGAAGATGCGCAGCCCGTCCATCCCGCCGGTCACGGATTCGCAGGCGCGTTCGGGATGCGGCATCATACCGAGAACGTTGCCGAACTCGTTTCTGATTCCAGCGATGTTATTGAGGCTGCCATTCGGATTGTATGCAGGTATTTCCGCGTCGGATGATGACCATTCGCTCGTGCCGTCGGGGGCGCAGTATCGCCAAACAATCCTGCCAGTATCCTCGAGCATCGCCAGTGTCTCGTTATCGGCAAAGTAATTGCCCTCGCCGTGTGCGATCGGCATGGATACGATCTCGTTTACGTAATACCGTTCGGTGAAGATGGAGCCTGTCGCTTCGTAGCGAAGATTCACCCATTTGCACGAGAACTTGAGCGAGCGGTTGCGTATCAACGCTCCCGGCAGAAGCCCACACTCGCAGAGCACCTGGAATCCGTTGCATATGCCGATTACGGGCTTTCCCTTTTTCGCGTGCGCGATCACGCTTTCGAGAATCGGCGAAAAACGCGCGATCGCGCCCGCGCGCAGGTAGTCCCCGTAGCTGAATCCGCCGGGGAGGATTATCACGTCATAGCTTTCGAGATCGCGCTCCGTGTGCCAAACGAAACGGGCATCTTCGCCGATAACGCGCCTTACGGCGTAATATGCATCATGATCGCAATTACTACCTGGAAAAACTACAACTCCGAATTTCATGCTTCCTCCAAAGGCGATGAATCTGAATACTCAGATCATCTCACTCAGAGCCTTCTTCAGCGCGACTACAAGCTCAGGCAGGTCACTTGTTACTATTGACCAAACGATGCTGTGATCTACGTCGTAATACCCGCGAATCAGCCTGTCGCGCACACCTGCTATCTGCTTCCACGGTATCTCCTGATACCGCTCTCTTGTAGACTGACTAACAGACTTGGCCGCTTCCCCGATTATTTCCAGCAACCTTACGATTGCAAGCCCAAGTATTTCATCGGACTCGATATCAGACAGCCCTTTGCCCGACGTAAATCCCACCGCTTTAATGGCGGCATCCAGCATGTGGCGAAGACGTACGGAATCATCTTTCTTCATAAACTACTTCCGAACTGCTCATTACTTCATCTCGAAAATACCTGCTGAGGAATGCGGGAGTATGAAGCTCAACCTTGCGCCCGATAATCTTTGCCAGTTCATCCTGCATGGAGAAAAAATCGAGGCCAGGCGTATGTCCTGGCAGGAACTCGACAAGCACGTCAACATCACTACCCGGGCCGAAACTATCGCCGGTAACCGATCCGAAGAGAGAAAACCTGCAAACAGAATTCGCGTTGCAGAACTCGCGGATCTCGTCCATAGGCAGGTTGATCGGCAGTGTTTTCATACTAACCTCGGCGGATGCCTTACTTTGATAAACGCATCGGCATCCCGCGCCAAAAGGATTATATCGCAAAGCAAAAGGTACAATTCCAAATGCTTAATCGCTGCACAATGAGAAGAGATTCGCAGTTAATGTCCCGGCTAATCCGGCCATAAAACAGGCCGCCAGACCAGCGGCTCATCAATCATTTCAAAGCCGAAGCCCAGAAGCATTTGTTGACTCGCATAATTGCTGTTTATCACATGGCAGATAGCGAGTCCGTCGCGCCTCAGCATGTAATCGATCTGGAATGCGGCGAGGGATTTCGCGTAACCCTTTCGTCTGTGCTCTGGCGGCGTGTAAATCATTCCCATGGTTCCAGACAGATGCGTGCAGCTCCAGCAAACCTTTTCGCCGTCAACCTCGCAGGTGAAACTCGGCCAAGCCTCAAGGCACATCCTGATATAGTTGCCTTCCTCGTCGTAATCCACGCCCTTTTTAATGTTCTCAAGGAGCTCAAGCCCTTTGCCGAGCCTGCATGGATGCTTAACGAGATGCGAGAATCGGGGCTTTCCTTCCGCGTACCAGACGTTTGCCGTCATCTCGCTGTAATCATCATCGGGCGGCGAAGCGAAGCCTGCATCGATCGCGGCCTGCCACGCGCAAAGCGGAGTCTGGTCAAGGAATAATCCCCTCTTGTGACCCTCCTTCTTACCTTCCTCCCAGTGATGAAGGCATTGCTCGTCCGGCCAGGGAGGATCCTGTTCGATGCGCTCGTGAAACAGATCGTTCATTACAGCTGGCCAGACAGATTCATCGCGTGCAAGCATCATGAAATGCGAACCGTCGTGTGCAAGAAGAGCGCCGGGTCTCTGCGGATTATCTGTAATTGCAATGGCACGCGCTCCATCGCGCTCCTTTTTTATGAAATGGCGCAACGTAAAGGTCGTTGCAGCAGGAAGCCCGAACGATTCGAGAATCTCAACAGGATTTTCAGCCTGAACAAGCATTGCAATTATATTCTACAATAAAAATGACACATCTGAAGCTTGCTATCCTGCGAGTATCTCAACCGGAATTACATACTGAAGATTGCTCGCAGCACCGGTAGACCCCGTAATCCCGAAATATACTGTGCTGTCCCCACCCAGGTATTTCTCGACGATATCGTCAACAAACACCAGAGCAGGAAACCAGGCACCATCGAGAAACACGCTCATGGTTTTGCTGCCCGAAGTCCAGACAATTCGCAGGCTGTGCTCCTGTCCGTCTTCAAGGTTGTGAACCTGGCTGATCGTACCCAGTATCTCAAGATGATTGTTGTTTCCACCGTATACCACAGCAATGTGGTCCCTCAGCGGATCGCCGAAATCAACGGATGTGTGCCTGCCGTCGTTCGGGTTCGTGTCTACTTCGATACCGAGAGACGGGGCAATGCCCCTGTACCCCAAGCTTTCTCCGGAAGTCGAAGCTCCCTTCTCGCTCGCAAGAACGAAGACCATTCCTTCCGCTCCGTCATCATCCTTCTCGCCCAAGTAAACCTTGAATTCAAAGCTGAAATCGTTGGCGAGATCAATTTCCTTCTCGTACCAGACCGCACCGTCCGTGTTCTCATAATCGGGCGTAATAACAAATCTATCGTCGCCAATGAAAGCAGAGCCGATTGTCATCCATTCCATGCCTTCGCTGGATACATCTACATCTTCATCATGCACATCTTCCTGAATGTCGGGAGGTTCTGAATCGATAACTGGTTCGGGCTCAGGTTCAGGTTCCGGTTCAGGCTCAGGTTCGGGTTTGGGCGTGCCGATCTGCATTTTCATAGGTACAACGTACTGAAGGTTGCTCACTTCCCCCGTCGAACCGGTAATGCCAAGGCGGATATCTTCGGGCGCGCCGATGTACTTCGCGGCAAGATCACCGGATGCTGCCAAAACCGGCGCGGGTGAATCGTCGAGATAGACATTCAGAACCGCTTCCTCTGCGCTCCAGGTGATACGCAGAGAATGTTCCGCTCCATCTTCGATCTCCCCGATATCCACAGACTGTAATCCAAGCCTGCGGTGATTGGTTAATCCGCCGTAGTCGAACGCCATATGATCGTTTGCAGCATCTCCAGAGCTACCGAAAAGGTACTCGCCTTCGTCTGTGTGTGTATCGATTTCTATTGCCAGTGACGGAAACATTCCCTGGTAGCCAAGACCTTCGCCAATCCCGTCAGCAGTTCCGGACGGGGCAAACACAAACACGATGCCTTCCCCACCGTCTTCGTTTTTCTGGCCAAGGTAGACCAGGAATTCAAAATCGAAATCGTCATTGAAATCAATTGTTTCACTGTACCAGGCCGCGCCCTTCGACTCACTCACGTCCTGTGTGATAACGAGCCTTCCAGCTTCCCACGAGGCAGACTCCACAAATGTCCAGTCGGGTTCAGCGGAATATGCAAGCTTGCAGGTCGATAATGCAAGGATAAAGGCGGCAACCGCCACAGCCCCGATTGAAAGCGACAGTACGCTATGAATAATTCGACGGTTCATTTCAAGCTCTCCCTATCCCTTTTCGCAGTGCTATCAAGGGAATTCTGAGCACAAGCCAGCCGCAAACTGCTCATCCATAATTGCATCCGCGCGCAAGGGACAAATCATTATAACTGCCAGCCTTGGTTTATCAAGAATTTCCAACCACGATGGGATACAGCAATATCCAATAATGCATTATAGTCGATTGAAAGCAGAATTCATCAGCCTGGATTTCGCAAAATTAGTGGATAGCCTGTATAATTTGTGAGTATCGAACGGTTCTACTGCGGGAGGCTCACGTATGATGAAGTCCTTTTCTATGAGTAATGGATTCAAGGCGCTAATCCTTGTTGCTTTTGCATTCATGCTTGCCGCCTGTTCGCAAGGCCAAGCAGGATTAAGCGTAAGTCCATCGCTTTCGACGCATGTCCCTGGTGGTTCAGGGCTAAGCGCTGCGGACACGCAATATGACGAGTACAACTGGTCGCGCCTTGAGCTTGGCGATGGATTCGTATTGAGATACAACAGCAATATCTCGCTTTCCGGCGACATCGTACAGGAAGACGACGGCTCAACTGTCCTAATCTACAGCTCAACTACTCAGGATATCGACCGTCTAACTGCCGAGCTCTTCTACGACGCCGGCTCATTTCATCCCGAATCCGCCGAGTTCTCCGGGGTTTTGTCCGATGCTCACATCAAGCTGGCTTTACTTAACCTTGGAGACCGCATCGCTGCCGGTGCCGCATTTCAAGGCCTTGTCCCCGCAAGGACCGAGCCTGGCGAAGAGCTTCTGCGAATCGAGCTTGAACGCGGGGCCGTACGCCGCATATCACAAACCGGCAACCATCCGCCTGCGGGAGTTGAGAATAAACCGGTCGGTCTTTCGGTACAGATACACGAATTCGACAGCTTGATCGAAGCGACCTGGAAACAGAGAGTAATCGGTGACTACGATCAGAACGGTGAAGTCGGCATCCCGGATATTACGCCCGTTGCCATGTACTACGGTACAGCTTGGGGTTCCGTACTCGGCGTGGTTGACGGGGATTTTTCCGGCGACATCGGTATCCCGGATATCACTCCGATTGCGGTGAACTATCTCAACCTGCTCACCGGCTACAACGTATATCTGGGCTTCAAGGCAGAGGGCGAAACAGAGTATAATTACGAGCTGCTTGGAGAATCCTCTCCCATCGTGCCGCGCCGCGAAGCAGATGATCCGGAACAACTGAATTCGTATCAATACTTCACCGAACTTCCGGGCTACGGTGATTACAGCATGCGCATCGTCCCCGTCGGCCCTGACGGCGTTGAATCGCCATCGGAAACGTATGCTGAGGAAACGTGCTCATTCGAGCCGGCCAGCCCTCCGTATCCCGAAAACCAGCGCCTTACAGGCCTAGATCTCGATTATGCAACGATATCCTGGGATGAAATTACAAGCCCGCTCGTGGCTGAAGTTCGCTGCTGGAAGAGCACGGTCGGCGGCTCTGACCTAGCCGATTACGAACTTGATGCAACGTACACGGAAACACCGTTCGCGACGTCGCACACTTTCAGCGACTTGAGCGCACACACCGATTATTACTTCATAATTACGACGAAATCCGTGGAGGATGTGGAAAGCGACATTCCCTCTCCGGTAGAAGCCTTCACCGACACACCGCCCAATCCCCCCGCGCCGTCAAACCAGGTTGTTTCCGATGTAACCCCCGACAGCGCAACCGTCACCTGGGATGAAATCACAGATCCGCTCATTGCCGAAGTACACTGCTGGAAGAGCACGGTTGGCGGAACCGACCTTGCGGACTATACGCTCGATACCGTCTACGCGGATGAGCCGCTTCCAACCTCGCATACGTTTGAAGGACTCGATGTCTCGACAACCTACTATTTCGCAATCACGTCGATAAGCCCCCTCGGAAAGGAAAGCGGAATCGAAACCGTTCTCGAAGCGTTCACAAGCCAGGCGCCGACCGCAGTTATCACCGGGCCTGATACGATGCTGCTCAATTATTCCATGCCTGGATACGGCTACTTTTCAGGCGCGAACAGCACGGACCCCGATGCAGGCGACACAATCGCTGAATACCGATGGGACTGGGATGACGGTAATCCCGTCGAAATAACCGACCAGCCGAACATCTACCACACGAACTGGGCCGCTGCCGATACCTACACTATCTCGCTTGTTGTCGTGGACAGCCACGGCGTAGCGAGCGCGCCTGCGACGCACGATGTGGAAGTGATTCAGGGAAGGACAGACCTTCTGGTCGTATACAACGAAAACGAAGCTGTTGTAGATGTGAGCAGGGAAATCGCCGAATATTACATCGATACTGAAACCGGGCGCGGCATCGATCCTCTTCATATGACCTCTTTCAACTGGGACGATCCCGATGAAGGGAATATGGAGATCGTCAGGCGTGATTACTACGAAGATACGATGAGGGTGGAAATCGAGCAGTTTCTGACGGATTCGGGATTCAAGGATGAGATCAAGTACATCGTGCTCTGCAAAGGCGTTCCACTCAAGATCAGAAAAGTCAACGGCTCAAACTACCTCGATCTCGACTATGCAAGCGTGGACAGCGAGATGTGCCTGCTCTTTGAGGATTACAACCTTCCAGGCAGAACGATTAACCCGTTCAGAGCGGAAGCCACGGAAGTAACCGAGCCGTTTCAGCCTTTCACATACTCGTATGGCGGAGTAACACTGTCGTATCTTGTCGCGCGTCTCGATGCTTATACGCTGGAAGAAGTAAAGGCCATTATTGACCGGTCGCTCATCGCACAGGGAAATACAGATGGGTACGTAATACTCGATGATCAGGCTGGAAAGCACATAGACATGATGCATGATCCTACGGCTGACGATCGTCCAAGTGCGACGACAATTCTGACTGATTACGGTGCAAACCTGTTTGAAGACGACACAACCGCGTTCGTTGACCGGACCTTTATCGCCGACGATTTAATCAGCCAGAATGTTGTGGGCTACTGCTCGCACGGTGTGCATTCCGCAAACGACCCCGGAGCCGAGTATATCCTGACTGGTCTTGATTTCGGCTACCGTCCTGGAGCGATGTTCATCACCTATGAGAGCTTCAACGGTTCAACTTTCATTTTGCCTGCGAGTAGAAGCCAGGGGCTTATATCGGACTTCCTGCGCATGGGCGGCACCTGCGGAATCGGCAACGTATGGGAGCCGTGGAGCGATGCGGTCGGCGACGAGAGCGTCGCGTTCGTTCAGTACCTGAAGGGCGACAACGCAATCGAAGCTCTGTATCGAAGCCTCAGGTACGTGTCCTGGTGCGAAGTGGTCGTCGGCGACCCGCTTTGCGTGATTACCGACGAATAGCAGAATAATTCGGGACTGGATATATTCTCTGGCGAACACTGTATGCACACTGTCAGAGGGACGAATGCAGGCATAACAAGCTGCCTTGCAGTGGCTCTTGCGACCCGGAAGAAAAACCCGCGTCAATTGCATTTCCAACGCAATCGCGGGTGAATAAAAACCTGCTATAATCCGAGCGTCATCCTTCTTTTGGAGATGAGAAGATGAATAAAGCCGCCTGGACATTTTCAATTTTGATTATGTCGTCAGTTTTCCTGCTGTTAAGCGCCAGTGCAACCTTCGCCCAGCCTGTGCAGACCGTCAGCGAGTACAGACTGGCGAAGCAGGATCTGCAAAACCTTACGGAGCGACTGGGAATTGAGATTTTTGCAGGTTTCAACAACATCTACAGGTTCCAGGGCCTCCAGTTCCAGCTCAACTACTTGAAATGCGCGCCGGTGAACGTCGAAGAACTAATGGGCGTTATGCAGCAGCTTGCACCGAAAAACACGCTCGCCCGCACATACGAAGGCGTGTATGAAATAATCACGCTCGATCATCGTCTCGCGCGAAAAATACTCCTCAATCTGGACGATATTTCGCTTTTGGAAAAGGGCAAACTTATCCCAATGCAGCTTCCGGGCGACTGGATGATAACAGCCGAGATTTATCCAAGCTATGGCGATCTCAGAAAGCTAGAAAAATCACTCGGAAAAGGGCTCGTCGAGATGCTGAATCAGGTTATCCGCGTAAGCGGCGGTGAGCGCGTTCAGATAAATTATTTCCACTGCGACACAAGAGAAAACGCGGAGCGTATTTTCGGCGTATTGTTCGCCGCAAGCCCGCGGCCGCGCTCGGTCAGACGGTTGGGAACTCTTATAATCGAGGTTGTAACGACAAATTCTGAAACAATCGATGAAGTGATGTCGTTCTTCAAGTAGTAAGCTTCTTTGAGAATGTGACGGACGAATTGAAGGCTATCTCGGTCTTGCAGGATAGAATATTAGATAGTCGAGCGGCTCTGTCCCTTCCCTCATAAACATTAGGAACTGGTTTCCAATGACCGGCGCAAACTGGGTTCCAAGCTCCGCTTCGATAATACTGAGCACTTTATCCCTGGGCATCCCCGGACGGAAGGGCCGCGATTTCACCATAGCCATGAACGAATCGCCGATCATGAGCAATCTTCCGACGATGTCGATTTCATCTCCCTTCTTACCTGCCGGATAACCCATGCCGTCCCAGCGTTCGTGATGATCGCGTATGGCCCTCGCTACATCTTTGAAACCCGACATCGCTTCAAGTTCCGACGCTGCGAATTCAACGTGCCGCTTGACAATGTCGAATTCGGTCGAGGTAAGACGCTCCTGTTTATGAAGGATACTGTCCGACACAATTATCTTGCCGATGTCATGAAGCAGCGCTGCCGTGTTTACCGTTTCAACAAGCCTCGGCGACCATTTTAGGAAGCGCGTGAAATTCACACAAAGATCGCGGTTGTGCAGACTCCTCGAATCTGCGTAACGGTCTCGCCAATCGATCAATCCCACAAGCATGCGCTTTATCTTTCGCGTTCGCTCTTCCGAAGCCTGCCACGCAAACATCAGGATCTGAATTGCGACTATTAGGGACATAATCACCCAGAAGGAGCTGTAAATGCCGGTTTGAAGCGAAGTCTCCCAGGTAATCACCAAGAGAAGCGTAAACAGTGCTAGCATCGAATACCGCACCAGATCATACGAAAGGCCGTTGGTAAGAACGTAAGTGCCCAGCCTGTACGTTCGGAAAACTAATAACGAGAGCCAGTTAAACAGAGATATCAGAGCAACAAGACCCAAGAAAACGATAAGATGCCCAATGACGTTGGCACCCAATCCCATTTCGATGTAGTTCTGGCCCATATAGAGAAGATATACACAGTAGAGCGATACGCGCGCGCCCGAAAAAAGTATCAAGCGCCAATCGCGCGCGGGGCTGTCCCTGAAGATCATGTACATATCAAGCAATATCGCCGCTGCCCAGGCAATCGGATGCCCGAAAACATAGACGAGGAAAAAGATCAGCACATACGCGCTTTGAAACGCTATCAGGGGTGAAAGCCTGACAGGCAAATGTGCCAGTACAACGGCGATGCCGAGTACGATAAAAAAATGGCTGTCCAGAAGGCGTATCGTGCTCAAATAGAAAAGAGCGGCAATGCCGCCTATGCCGCAGACAAAAGCGAAAATCCAGAAAGCCACATTTGTTCGCTTATAAAACCACATTCAACTTGCGCATTTTAGCACGATATTTAACGTCTCCGCTATAGCAGGGGCTTTGCTATATCAGCTTTAAGGGTTATAATTCACTATCCCTGTTCTTAGGAGTGTGCTGGTGATGAGTTCGCTGCCGCATGACGCGAACAACCTTGGTTCCAACCTAACTTATTCAGGCCTCCTTGTTCAAATTGCAGAAGGCAACTCCTTCAGGAAAACGAACCTGGCAAAAGGGCGAACAGTCCTGAAGGCGCTGAGCTATCTTTTCCCCTCGAACATACATTCCAGCAATCGGGACAGGCTCCTTTATCGAATTGAATCCTCAATGAACATTGCCTCGATACCGCTGAACAAACCTTCAAAAAGAGGCCCAGAGAAACTTGCAGGGAAAATCGAGATACAGAACTCGGTACTTAGCCGTACTTCATCGGACTAGAAAGTGGAAATGCAAAATGCAATCATCGCCCTCGCCGACGGGCTTGTTCTTTCCGGAAAACTGATCGGCAGTCCCGGCACGATCGGCGGCGAGCTTGTTTTCAACACGAGCATGACCGGCTACCAGGAAACACTGACAGATCCGAGTTACGCGGGCGAAATAATCACGTTCACCTTCCCGCTCATCGGCAACTACGGCTGGACTG
Organism: bacterium; assembly: GCA_021158185.1. Classification (GTDB taxonomy): domain Bacteria; phylum 4484-113; class 4484-113; order JAGGVC01; family JAGGVC01; genus JAGGVC01. The sequence continues at coordinate 5,875 of JAGGVC010000101.1, read as the reverse complement.
AAAGGGACGACCAGTCCCGCTCCATTTATGCAAACGGCATCGTCGTTAGCTCTCTGAGCGATGCAAAGGACAACTGGATGGCTGTAAAATCGCTGTCCGACCGCCTTGCAGAGGAAGACAAGCGCGGCATCGAAGGCGTCGACACCCGCGTTATCACCCAGCGCCTTCGCAGTGCAGGCGCGATGAACTGCATCATCACGAGTGAGCTGACGGAATCCGAAGCCGTGGCAGCGGCGCAGGACTGGCCCGATCTGTCGGTTCAGGATCTGGTCGGAAGCGTAACCTGCAAGGAAGCCTACGATTGGGATGAGCCTTTGGAAGATGGCATCGAACATCCGGAACCGCGCCTGAAGATCGCCGCGTTCGACTACGGTATCAAATTCGGCATACTCCGCGCGATGCGCGATCGCGGCATGATCGCGCGCGTTTTCCCCGCAAACGCGCGCGCGGAAGATGTGCGCGCATGGAAGCCGGACGGTATTTTCCTATCGAACGGCCCCGGCGATCCGAAAACCTGCATAGACTATTTGCGCGATACGATCCTCGATCTCGGCTCGAACATTCCGATGATGGGTATTTGCCTGGGTCACCAGCTCATCGGACTGTCATTCGGGCTTGACACATACAAGCTCAAATTCGGCCATCGCGGCGCAAATCATCCCGTCAAGGATCTCGAAAACGGCCGCGTCCATATCACTTCACAGAACCACGGCTACGCGGTTAACGCGCCGCCAGATGATCACGACCTGGTTCTTACGCACGTGAATGTGAACGATGGAAGCGTAGAGGGATTTCGGCATCGCGAACTGCCGCTTTTCTCCGTGCAATACCATCCGGAGGGATGCCCAGGGCCGCTCGACAGCCTGTACCTCTTCGATGTATTCGCAAAGATGATGGCCGGAAGCTAGAGCACTCTCGCCACGCCAAATGGGGGATTTCCAGTGTAACCCTCAAGATCAAGCGCGTCGTTCGGCCCCAGATCGACTTTAGCCCCCGCGCTGAGAATCTTCCACGCAAAACCTGCAGGGCTCGTATCGGGACTGGGTTCAACCGTTATGTAGAACTCCCAGTTGACATCCCTGAAATCATAACTGCTCGTCAGGAAATCACTTCCCGGAGCTTCATACGGCGGCCCCTGCCCGGCTCCGTCTCCAGCGCCGTCGAAATCCTGAGCCAGCGGGTTCTTGAAACGGCCAAGGCTCAGAAGAATCTGCTCGTCCTGTTTGTACGCCCACGCCTCGTACTCCCAGCCGGTCACATCGGTCAAATCCGGCAGATCGAGGCTTGCAACGGGTTCGCCGCCTTCATCGGGAATTGCGACAAACCATATTCCCTTGTAGTACGGATCGCCCGGCACCGCAGTAAGCCAGTCCCTGCCGCTGGCATGATCCGGATGAGGATCGAGCACAGGGGTTTCATTGAACGGCTCCGCGCTGTCCCGGGCGTGCACCGCAAGCGAAATCGCCTCGCCGATTTCGGGAATCTCCGTGCTTGTCATTGTCGCGGTATATGGCGGCTCTTCCTGGCCTGATATGTCAAGTTCTATTGCGCTTGCAATCACAGTGCTGTCGAGAAAGTCAATCTCCGAGCCTGCCTGCCAGTAGGCTATGTAGCTGACAGGCGGTGAATCCGCATCCTCCGCCATACCGAATGTGATCGTAATTTCCGAATCAAGCTCGTTGTAGGTCGCACTGATAATCCCGGATTCTGCGACCCAGACCGGCGGGAAAATATCGCTCGTGGCGACCGTCAGCCAGTCCGTACCGTACGGATGCTCGGGATGAGGATCGAGCTGCGGTGTCTCGTTAGGAGGATCTGCGGAATCGCGGGCGTGGACGGCGAGCGAAATCACGCCACCGATAACTGAGATATCATCGGCGTCAAGCACATAGGTGAACGGCGCTTCATCCTGGCCGGTAATGTCAAGCTCGATTGCCGAAGCCTGTACGCCATCGTCTGCAAAGTCAATGGAGGTGCCGTCCTGCCAATAAAGAACGTAAGTCTCTGGCGGACTATCCGCATCCTGTGCATCGCCGAACGTGACCGTTATTTCGGTCGCTTCCACGTTGTATTCAGCGCTTATGATCCCGTAACCCGTAATCCATTCCGGGGGCGTCTCGTCTCCGTCCGCCGTGGGCAGCCTTGGAAGCGCGCTTGCTTCGCCATCGCCGTTGCCCGCGACCGGCTCGCGGTTTGTGGGGATTGCGAGCATCAGTTTGCCGGATACACTGAAAACATCGGGCAACCCGCCGCGCTCGCCTGTTGCATCAAAGGCCATATTTGCCCTGCCCCTCACGTTCAACCCGCCTGACAGAAGGATGCTCTGGCTCATTATCCCGTCGTCCTCACCCGGCGGTTCAATCGTAAGGTATACGGCATCGATATCCTTTACAGTCAGATCTTCCGGCAGATCAATCTCTATTTCGGTGTTCGTGAGTGTTCCAAGGCTTTTGATATCACCTGGCAAATCTTCCGGATCGTAATCGAGATATTCCGGCGGCCAAAGGCTTGAGCCTACAACAACGAACTGATAGAGAGGCAAATTCTCGTCGGCCGTTCCCAGCCAGAACTGGTATACGCCCCCGCCCGCAGGCAGTTCCGTCAGTTTGAAGTCCTGAATCTGAAAGACCGTGCGTTCCTGCGGATCCTCAAAAAGCTTGCGAACTACGCCGCCGCTGCACGCGGCCAAGAGCGCGAGGAATAGTGAGGATAACGCACACGCCACCACTGCAATTGATATTAACTTCCGCATCAAGACAAAGCTATTATACCAATGCACAGCATGGAAACTGCCAGGCAGCAGAAAAACCGAGATGAATTTGCAGTTTTTAGCTCATCTGATCCGACGACCATTGAGCGGATATATCTGAATTGTCCAGCACGCCCGTTTCCCCGTAAACACGCATATAAATGTGGATACGTTTTCCCAAGCCGTCGTGCTTGCAGGGGGATTCGGAATCTACCGGCACTTTCACTCGGTTCTCCCATAACTCGCTCCAATCCGACTCAGCTAGTGCGAGAGCTTCAGGATTATCGTTCAAAACGGTAATAAAGGCATTTCCCCTGCTGAATTCCTGATGATTCCACTCAACAGGTTCACCGGTAACCGGACTCGTGATTGTCTTTATGAATGCCTTTCTAAAATCTTCTTCCGTAACTCCTTGCTCAGCATATGCCTCACCAAAGTATTCCAGGTAGAATTGCCAAAGGTCCTCTGTCGATGACGGCATGCGATCATGTATGAAATAGTACTTCAGTATCATATTCGCAAGGGTTTGGATAGGCCTGATGTAATATGGTTTCTCATAGGAATCACCATTTTCATCAAGCTGCTCGTACCCATGAACCAGCATTCTTTCGGCGGGCGAAACATCCGCCCAATATTCGGCCTGCATGTCACGGTCGCAGGGGAAATACTGCTCGTAGAAGCTTATGGCAGGTTTCCTTGTGGGCTGTATCTCACGCTTGTCCGCAAGGCTAAATGAAGATGAGCCTTTGGAAATACCTGTTGAATCTCCTGATGCCGTATCGCTCGCGCTCCTCACATTGCCGCAAGACGCACAAAGCAGAACTATCACTAACACCAAAACCGCTGTCATTATTGTGTAGACACTTCGCATAATCGTCTTCCTCCTCTAAAAATGCACCTTCGAAAGATGTGAAGAAACCAAAATCTTATGGCACGGTATTCATGCAGGAACCCTTACACTATGGACACGGAATTGTGCAAGGATAATACATCTGCACGTACCGTACAAAATAATCTGGAGGACAAGGCACGGGACAATCCCAGTCCAGCAAAACGCACTGACCTTCAGTTATGTGTGCATACTGAGGGTTGCTCGGGTCGGGATAGTATGGGTTGAGCATTATTGATTGGGGCACGTAAGTGTGAAAATTATAGTCGCAGAAGGAGGTCTCAGGAACTCCCGGCATAATACAAAAATCGGCGCAAGCCACACAAGGTCCCTGCGGAATTACAGGCCCGCCGGGCTGAGATTGTCCCGGTTCATAACAATCGCATAAGGGGTTATACTGGCAATATGCAATATTGTCAGGCAAGCTGCAAAACAGCAGAACTGATGCAAAAACCAAGGCAAACGCAAACAATCTAGGCATCTTACTATGCAACATCTAGTAACCTCCTGTTAAACTTATATCCGTCAAGCGAGAACATCGGCCGATTTGGCCAGTTAGTAGATTATAACGCACTGGTCGGCTCTTGTCAACACCATGTAATAATCATGTTCGTTAAGGCAAGCATCATTTGCGCGTCAGTCGTTCAACTTCTGATGCTATAATTTCGCCAGTGATGACCGAGTATCCACGCTATCTCGCATTATCGGACGACGAATGGCAGAACCGCATCGGCAGGCTGCGCGATCTTTTCAGTCCATGCGCGCTCTGCCCGCGCGAATGCGGCGCGATGCGCGATGAAGGCGCGCGCGGTGAATGCGGGTCCGCGAAAGAGGCTCTCGTGGGCAGCTACAACCTTCATTTTGGCGAGGAGCCGCCGATATCGGGATATCGCGGGAGCGGCACCGTGTTTTTCAGCGGGTGCAACCTGCACTGCCTGTTCTGCCAAAATTATCCGCTGAGCCAGCTCCTTAATGGAGATCCGGTCACCGTGGACAGGCTTACATTACAGTATCTCGAACTAGAAGCGCGCAACGCGCACAATCTCAACCTCGTCACGCCGAGCCACGTCAATCTCCAGTGGTTCGAAGCGCTGTACCGAGCCGTAAAAAAGGGCTTCAAATTGCCAATTGTTTACAACTCCGGGGGATACGATCTCGTCCAGGTGCTTGAAGTTTTCGACGGCGTAATCGACATCTACATGCCCGACGCGAAGTACGGCGACGGCGCACTCGCGGCTACCCTCAGCGATGCACACGGCTATCCCGAAATCAACAAGGCCGCGCTCACCGAGATGTTTCGCCAGGTCGGGCCGCTCGAAGTTGACGATCGCGGAGTAGCGCGCCGCGGGCTTCTGATACGCCACCTGATGCTACCCGGCAAACTCGAAAATACGCTGTCCGTGCTCGATACGATCGCTGCAATCAGTGCGGATATCGCGGTTAGCCTGATGACGCAGTACTTCCCCGCATACAAGGCTCCGCGCACGCCCGGGATGAACGCGCGAATCACGCGATCCGAATATCGCGCCGCGGAAAAGAGATGCCGGGACCTGGGGCTCGTGAACGGGTATTTCCAGAGGATTTAGGCGGGCAGAAAATCGCCAGCTGCGGATTATTTCTCCAGATAATTCTGAAGTTGAACGGCGAAAAAAAGCGAACTATCTCCCGGCGTACATTCGATCGTAGTAGTCCATATACTCGCCGGATTTGATCGCTCGCCACCAGGGCTCGTTCGCCTTGTACCACTCGACGGTCTGCCTTAAGCCTTCTTCAAGCGGAATCTCCGCGGAATAGCCAAGCTCGCGCTCGATCTTCGATGTGTCGAGCGCGTACCTGAAATCGTGGCCTGGCCGGTCGGCAACCTTCCTTATCATTTCCTCGCCCATCCCCATCAGCTTGAGAATCATCATCGTAATTCTTATGTTTGTAACAGGCTCTGCATCACCCGGACCGATGTTGTAAACCTCGCCGGGTGCGCCGTTTTTCAGAACCAGATGGATTGCCCTGCAATGATCTCGCACGTGAATCCAGTCCCGGACGTTCAGCCCCTCGCCGTAAAGCGGAACATTTTTGCCTTCCATCAAATTGGTAATGAACAGCGGAACGAGCTTTTCAGGAAACTGGTACGGGCCGTAGTTGTTCCCGCCGCGCGTTATAATCACGGGAAGGCCGTGCGTAAGATGCGCCGCCATAACCAGGTGATCGGCAGCCGCCTTGGATGCGGAATACGGGTTGCG
>JAGGVC010000037.1 GCA_021158185.1 bacterium | reverse complement strand
TCCTCATCGGCCCTGATGCTCCTTCAGGCGAAATATGCCTAACCGGTAGCGTAATCGCCTTGGATAGAAATGGCGGAACTGTTGCAGATATTCCGATTGACATCAACCTTGCTGTTGAAGATGCGGACTTCAGCGCCGAGCAGATCGAATCATGGTTCATTTGCGCACTTGCCAACCGCTTTATGGCTGCGCTAATGAAAACCGGACAGCCGAAGGTTGACTGGATTGAGATGCTTTTCGGCGGCTACGATCCTGAGCTCGAAAGGAAAAACCGCGAGCCTAACGCACGAAAACACGATCTTATGGCGTTTTATTATGGCGAGATGCTCAGGCAGATCGCGCTGTCGGGAGGCGGTTCAAACGATACGGATGACGGCGCGGCAACGCCTGATGAAACGTTCGTCAAACTGTCCGCAGGATTCCTGATAAGGCTTGAGGAGTTCGAGCTTCGACGTGCTCAATATCTTGCGGCGAGAAAGGGAGAGCCGTTGCCCGCCAGAGTTGATCCAGGCTACTGGTGGACGGGGGGCGCAGGCGGTTCGTATGAGGATGATGGCGGTTCTTCAGGGAGAAACCTTCCTCCGCGGTTCAAAGACTAATAGAGAATTCCATGTTCACAGAAACCGAAGGGATCATTTTCCATGTGACCGACCTTGAGCCCGGCAGGGATTTCTACGGGCGCATCTTGCAGCTTCCGATAATCAGGGAGTCAGGAGACAGGATTACGTTTCATATTCCTCAGGGAAGACTCGTTCTTACATTGGACAGCAACGGCGCGCAGCCCATCCTGAAGTATAAGAGTAATCTCGATTCCCCTGGCGGCTTCAAAGCCGATTCAAATGATGCTAAACCTTCACCCGGCCATGCTACGTTCGTTCTGCTTGTGGAAGATGTGGATACTGCGGCGTTTTATCTCAATCGTCAGGGAGTTGCGTTCCTTACGCCAATCGAGGCTCGCGGCGGGCTTTGGATTTGCGAGGTTTTCGATCCGTACGGCAATCGAATCGGCATCGCACAGCTTAACGAACTAAGGAAATGAGCTTTTTTCTTAACTTGCTGAAAAAGAGTGATATTATTTGTTGAGCTTTCCATGGGAGACAGTATGTCCGTAAGCGCTGCATCAGCAAATACAATCGTACTAGACGGCAAAGAAGGCTTGACGCCTGAGGATTTCGGGCGCGTCGTCTTTGACGGATGGCGCGTTGAGCTTGCCGATGACCTCCTCGACGCGCTGAGCCGCGTACGTGAAAAAGTCGATGCTCTGGTTCGAAAGAGTAAGCCGATATATGGCGTGAATACTGGTGTCGGCAGCAAGAAGAATGAAGCGATGCAGAGTCCCGAGGAGATTGCCGAATTCCATCGCGTATTCATCGCTTCGCACTGCGTCGGCGTGGGCGAGCCGCTTCCCGAATCGGTTGCCCGAGGTCTGGTGTATCTCAGGCTTCTGTCCTTTACGCACAATCTCTCCGGCGTGCGTCCTGAGCTTTGTCAAAGACTTGCGGCGATGCTCAACCACGGTATCATTCCGGTAATTCCATCGCAGGGGTCGGTTGGCGCGTCGGGCGATCTCGCCCCGCTTTCACATCTGGCCGCCTGCGTGATAGGAGTCCTTCACCATCGAACCGAAAGCGGCGACCTCGTGCCGCTCGAAACACAGCCGCAGGTGATATTTGGCGGCGAGCAGATGGCCGCAGGGCGCGCGTGGGAGCAATGCGGCGAGGCGAGCAGCTTCGTGCCGGCTGCAAAGGAAGCACTCGCTCTTTCGAACGGCGCGACGCTGATTCTCTCCGAGGGGCTTGTTTCGCTCATTGAGCTTGAGAGCCTGTTTGAGGGCGCACTCGATGCAGCCGCGCTTTCGTGCGAAGCGCTCAGGGTAGAAAAGCAGGCGTTCGACGAGCGGATCATTGCCGCGCGGCCACATCCGGGCGCGATTTATGTTGCCGATAAAATGCGCGATATCCTGGATGAGACTGAGCTTTGCACGAGGCACTTCCGGCGTGAGTTCGCTAGGGAGGTATCCAGGCTCTATCCCGACCGTCCAGCAAAGAAGCTTGATCCTGACGTGCCCAGGCTTCAGGATGCCTATAGCTTCCGCGCCATCCCGCAGGTGCTCGGAGCCTGCTTCGATGCGATTACGCATGTGCGCGGGGTTTTTTCGCGCGAAATGGCGAGCGCGACTGATAACCCGCTCTGCTTTGAGACGAAAACGGGCGAAGACGGGCTGGATGTTCTCTCGGGCGCGAATTTCCACGGTGAACCCTTGGCGCTTGCAGCGGATTATCTTAAAATTGCCGCCGCCGAAATAGCAAGCATTGCCGAGCGGAGAATTGCGGCGCTTCTCGATCCGGCCCACAACTACGGGCTTCCTGCCGATCTCGCATCGACGCCGAGCGACACGGGGCTGATGATACTTCAGTACACGGCGGCGGCGCTCGTAAGCGAGAATAAAACGCTTGCGCATCCGGGAAGCGTGGACAGCATCCCGACGAGCGCAGGCCAGGAAGATCACGTGAGTATGGGTTCGATTTCGACGCGCCAGCTTCGCAGAATCGTCGAGAATGTGCGGTGCGTAGTCGCAATCGAAATTATTTGTGCGATTACAGGCGTCCGCGCCGTGATGAAGGTATGCGATGAATGCGATCTGGCGCGCCCGAAGCTTGGACGCGGTACGGCTGTTTGCTTCGAGAAATGGAACAAAATCGTCGGCGAGATTTATCCCGATACATACTTTGCAGCCGTAATCGAGAAGGTTGCAGGGGAATTGCGTGCAAAGTAAATCTTTGTACCTCACTGAAGGTCGTCAAACGACAGCCTTGAGTGTCATCCG
>JAGGVC010000025.1 GCA_021158185.1 bacterium | reverse complement strand
CTCGTGGGAATTGAAGCTTGTATCGCTAAAGCGGCTCAAATCAGGCGCAATCGTTCCGAAAGAGACGATGCAGATTACAATGATAGACGCATACGATGTCGAACGCAAACCGTTCGAGCAAAGCCACCTGCTTGCGAAGCTACGAAAGGCGCTGATCTGTGCAACGCTTTTCATTTCAAAGGCAGAAACATCGCGCCCATTTGTAAAAGCTGCATATTTCGATTTAGGCGACGGCGAGCTTTATGACGCGATTAAAGCTGATTACGATCTTGTTCGTAATACTATCAGGACTAGGGGATTTGAAGCATTAACTGGTCGCATGGGCGTACTTGTACAACCAAGAACAAAAGGAGCAGGGCACGGAAGTTCAAGCAGGGCGTTCTACGCGAGGACAGGAATGGTTAAGCGATTATTGCGTGGTCAATAAAGGAGTGATTAATGCCAGGTCGGAAGCGAAATATTTATCAGCATGAAATCAACCTCAGGGAATTGAAAATTATCAACGCACCGCGCGAGGAGTTTAGGCAGGAGTTGGAGCAAGTTCCATATTTGGGTTATGAAGTTGAGCAATTAGAAGATGGTCGGAAGGTTGTTATTTCAAAGCCTGGTGGCAAGTCGGTTTATGGTCAACGCAAAAGAGATGATTTCTTTGTTTTCGTTTACGATCCAGAAAACAACACATTATGGCAGATTTCACATAAGCAAATCCGAGAAGATATTGAATCTAAATCAAAGCATAATGCGCAGGCAACAAAGGCGCTCATCTCACTCTTGAAGAATGTTCATTCAGGTATGGAGCCTGATGAACTCCTAGCGGCTCTTTCTGAGTCCCTCTTCGCGCCAGATGATCCCGGTGAACCTGTAGACCTGCTGCTGAAGGTTTACAAATGGATATGGGGGCAAGAAGATGTTAACTACCCAACAGGGAAAGGGCGCGACATGTCTATGGAAGGTATAGATGAGATAGCAAGAAAGCTCGGTATGGAATAGGCGCGTTATTTGCCATATTCCTGGACAACGGGCGTGCCGCCGCACGCCGATACATCCAGGCAAAGGGGCATTTGCGGAAGTCTCCCAAGACGGGCGTGCCGCCGTACGCACCCTACAAATGCAAACCGCGCCATTGTCGAACCCCGATTATCCCAAGACGGGCGTGCCGCCGCACGTCGATACAAACGGGCAAAGAGGCATTTGCGGAAATCTGCCAATAACGGGCGTGCCGCCGCTCCCCTACTCTTCCGGGACGTATCTTTTTTCGATAATCTCGTCGCGTTCCAGCATGCCGTCTCTGAACCGCAGGATGCGCTTCGACTGGCGTGCGATATCTTCCTCGTGCGAAACGATAATAATCGTAATCCCGCTGTCGTTGAGTTCGCGGAACAGCTTCATAATCTGGTTTCCGGCCTTCGTATCGAGGTTGCCGGTCGGCTCGTCCGCGAGTATCAGCGCGGGATCGTTCACAAGCGCGCGCGCGATCGCGACGCGCTGCTGTTCGCCGCCCGAAAGCTCGTTCGGCTTGTGCCTTATCCGATCGCCGAGGTCGACGCGTTCGAGCGCCCAGATCGCCTTCTTGCGCCGGTTGCGCATTCGCCCCGCGTAAATCATCGGAAGCTCGACGTTCTCGACCGCGCTCGTTCTGGGAAGCAGGTTGAACGTCTGGAAAACGAAGCCGATCTCGCTGTTTCTGATGCTCGCCGCCTCGTTGTCGGAAAGGTGCGCGACGTCACGCCCGGCGAAGTGATAAGCCCCGCCCGTCGGCCTGTCGAGACATCCGAGGATGTTCATCGCTGTGGACTTGCCGCTCCCCGAAGGCCCCATGATCGCAACGAACTCGCCCTCCTGAATCCTGAAACTGACCCCGGCTAGCGCGTTCACCTCTTGGTTTCCCATCAAGTAGACCTTGGTGATGTTGATGAATTCGATCATCGCACCTGCGGGTTCATTTCCGTCAGGTTTCGCTTTCTGCATGGTGTTCACTTCCATTGTATAAGCCCCGCAAGAACCATAAGATCGTATTCGGCGCGCTTGTGGTCGGCAACAGCACTCAGGTAGCTCAGCTTGGCGCTCAGAAGGTTCCTTTCGCCGTCGAGCACATCGAGCGTCGTGGCAAGCCCGACGCGCTGGCGCTCTCGCATAATATCCGCGTTCTCACTCGCAACCGCCACATTGCTCCTGGCAAGCTCGAGGGTTTTTATCGTTGTTGCAATCTCTCTTCTGAGGCTTTCATAGCTGGTTCTCAGCGAATCCAGAACCTGCAGCCGCTGCTCCGCGAGCTCATTCTTCATCAGTTCGTTCTGCTCGATCCTGTTCTTTATCTCGCGCTTGCCCCAGGGAAGATTGTAGTTGAGCGTCAGGGAATAATTCTGCGCGTTCGTAATCTCGCCGAACGCCCCACCGAAGTTGTCATCCTCGCCCTGCGTGGAAAGGCTCGCGGTCAGGTCGATATCGGGCTTGAGCTGGTTTTTGTAGTACGCTTCGCTCAAGTTATAGTTGATCGCCGTCGAATCGAGCTGTTTCAACGTGAAATCCGTTGCGAGTACGCGGTTCCACAGGTCTTCCTCATGAAGGGTGGTCGGCTCAAAGCCGTCTATGTCGAGCGGCGCAACCTCGATCGGCGCTCCCTCGCGGTAGCCGATGAGCTCTTTTAGCGCATCCATCGCGTCTTCGAGCCGCGCCTTCGTCGAAACGAGGCCTGCTTCCTGCGAAAGAACGGCATTTTCGGCCTGGAGCACGTCGCTTTTGAGCGCAAGCCCAACCTTGTGGCGCTCGACGTTTCTATCGAGCAGCTTCTTGTAGTATTCGAGCGTTTCTTCCTCGACTCGTGCGGATTCCTTAAGGTAGGCAACCGTGTAGTACGAAGCTGCCACACTTCCGAAGAGAGATCTTACCGAGTGCTCGATTTCGGCCTGTTTGAGATCGAAGGCGTTTACCTGCATGTAGTAGCTGAGCAGCGTAACATCCTCGCCGCGATCCTTCATAACCTGCCACGTGTACGAAGCGGAAAGGCTCTGTCCCCAGGTGGTTGGGATTTCAGCGCCCGTGATGTTCACATCAGTTGTGTAGAGAGAGTGCGAAAGCCTGAGTGAATCGCCTGTGATCATGGGCTTGGTGAAGCTCAGATCGAAGCTCATTCCTTCGGTCTTGGATACGCCGCTCTGCGTAACGGAAGATGTACTGCCCGCACTCTCGCTGTGGTATGCGCGAGCCGAAAAGCTGAGGTTTGGATCGGTAAAGAAGAGCTCAAGATCTCGTGAAAGCCCCGCACGCGTACTTTCGATATCAAGCCGCGCGAGAGTGGGACTGTGCCTCAGGCTGTAATCCATCAGGTCATCGAGGGTGAAAAGCACCGGAATTTTAGCGCCCGATGCCGGCTCGTTCGTCAACGGTTCTTCCTGGGCGTATGCAGTGAACGCCGAGACGGCAAGAACGATCAATATTGCGAAAAGCGCGCGCAGGTTTTTCATGTCATCCTTATGATATCAAAATGCTGCGCGAAGTTCCGCAGGATGGGAGAATCGAATGATTTTTTAGTTGCTTCGTGCCTTTTTAGAATAAGCCGCCGATTCTGGATGGGTCGAACGAGTTGATCCTGCTCCAGTATTCATCCCAGGCAGGTGTTAAGTACTGGTAATTGATGAAATAGAGTATACCCGCGAGCAATACGAAAGCCAGGATAAGGCTTACGACGATGCCTGTTGTATTTATGTTGAGCCCCTGGACGATCGATATGAAGAAATGAACGACGGCGTAGATGCCGAGAATGAACGCCACAGGAGTAATCCACGGAGGTAGTGTGCCGCCTGCTTGAGCAATGATGGCCTGATACACCATCAGCCCCGAGGCTACGCCGTATATGAAGCCGTTGTACGCAACCGTTCGCAGGAAGTGGCCGTACGCCACAGGCGTCTGGAATATCTTCGCAAATATCCAAATGAAGCTCATCAGGACAAACCAGTAGACGACCGGCACGATGGGCAGCACAAGAATGTTATCTATGAACACGAGCTGGTAGTAGCCCGAAAGATCGTTGACCGCCCTGTCCTGCGCGACATCCTTGTATGGACTTGAGGAGCTGGCGGTTTCGGTCGTCACGGTTGCCTGGATCCAATCGTCCGCGACCGATGTAAGTTGTGGGCTCGCTAGTGCGAGAAAGAGAACAAACGCTGCAGATCCGGCAAGAACGAGTGCGATGGCGTGGAACATGTGATCGTCTTCGGCCACACGCCTGAGGGAGAGGTGGGGAAGAACATAAACCTGGAAAAGGTGAACGAAAAACCTCGGCCCCGCCACGATCAAACACAGTACTACGATTGCAAGTAAGATCCAGACAGGATTAGGTCCTGCCGCCTGCGTTCCTATATCCTGAACAATATCCGCTGCTCCAGACTCCACATCTTGCTCCTTTACATTTCGATGGTTACGGTCTCGTAATGATCAATATCCTTCAAGCCGCTGTAGTTTATCACAACTGTCTGTGCCAGCCAGTCGTGCAAGGCCTGCCTCTTGGGTGACAGGAATGCAAACAATGATGTAATGCTCAGTGTTGGAACGAGCACGATGGATCTGAGGATGCAGCTCGTGAGTCCGACAAAATCACCGTAAATCGTTACGATACGCAGGTTGACCCAGCTCATCCCGAATGTGCGGTTCTTGAGTGACAGGAGCGTGAAGAAGTAAATGATATCGCCGATGAAGAATATCCACAGTTTATTGAAGGAGAACACCGCAGGCCAGTACAGTTTAACAATGCCTGTAAATTCATAAGGCAAAAACTTGCCTTGCAACGCTACCCACACAAACGAAACGATGATGAACAGAATGAAGTAGATTACCCGTGATAACGCGAGATCGAGGATGAACGATATGAGCTGGACAATTGGATTTGCATACCTGCCCTCACTGTGGGTTTCAGTTCCGTACGGGTTGAAGTCTGGAGGGCGATCGGGCGTAATCTGCGCTTCCAGCGGTTCTTTCTCGCCGATTTTGATCTCGTTGTCTTCGACGGCGAACTCAGACTCGGCGCAAGTTTTACACATCATTTTGCCCTTGCGAATCGTCATGCACTCGCTGCAGTAATAGATCTGACACTTGGGGCAAATCGCTGTAGCGCGGCGGTCGGGATGATTGTAGCAGTTTACGGCGATCTCGTCCGACTTGTACTCACCTACTCCTTCACCTGCCGCGATATCCTCGCTGCTTTCGTCTTCTTCCCGATTTTCCCAGAATCCCTTGCTCATATATTCGTCCAGATTAAGCCTTAAATGGAGACGATCGGACTCGAACCGACGACCTACTGCGTGCAAGGCAGTTGCTCTCCCAACTGAGCTACGTCCCCAGTACTGAAACATCAAATGGGTCGACCTGGACTCGAACCGGGGACCTCATCCTTATCAGGGATGCGCTCTAACCAACTGAGCTACCGACCCTCGTTTCTAATTTTATCCTAAGGTACATCGAGTGTCAATGAGAACCGGAGATATCGCGGTGTGTCACTTCCGCTTCATCGTGCAATGCCCGTTCATATCTCGATGGGTTTTGTTCCAGGAAATCAGGCATTGCTATAATCATATCGGTGAAAGGATCATCGCGTGAAGAGCTGATAATCCGGCGTGCGAGAGAAATTCTCGAACGCTCCTGCTCGCATAAAAAAAACGGACGAGAGCGCAAGGCTTTTGCTCGGTCAGCATCGTCCAGAGATTCTTCGGTGTTCGACTATGCAGCATTAGTCGCTGCAAAGTCGGTGGATGCGGGTGATGATTGCGCGGTCTGGCCCGCATTATACTTTGATCTTCTCACCACCACGGATATGCTGATCGAGGGCACGCATTTCATTATCGAGAGCGGGCGAAAACTTGAATCGCTGTTCGATATCGGATGGAAGGCGCTTGCCGTAAACGTTAGTGATATTGCCGCCTGCGGTGGCGATGCGCTTGGATACCTGGTCAGCCTCGGGATTCCGGGGGATGCAAGGGACGACGATGTTCTGTCCTTTACAAACGGGCTTGCTGCCGCTGCAAGGAAACATAATATCTGCATTTGGGGCGGCGATCTGGTCAAATCCGATTTCTGGACGGTGAATATCACCGCGGTCGGTGCTGTACCTCCAGGACTTTCGATAAGCCGCTCTGGCGCACGCCCAGGAGATGCTGTGGTTGTGAGCGGTCATATCGGCCTTGCAGCTGTTGGAATGAACGCTGTTATCCCTGACCGTTCAAGCGGACGCAAGCGCAGCGCGCCTCGCCTAAACTCTGACGACTGCCCAAAGTCGCTTAAACGTTTCAGGCGACCCGATGCAAGACTGAAACTCGGCCTGCTTCTCCGCGAAAACGGGCTTGCGACAGCGATGATAGATACTTCAGACAGCCTTGCAAAAAGCATCCGGCTGATTGCGGAAGAAAGCGGAACCGGCGCGGAAATCGACCTCAAGGAAGTTAGACCGCATCCCGAAGTAAGAAATCACCTCGAATCTCTCGCACGAACGAAACCCGAAGGCCATGCTTCCTCGAACAAAAAGGGCTTGGATGGAACTTTATCCGCCTGGAGAAACTTGTTTCCACAGTTTTTTCTCGATGCTGCCGAGGATTATGAGTTACTTTTCACAATGTCATCCGAGAATCTTCGGAAGCTGCGTGAATTGCACCGCGGCAAGCTGACTTGGATCGGCAGGATAGTCGAAGGAGGCGAGCTTACTCTTGTGCTGGGCGAATCGCGGACACCCATCGCGGAATCGGGATTCGAGCATTTCGAGTAGCCTGAACGGTTTTTCACACGCTCGTACACCGTCTGATCGCGACGGACTGCATTTCTTTGTAAAATGAATACCATGAAGCAAATGTTATGCGTCGTCTGCCTGCGCTTTTTGAGTATTCAAAGCGATGGGCCTATCTGCCCATCGGCGTAAGCATCCGTCTGTTCCCTGCCGGCGATTTCCTCAAGGCCTTTATCTATACTGGCAAGAACCTTGGAGAAATCCTCCACGCCGTAATCCTGCCCGATCGTATCGAGATTGCGGTGTACGTTCACGAGTGTTTCTGTGGTTTTGGCGAGTTTATCGCCCAGAAACTGAGTGAGCTGCCAGAGGAACTCCGCGGCAGCTCGCGGATAGCGAATAAGGAACTGAGCAAATCTGTCCTGCGTGAGCATGAGGAGTACGCAGCCGGTTTCGGCATAGACTGATGCCGTGCGTTTGCCGAATTCCGTTGTGAATGCTATTTCGCCGATCACGCCCCGATCTTCGATCATGGCAACCTGCTCGCTGTGACCCTTATATGTAGCAACGATCTTTATCGAACCGGATACAAGGATATAAAGCTCGCTTCCATAATCGTCCTGTTTGAGTATCAACTCGCCGGGGGTAAAGATCAGAATCTCAAGGTATTTTATGAAGCGCTCCCTGTCGTCAACCCGCGAGAAGAGCGCCGCCTTCTCGAGATACTTGCGAATCAACTGCGACTTCGACTTGGCCACGCTTGTATTATAGCGCAGTCGCATAGAAGTCATCCCGAAATGAACCTCGGGTCATTGCTCAGGCCAGGAAACGCGTAGCGGCACTGAAAGCTGGACAATCGACCAGGACAGCCGGAACGTACTGCAAACATATAATATTGAATAGCCGGGTAGCTTTGCGGCTTGTACAAGGCCCTTCTCCCTGAATTGGCACTGCATTCGCAATCCCTGTCGCTACGCTTCAGCTATCAGAATGGCATTACTCAGCCGGGATTTCGATTGGCACTCTCCCGGGCATCCTTACAATGACGGTATTCGGTCCTTCGCCAATTGTGTTCTCAGGATAAGGATAGATATTGAGCACCGCGTACGCCTCAACATAAACAGTCCCGGATACGCCCGTAAGATCGGGGCGATAGCGATAAAACTGCTCTCTAAATCCTATGAAGTGCCTGCTTATGATTTCAACTTCGCTCAAGGATCGCTCCTGAGTCTCAAACGGTACTGTTGCATCGGGCGAATCGAAGAACTCAACGTGGAATTTCTCTATTTCGAGGTAGTAGTTTAGTAAGATTGATTGAAGGAGCAAAACAGTTTCGTTAATAGGCAGGTAGTCGCAAATCCCGTTCGCGTTGTAATCCGCAATTTTTCGGAAGTCCTCAAAGAACATTGGCCTGCCCAAGTGTATGAGTTGGTCGTCATCAAAAGTTGGATAATAATTTGAAATGACAATGAGATCAGAAATTTCCACAAAACCGTTTGCATCAAAATCTCCGAAAAGCTGCATATCGAACATTAGCCAGTTGTCTTCAAAGCGTACGCCTTCAAGGTAGTTATCCCAGTTTAGGCTATCAAGTTCCTGGTAGGCCAGAGGAAGAGCTCCTATTTTCCCGCCAGGCTGCATCACATATGGAATCCCGTATTCTTCAGTTTCCGGCGAGAGCTTGATGTTGTACCAATAACTATGTCCATCGCCATAACTCGGTGGCCTATATTCCGTGTAGTTTCCATCGGTCAATTCGCGAACCGGCGTCCACGAACCTGAATCCGTCTTTACTGCCAAATCATAGGGATAGTACTTTTTGTAGTAAGCTTCCGCAATCCCGGAAATATCTGCGATCCCAACCTCACCATTTCGATCGAGATCGGCACAGGATATCGCAACGCCCCTTTCCTCTGTGTGAGCCAAATAAGCAAAGCTTGTAAAGATCGGAGGATACCACTCCAGTTCTTCGAGATAATAGACTGCAATCGGCGTAATATCCGCAACCGTCACCTCGCGATCATTGTTCGTATCACCGGGCATATACTGGCAATAGAGAACCGAAGCGTGATGCGATGTCGACGTTCCCCTCGGCAGGATCGTTCCGTACTGCCAGTCCCAGAAGTGCTCGGGCGCAGGCGCGGCCTGCATCGGCTCTTTCACGGACGACGGCTTTGGCTCGTACGCACCGGGTTTGAACACGACCGTCGCGATCTTCCCGCTTCCGGAAACAAGCCCGTTTTCGTCGGGCCGAATCCGTGCGATCCCGATGCCTACGTGATCGCTTGCGGGAATCATCATCGAAATCGCCCGGCCTTCCTCATCGAAAAGGGCAACATCCAGCACGACGCTCCCGTTCGCAGCAGCGTCGCCCGATTCACCGTCCGTATCGTCCCTGAAAAAATCGCCGACTGCAAATGAAACTGGACGATATTTGGCCTGATCGAACCTCAACTCGAAAAGCCCCGATTGAACCTCGCCCGCGTCTTGCGCAGAGATCACGACTTCGATTCTTCCGTCGCTGTACTCGGTTCCCGCTGCTTCGAGATTTTCGACGCCGATTGCATTTTCGTCCGCCACGACGCGAATGCAGAGTGCAAGCTCGGTTTCGTCGGGGAATTCGAGCTCACCTTCGGCAGTTTCGCCTGCCACATACATTTTCGTTATGAATCCGCCGTCATCCGGCATATCGTAGCTTTTCTCAGAAAATGGCGGGCTGCCACCCCCGCCGCACGACATAACAAAAAGGCCCGCGAGTAAGTACGAAACAATGATAATGATAAATCCAGCTGCAACGCGGCCTTCCGCAAATCCAAGCTTCATATCACTTCCTCCCAATGAAAATTAGCGGACGCTCATTCACTTTTCCGTTCTTTTCGCCCGCCGCCTGAATTATAAGGATATTCCCAACCTTGCGACCACGAATGCCGGCGCAATGCTGATTTATTACATAATTTCACATTTTCACAGTCGGCACCCATTGAATCGCGCGCGCGATTTGCGCGATCGCGCGCCCGATCGCGGGGGGTAAATCGCGGGTATATCGCGGGGGCCTGGCACCAGGTGAATCATCTTTCATCGCAGCGCCGCAAAATTATTCTTCAAGCTGTTTCATGACTTCTGCCACGTGGCCGAGCGCCGTTTTTATCCTCGCTAGAACTTCATCGACAACTTCAGTCGTGATTGTCAGCGGCGGCTCGATGCGGATGATGTCCGGTTTGTTCAGCGCAAATGCGACGAAAACGCCAAGTTCGACCATCATCGCAATGAAAAGCTCCGCGATATCGCTCGATTTCAGATCGATGCCGATCATCAACCCGCGCCCCCGGACGTCGCGGACGAGTGTCGGGAATTCACGTTTAAGTTTTTCAAGCCCCGCGAGAAATTCCGCGCCCCGCATCCGCGCGTTCTCCGCAAGCCTTTCATCCACAAGCACTTCGCAGGCCGCAAGCGCCGCAGCGCACGCAAGCGGATTACCGCCGAACGTGGACGTGTGAATTAGCGGGTTTTCCTCGAACGCCTTCCACACTTCAGGCGTGCCGATCACCGCTCCGATCGGCATCACGCCGCCGCCGAGCGCCTTCGCAAGGCACATCAGATCAGGCGACACGCCATCGTACTCGCAGGCGAAATTCGTGCCCGTGCGCCCCATTCCCGACTGCACCTCGTCGAAAATGAGCATCGCGCCATACTCGTCGCACGCCTCGCGCGCACACGCAAGATACCCGTCGGGCGCAGGGAAGATTCCGCCCTCGCCCTGCACAGGCTCAAGGATCACCGCGCAAGTCTCGCCGTCCACCGCCGCGCGCATCGCATCCTCGTCGCCGAACGGCACCACCTCGAACTTCCCAAGCAGCGGATCGAACGGTGCGCGGTGTCTATCGCGGTCGCTTGCGGAAAGGCTGCCGAGCGTTTTGCCATGGAACGCGCGCGATGCGAAGATGATCCGCTTTCTGCCGTTCGAAAGCCGTGCGAGCTTCAGCGCAGCTTCCACTGCCTCTGTCCCGCTGTTGCAGAAAAAGCACTTCTCAAGCGAGCCGGGCGTTATCTCAGCGAGCTTTTCTGCGAGCGCCACCATCGGCGGGGAGATCAGAAGCTTCGATGATAACGGCTGGCGCTTAAGCTGCGCCTCGACAGCAGAGACTATCTTCGGATGGCTGTGGCCGAAGTTGAACACGCCGTAGCCGCCCAGGCAGTCTATGAACTCGCGGCCCTTCGCGTCCCGTACGATCCAGCCGCTCGCCTCGACCTCGGCTTCATCGAGCCCCATAAACGCTATGAGCGAGAATAAGCCCTCGTTCACGTGCGCCTTGAACTTCCGCCGAAGCTCAGAAACATCAAGATTGTCGTAGTCAAACATCGTAAACCCGCCTTCCGTTTCAGTCCTTATCCACAATCGCGCGTGGATGCAACTTGAGTAGTGTAGCAGAACGGCGTTGATTTGGTGCGATTGAGCTTGCTCGTGAGGGATGAAAAATACATGCCATACCTCAAGTAATTGTCGCTGCAAACTTAACACACTTGACGGGAGACTGGCAGCGATATAATTTAGAAGCCGGGCCGATGCCCGAACCTGTTGGAGGTATTCGAACAAAATGACCAGTTCCACCGACGATCCGAAGATTCTCGTTTTGAACCTTGGGAACACGAGTACCAAGGTTGCGTATTTCGAGGGCGGGCGGTGCCGCTGCGAGGAAGCGATTCCGTTTCATCCTGCGACGCCGTACGAGAAGCTTGCAGACGAGGTGCCGGAGCGCACCGCGGCCGTGCGCGGCTTCATCGAACGGAACGGTGTAGATCTTGCGGCGCTCGATATCGTATCGAGCAGGGGCGGGATTCTGTCGCCGCTTCCCGCGGGCGTAACGCGCGTGAACGCCGAGATGCTCGATGATCTCCGCACGTGCAGGTTCGCCGAGCACGCATCAAACCTGAGCGCGCAGGTCGCGTTTGAACTCGTCGGAGATTCGAAACCGATAGTGATCGTCGATCCCATCGTGGTTGACGAGTTTACGGATGTAGTCCGCATAAGCGGAGTTCCCGAAATCGAGCGCGCGTCCCGCCTTCACACGCTCAACATCCGCGCAGTGGCCAAACGTGCGGCGGCTGAGCTTGGCAAGACCTACGCCGAATCGAGCTTCGCCGTGGCGCATCTGGGCAGCGGATTCTCGATAGTCGCAATCGAGAGTGGTCGCATCGCGGACGTGACGGACGCGCAGATGGGCGAAGGGCCGTTTTCGGTTGATCGGGCGGGCGTTCTGCCGTTGCGCGGGCTTATGAAGCTCTGCTACTCGAAGCCCGAAAGCGAGGTGAAGGCGATCCTCACGAAGAAGAGCGGCTTTATGGGCTATCTCGGCACGAGCGACTTTCGCGAGGTCGAGCGGCTAATCGACGAGGGCGACACCGAGGCGAAGCTCATCTACGATGCGATGGTGTACCAGATCGCAAAGAACGTCGGCGCGTACTGGACGGCTCTCAAGGGAAAGGGCGATGCGATTCTCCTGACAGGCGGGATGGTGAAGAGCGAGCGGCTTGTAACCGATCTCAGGGCGTACCTCGACCATCTCGGCAAGGTGATGGTATTTCCCGGCGAGGATGAGATGAACGCGCTCGCAGTAGGCGCAGCAGCGGCGCTCGCGGGCGACGAACCGATCCGCACATATCCGACGGGCGAGCCGGAAGAGTAGCCGATTATCACAAGGCAAAAATCTGCCGCGCGCTCCCGTCATCCTCATAATGAATCGATCCAAACAGCATTCACGCGGTACGCGCGCGCAAGGGCATTCAGGTAGTTTGCCTGCTTCGCCTACTCGAATCGGTTTGCGATGTAGTCCTTGGTTTTTTCGTTTTCGGGGCTTGAGAATATTTTATCCGTCGGCCCGAATTCCACAAGTTCTCCATCTTGCATGAACGCAGTGTGCTGTGAGATCCGGCGCGCCTCATCGAGGTTATGCAAAACGACGATGATCGTGTATTTTTCCGCTAGCTCACAGATGAGCTCCTCGACGTGTGCTGCAGATATCGGGTCGAGCGCGCTGAGCGGTTCGTCCATCAGAATGACCTCCGGCTCCATCGCGACCGCGCGCGCGATACATAGCCTCTGCTGCTGGCCGCCCGACAGAGAAAGCGCGCCCTCGTCGAGCTTGTCCTTCACCTCGTCCCAAAGTGCGGCGCGTCTGAGCGAATTCTCCACGAGTTCGTTCTTGTCGCCCTTGTAGCCATGCACCGTAGGCCCCCAGGCGATGTTCTGCTCGACAGACATGGGGAAAGGGTTGGGCTTCTGGAAAATCATTCCGATCCTGCGCCTTAGCTCCACCGGATCGTAATCGGACGAATAGATATTCCGCCCTTGAAAAAACACCTCGCCGCTTATCGAAAGCCCCGCCACGAAATCGTTCAGCCGGTTGAACGAGCGAAGCAACGTTGTCTTGCCGCACCCCGACGGGCCGATGATCGCGGTCGT
>JAGGVC010000020.1 GCA_021158185.1 bacterium | reverse complement strand
GCGATACCCGTGCAGCTTTCGATGTAGCTCGTGG
The DNA here is from genome assembly GCA_021158185.1 of bacterium. GTDB lineage: Bacteria > 4484-113 > 4484-113 > JAGGVC01 > JAGGVC01 > JAGGVC01. Next base: position 8,019 of record JAGGVC010000020.1, on the reverse strand, counting down.
TCGTGCTGGTGCCAGAAAGCGCGCCGGCCATCGTTCCTATCGAGTCGCTCGCAAGCGCATTCGTGATACGCGGCAATTTCCCGTCCTTCATAAATCCCGCCTGCTCGCTCACGCCGACGAGTGTACCGATAGTGTCGAACATGTCGAAGAAGAGGAGGATCAGTATCGGTACTATGAACGTCAGTGAAAGCGCGCCGATGATGTCGAGCTTGAACGCAACGCTCGATACATCGGCAAAGCCGAATACGCCCTTGAACTCGATGATCCTGAATATCAGTCCGACGATGCCGGTCGCCAGGATGCCGATGAGGATTGCGCCGCGCACGTTTCTCGCCAGAAGCGCCGCCGTAACGAGAACGCCGAATACAGCAAGAAGCACGGCAGGCTCATGAAACGAGCCGAGTTTGACGAAGGTGTTGGGGTCGGCGACGATGATACCTGCGTCCTTTAGCCCGATGAACGCGATGAAAACACCGACGCCCACAGCGATCGCGAGCTTGAGATTCTGCGGAATGGCGTCCACGATCAGCTCGCGGATGCGGACGAACGTCAGGATCGTAAAGACCGTGCCGCTTATGAACACCATTCCGAGGCCGACCTGCCATGGGACGTTGAGCGCTCCGCAGATGTAGAAGCTGAAAAGGGCGTTGAGTCCCATCCCGGGAGCAAGTGCAATCGGATAGCGGGCGATAATCGCCATAAGGAGAGTGGCGAAAGCGCTCGCGATGCAGGTTGCGGCCATTACACCTTCAAACGGCATTCCCGCCCCGCCATGCTCTGCAGGTACCGACAGGATCGCCGGGTTCACGAAGATGATGTAAGCCATCGTCATAAAGGTGGTGATGCCAGCGATGATCTCGGTTCTTACGTCGGTCTTGTTTTCCTTCAGTCTGAAATACTTCTCAAACATATCTCACCCCCAGAAAAGCACTTAATTCAACTAAACAGGGAAAACGAAGTACATAAACCGCTTGGAAACGGATTATAGCACAGCCCCCAGGTTCTGGAGAAAGTGAATCTCGGTTATCGGCATGTGCAGCAGGGGCGCCGATTTGTGCGATAAATCTACACTGAGAAGTTATCGATGCCTGTATTGATACAGGCTAAGGCGTGCTCATTCAGTTTTGCGCAAATATCCATGCAATTGCAGGTTCAAGCGACACTGCCAGTTTATCTAGTTGCCCAGCGCTATTCAGGATTGATCGTTACGACGAGCGGATTGGACGGCGGGTTGAGTACGCCGTGATGAAGCTTGTTTATCGAGAAGTCGACGTCCGGGCTCCTGAGCCACACGAAATCGGACGGATCGTGGATGGAGAACTCGGCCTGGCCATCCGCAATAACGTCGAAGATCACGTATGCGAGCACGCCGCCCGCGCTCGTTACACCTTCCTGCCCCTTTTTGCCGGTGTTGTTGAATGCGATAGTGTTCTCGTCAACCTCCACGCCGAAGAAGACCGAGTCGTCAAAAAGGTTGAGATGCTCTGCGTCGGGCGAGGCGCTGATTCCGTCTTCCGCGACCGCAAGCAAAGCCGGGTCGAAATCGAATCTCGCGTTCGATGAAAACACATTTTCGGGATCCAGAAGATAAACTTCAAGCATGATCTGCTCACCGATGGAATATGTATCCACGTCTGTGCGAAGCTGAAACTCCGCGCCGTATTCCGGATACGCGATGTTGCTGTCGAGTCCTTCGCTCGGATCGTCTGTGGGCAGCGAAACCGGACGGACGACATATACGTAATGTACGCCCAGCTCCGCGGTTGCATCGGTGAAAGAGTAGATGAGAGCGTAGGTAGGCGGCTCACCTCCATCGAGAATACCGTCGCGCACGACACTTGCCGCTGCCTCAGGGTTGATGGGGTTTTCAAGCGGAACGGCGTCTGTGAAATCCGGCGTTCCGCCTGTGTCGAGTACGCGATAAATGTTGTACCCGACGACGGCATTGAGATAGTTGACTGCAATTGGGGTGATGTCGGCAATGCCGATGTCGCCGCTATTATCCCCGTCGATAAGTTCGTCGTAAGGATCCGGCCATACACCGTCACCATCCTTCTCATGTAGATAATGCTGTGCAATGGGCGTGATGTCGGGAACCCCGACTTCGCCGTTGTTGTCGTAATCACCTATGTTTTTTTCCGTCCAGCTCAGCGTGATGCCTGCGTCAGTCTTGATACCGGCAAGATCCATCACTTTGTTGTATTCGTTGGCTTCACTGGTATAGGGATTGGCTGCAGGCTCGCGGTATGGCTCGTTCTTGAACGTAAATTGTGCAATCGTTCCGCTTCCTGAGACACCGCCGTTCTCATCGGGAAGAATGCGCGCTATACCGGCATGGCATTCGCCCCTGCGATTTGCAAAAACAGAAATGAATTCACCGGGCTGTCCGAGGAAATTGCCCGGTCCCGCGCTTCTGGGCGAATGGGTTTCAGGACTGTATTTCAGGTAGAACAATGATTCGGTCATACCAACCGCTTCGACCGCCTTAACGGTTACAACGGTGGAATCATCCGCGGTTTCAACCTCGATGTTCATAGCATCAAGGATTTTATCGCTTGGATAGCCTTTTTTATCTATGGCGATAAGCTCGAACCCATCCTGCACGATTCCCTGGCCTGCTGGAAGCCAATCGGGACGCGGCGGCATGGGAGGACTCACCTGGTGGGATTCAAAATCGATCCCCGAGAATGCAGGAGTTTTTGCGCTGTCTCCATTGCCGCCGAAACGCGCGGCAGGATTCCCGCTCCATACAGACCCCCCGTCACAGGACAGGGCAAATGCAGTCAAAACGACAATTGCAACTAAAGCCAGTTTTCTTACCACAACAATACCTCCGGTGAGCGAACATTATAACAACTCACTGCTTTGATTGCAGATGATTTGAGCTTGTGAAGGCTTGATACATCTACAGCGGAGAAATTGTCGTGGAATTTAGGGAAATTCCGGAATACGCCTCGCGCAAGTTCAGATTCACAGCTTTATGGCATAATTCCATCGTGTCCAAAGGTAAAGCAGCGGATTTACATATCACCCAGCCGGGAGATCTGGAATACTCCCTTGGGAGGATAAGCGCCCTGCTGGAATCGGCTACGCCCGGCGGCGACTATTTTTCCAAGTTCTTGGATCACCTTCGTTCAACTCCATTCTATGTGACAACCGTTACGTCAACAAACAGCGTTTTGAAATCGCGGGTGCGCTCCGGTGTTGCCGGCGAAATGTTCCTCGTGTGCGATTCTCAGACGGAAGGCCGGGGCACGTACAATCGAGAATGGCTAGACCGTTTCGGAAAGGATGTGCTTTTCAGCATCGCTCTCGATATTTCTGCGTTTCCAAGGCTCGAAATATTCTCGCTCCTGATTGGTGCTGCCGTTGCGCGAAACATCGAATGCCTGACCGGCATTAAGGTGAATGTGAAATGGCCGAACGATCTCGTTGTAGAGAAACGAAAGCTGGGCGGAATCCTTGTGGAAATCGTGGCCGGTAAGTCAGCCATCATCGGGATCGGGATTAACGCAAGGTCCAGAATAATGGACTTCCCGGAAGAACTGCGTGAGCACGTAACGTCCATCATTGAAGAGCTGCCGGGAAGCGTCGAGCCGGAACACCTTCACTGGAAAGGGAGGATGGACAGACTGCCAATACTTGTTGCCGCTGCAGGCGGCGTGATTGAAGCAGCTTCCGTAAGGGATGATTCATCGCTAATCGCTCTGATCGAGGAATTCAAGAAGAGGGACAAGACGCGGGGAACTCTAAGGCATATCGAAGTCAAAGGCGGAGAGCCCGTTCTCGCCGAGTGTAAGTCGGTGGATCTCGATACCGGCGAGCTTGTCGTTCGAATGCCGGACGGCGAGATTCGGCGCATAAAAAGCGCAAACGACCTTCTTTCTCCGACGCAGATCTGATGTTCGCGAAACCGCGCTTTTGGTATCGCGCGCGAAAACTCTCTCGTATCGAAGTACAATTGAGGCGACCGATGAAAGGTGATGGCAAGTTTGACGTTTCGAGACCGGGCGAAACATCCTTGGATCGGAAGCGGCTGGGCGCGCTCGGCGAAGATGTAGCAGCGGCTCACCTCAAGGAACTGGGGTTTTCGATTATTGAAAGGAATTTAAGGATCAGGGGCGGGGAGCTCGATATTGTCGCACTCGAAGATGATACGCTTGCCGTTGTGGAAGTCAAGACCCGCCTGAGCGGCGAAATCTTCCGCCCGCGGGATTCAGTAACTAGGGGCAAGGCTTCGCAGATCCGCAAGCTTGCTCAAGCGTACGTTCAGAAAAATAAAAAACACGGCAAAAGAAAGGTCAGGTTCGATGTTGTCGAGGTAATAATCGATGAGAACACACTCGCTTCGACCGAGGTTACGCTGTTGAGGAGATTCTTCGACTAGAGCGCACAATTTCGCTCTTCCCATTCGATTATCATCTGGGTTGTTTGCTTTTGCCGCCGATGATGCTCCTTTAGCACCGTGTTTTGCGCTCTCAGTTCTGCTTTTGGGAGACTGGTGAGAGATTTATCGACGTGATGGTAATCGTGCTGTCCGCCGTGATTGTCACGCCGAGCTCACCATCTGCAATCGCGTTCCCCTGTATGATTTCGGTTAGCGATTCATCCTTTACATCGCCTAATGTTTGATGGTAGTTATTCCCGGATAGAACGACGTCGTATTGAAAAGGCTCGCTAGTCTGCCAGCTCGATGCCGGGGAAACCTGAATTTGGAAATTGTAATTTCTTTGAACATCCACCGGTGAAACCGTAAGCACGAAGTCCACCGTATCTTCACTTGCAAGAGTCACCAGCGCCGTATCGTCCCTGTAGCCGTAGTAGCCACTTGGATTACCGGGCTTCCCAGCCTTGTCCGAATGAAAATCTTCGACGCGCAGCCGAATTCTCGGTTGGCCAGATGTTCCCGGTCTGCTCGGAAGATGCATTGTTACAAGTGTCGCCTGATCCCTGACGTATCGCCGTCCGAGCTTGAGCCCGGATAAAGGCCGGTTCATTATGAACATGAACCTGTCGTTGAATTCACTTCCGAGAATTTCGGGTGGGTCCTGCATGCATTTGATGATGTCGAAGCGTCGAGCCGCGATTGTTCTATCTCTGTCCCCTGTGCCCGGCACAATTCTGTAGCTCCCTACAGCTTCAACTTCACCTTCGGGATCGATGCGACCGAGCCGCATTTCCTTTCCTTCCGAGATCAGCCAGGCGTCCATCGGGGAAACGGGCAGTTCATACTCGACTACGGACTGCGAATCCTCTTTCCAGCGAGCAGTTCCGAAATCGCTTGGAACGAATCCCTCGAACCAGGCTATGTAAGGAGTCCACTTGTTCATTCTGCGGCGGATAGAAACCTCGGGCGCGTACGTAATTGTTCCCGGTGCGGAGTCGTCCTCGCCTGGGCTTGGATATCGGTAGTAATAGCGATATCTGCTTGTCAATGAGGGAGGAACGGACGAGCGTATTTCAGCAGTGCCGTTGTCTATCAGGAGTTTTTCGTTTCCACTCGCCGACGTGAAGTACATCGTATAGTTGCGAACGAGGGCGTACGGGATATCGGGGAAGCAGTGAACCTCGTCAAGGCTGCGAAGGATATTCTGCGTACCTCTGGAAAGGTAACCGAGCGCAACCGCAAAGACGCTGAACGCGATAACAACGACAGGAATTGAAACCCAGAGAAGCGTTCGGCGTTTGCTTCTTGAAAGAAGCACGTAGTTGACCGGGCCGACCAGTACGATGTAGACCAGGATGAACAGCGCCGCAAGCCTGAGAGGTACGGGTTCTGCCTGTGGAATTTCCTGGAGGATTTTCGCAATCTGGCCCGGGTGAAGCATCTCGCCAGAAACAGGGCCTGATGAAAGCGGTCCGGAGAGGAGTTTTTTCCAGGTTCGTTTCCATCCCGGCCACCCGCGCAGGGACGGTTGTGCATAGTCAACGTTGATCTGTATCACATGCCCCATTCCGTACTCGCGCTCAAGAATGATCGGTACTGTCACGGAACCTGCGATCATCCTTGCATTCCCTGCGCGTTCCGATCCGCCCACGCCGAGAATAGCGGTTCTGCCCGGCGCGATCGCAGCCTCGCCGAATCGTGCAAGCTCCGTAAACTCGTTCGCAGGCTCCGATGATGTTACCTTCATCGGCAGAAGTTCGCGCAAAAGCGACTGCGACAGCTTGGGGGCGTCAATTCCTGCGCTCGTCACGATGACTCCTCCTTTCATCGCGAACGCCTGAAGCCATGCTAGATTTTCGCTGCTGATTCGGCTGAAGTCGCCTGAGTGGAAAACAAGAACATCAACCGGCGCGAGGAATTGCGCGCCCGAATCAAGAAGCCTGGCAAGAGGGATGTAGGCGACGCGGATTATTCCAGACCTCAGCTCGTCGTGCGTCCATTCAAAAAGAGATCTGTTTCGTGTCAGAATCGGCTCGCCTTCAATGTACGAAAGCCCGCCCAGAGTGTCATCAACGACGAGCACCAGAGTATCTTCCGGCCTTGCTGCGGTGCTCAAACTGTATTTATTTAGGACCACCGCTTTTCCCTGCGTATTGAGCAGGCTGAAATGTATTTCATTTGGCGGTGGGTCGAGGTCAATGTAAAGCTCGGTAATCACTGAATCACCGGCAGAGATGCTGACATTGCGCACGTACGTCATCTTTCCGCAGACAATCCGCACAGTACCGTGAAAGGGAACACTTTCGTTTTCGTTCCTTATGCGGATGGTGACCGGATTGATGCTTCCGAGATGTGCAGTCCCTCCTGCTCCAATCTCAACTGCTGCATCAATATCCTTGGATTGACCGGCATCCTGCGCATGAACCGGTAATGCTCCATAAAGTGTGGAAAGCAAGCCGAGGACGGCAAAGACGATTACTGCTGTAGCCCAAGCTGATCCGATCCGGCTCATCGTACGCCCTGCCTAATCATTTTATAGCAGCGGATTGCAGCAGAAATCGCAAGCATACTCACGAGAAGTTGAAAGATCGCGGCCAGCACCCAGAATGGTAAGTTCGCGCTCAATGTGGTGAGAGCGCTGCTTGTTGAGGATATATGGCTCTGGATGTCAGGGAACAGTATTGACCAGAGCGCAAAGCCCGGGTTGAGAAGCAGGCTGATAAACCCCATTATTTTGTGAAATGCATCAATTCCGGACAGGCTCTGACTGAGTAATCTGATCCCGAAGTAAAGTGTGCCAACGGCTCCGAATATCAGCACAGCGAATGTTCTCCCGAGAGCAACGCGCGTATCCTTGCTCGTAACACTGATAAGAAGCCCGTACGAGCTTACGAGGATCACGAGCGAAAACTCGACCGCGATCGCCGCAAGAATTTCTGAAAGCTCCCATCCTCCGAACGTGTAAGAAAGTGCGAAGAAAGGAAGCCCTGCAAACAGAAGAAGGATGATGTAAAGCATACTCGACATCATTTTGCCGATGATAATCTCAGCATTTCCAAGAAGGGTTAGGTTTAAGAGGTCTATTGTCTCCCTGTCTCGCTCCTGCGTTATGGCGCTTCCGTTGAAGCTCAGCCCGAAAACTGCCGTAAGAATAAGCTGCGTTATAAGTACGGCCACCGCAAGGTTTCTGCCGACATCGCTCGCTTTCTGAAATCCACTCTCAATTTGAGCGTACCCACTGAGAAGAATGAGATAGCTTACGAGTGCAATCACGCCGAGCACGAATGTCAGGACTCCTATCGTTGAAAGTCCTCTGGCTTTCTGCCTGAATTCCTTGATCACGATGGCTGTTATTCTGCCAATCATCGGTTCTCCAGAATCACGATCGAAATGATGCTCAATGCCGATTTCGGTCTATCATGCCTGACTGTCCCATTCAAAAGACCACTCAGCTTTCACCGTACTCGAATACCTGAATGTTCCCTTTGATATCAAGCGCATATATTTTACCGTCAATAAGCACAGGTGACGACTTGAGAGGCGCGGGCAGCGGAATTTCGTCGATGATTTCACCGTCCCAGCTCAGTACAATGACCTCGGCGCGCATGGCGTAAAGCGCTTTTATTTGATTC
>JAGGVC010000121.1 GCA_021158185.1 bacterium | reverse complement strand
TTCCTCGATTTCGGTGATGTTGCCGTTCGCGAGCGGAGACGGCAGTCTTCGCCTGGAGCGGAAGCGTCCCGCTTTCGCACCTTTGAATCCCGCCGCGACGTAATTGTTCAAATTCACATTTTCAGTCACCTGAGTCACGTTACCCCACGCATTATAAGTATACCCGAAACTGCGTGCGTTGTACAGGTTCCCCGAAATCGCAAGCGCCGTCCGGTTCCCCGCCGAGTCGTACGTGTGATCGAACTGGAACCGGGTGACCGGCTGCGAGTCCACCATCTTCTCCTGCTTGATCCGGCTGAGCCTGTCGTATGCGATGAGATAGGTATCGCCCGTCGTGGTCTTCTTTGCTACGATAGGTAGCCTGTGATGATCGCACTCGGGGCAAATTAACCGTGACGGTTGCCTTCATATTGAACCGAACAGCATTGAGCGCCGCATTTCAGGTGTTTGCTATAATCACACGGTCTACGAGCGAATTCCCTGTTTTTCTTTCTTTACAAGGGGCACAGAATGAAGCAGGTTGTAATCGAGAATCCGATTCTCAACACGCCGTATGAGGAGCCAACGCGGCATTTCGAGTTTTCCGATGAGGGGATAACCGACCGCATCGCTCATTCCCGGCGCATTAGTTCCTACTTTATCCCGATTGCAAAGGCCAGGAAAAAGGCAGATCAAATGTCCTTAAACGAATGGACAGAGGACAGGATTGAGGAAAACACGTTCATAAACAACATTCGCGGACGCGTCGAAATATGGCGGAAGCGTAACTACCCCGGCATCACGAAAACGAGCCGCAAGCTATTGGAGTACTGGAAAAATCCAAAGCGTGAAAAGCGGCTCTTTTTTTGCCAGATCGAGGCTCTTGAAACTGCAATTTACATCACGGAAGCCGCGAGCAAGTATAACGATGCCTGGATAGAAAACGATATTCGCCGCGGCAACGAGGACGCTAATCCACTTCTTTTCCGGATCGCGTTCAAAATGGCCACGGGCAGCGGAAAAACAGTAGTTATGGCGATGCTTATTGCATGGCATGTACTAAACAAGCTCGCAAACCCGAAGGACGCCCGGTTCAGAGATACGTTCCTGATTGTCACTCCCGGAATTACTATCAGGGACAGGCTGCGCGTGCTTCTTCCAAGCGATCCTGAAAATTACTACCGCAAGTGGGACATCGCGCCTACTTTCGACTTGGCCAACCTTGGAAAGGCCAAAGTGCTTATCACGAATTTCCACGCATTCAGGCCGCGGGAACGTCTGCGGGCAGGGAAGGTGATGAAGGCAGTTCTGAATAGTGGCGAAAAGAACCCATTCACGGAAAGTCCCGGCGAAATGGTTCGCCGCGTGTGTCGTGATCTCGGCAACAAGAAGAACATTATCGTGATTAACGACGAGGCTCATCACTGCTACCGCCGCCGTACCGAAGCGGAAGAGATAAAGCTATCCACCGAGGACAAAAGGGAAGCCAGGAAAAGGAACGAATATGCGCGTGTCTGGATTTCCGGCTTGGAAGCGATAAAGGAAAAAATCGGCGTCAAGGCTATTTACGACTTGTCCGCTACTCCGTTTTTCCTTCGCGGCTCCGGCTATCCCGAAGGTACACTTTTTCCATGGGTCGTCTCCGACTTTTCGCTGATTGACGCAATTGAATCCGGGATCGTGAAGGTTCCCCGCGTACCCGTGTCGGACGACCAGATGATTGGGGATATGCCTGCATACCGCGACCTGTGGCTTCGAATTCGCGAGAAGCTTCCAAGAAAGGGCAGAGGTACCGACAAAAAGGCATCATCCGGAGAACCGGAGCTCCCAGCCGAGCTTGAGGGGTCCATTCACAGCCTGTACGGGAACTATGAGAAGTACTACGAAAAGTGGGAGAAAAACAGCGACGCTCGCGACAAGTACCAGACGCCCCCTGTTTTCATTGTCGTATGCAACAACACGAACGTCTCCAAAATGGTCTGCAACTACATCTCCGGTTGGGAAAAGGAACTTCCCGACGGCACCACGGTCATCGTGCCCGGTGCACTTCCGCTCTTTAACAACGAGAAAGGCGGGCGATGGAGTCCGAAGCCGTTCACGATCCTCATCGACAGCGAGCAGCTCGACAGCGGCGAGCCAATGAGCTCAGAATTCAAGAAAATGGTTGCCGCCGAAATTGAGGAATTCAAGTGCGAATACAGGGCTCGGTTCCCCGGTCGGGACGCAGAGAACCTGACCGACGAGGATCTGCTTAGGGAAGTAATGAACACGGTCGGCAAACCCGGCAAGCTGGGCGAGCACATTCGTTGTGTGGTTTCAGTTTCGATGCTCACTGAGGGCTGGGATGCAAATACCGTTACCCATATACTCGGCATCCGCGCATTTGGGACCCAGCTCTTGTGCGAGCAGGTTGTCGGACGCGGCCTTCGCCGGATGTCGTTTGCCTTAAATGATGAAGGGAAGTTCAATCCGGAATACGCGGAAGTCTATGGCGTGCCTTTCAGCTTTATCCCCTGTTCCGGCTCAACCGTTCAAGTAAAGCCCGGGGCAATGCCTACACGGATTCGCGCGCTCGATGAGCGCGTGGGATGCAAGATTACATTTCCGCGTTTGTTGGGCTACCGTTATGATCTCCCCGATGAAAGAATCAACGCAGAGTTCACGGACGATTCCCAAATCATCCTTTCCACGCTCAACGTCCCGACCAAAGTCGAGAACGCGCCGATTGTGGGCGAAAAGAGCATCCACACGCTCGACGAACTCAAGGAGCACCGCATCCAGGAAGTGGCATTTCTTCTTTCCAAGCTCACGCTTGAGAGGTACTTCCGCGACGAAGATGAAAATGTTAAGCCCTGGCTTTTTCCCCAGGTTCTCGCGATCACCCGACGCTGGCTCGACGAGTGTGTCGTCTGCAAGGACAACATGTTTCCACAGGTATTGCTCCTCATTGAACTCGCGCACGACGCAGCGGATCGCATCTATAACTCCATCGTGAAAGCGTCGGAAGGCGAAAAGATACTCAACCCGATCCTCTATCCTTACGACTCGACCGGCTCCACGCGCCACGTTGATTTCGACACGACCAAGCCTGTCTATTCCACACGCGCCGACAAGTGCCACGTAAGCCACGTCGTTGCCGACACCGGAAGCTGGGAGCAAAAGATGGCTCAGGTTCTGGAGGATATGGACGAGGTCGTTTGCTACGTCAAAAATCATAATCTTGGGTTCCTGATTCCGTACACGATATTCGGTGCGGAACGAAATTATATCCCTGACTTTATCGCCCATGTCGATACCGGCGGAGAATTGCCGCTGAACCTGATTATTGAAGTAACAGGCAAGCGGGACAAGGAGAAAGCTGCGAAGGTTTCGACTGCCCGAACGCTCTGGGTTCCGGCTGTGAACAACCATGGCGGATTCGGGCGCTGGGCGTTCATAGAGATCCGCGACCCGTGGGACGCAATGACCGAAATCCGGGCGTTTCTCGCCGGACTGAAGGAGAAAAAGTAGATGCCTAGAAAGAAAACAAAATCGTCGTCTGCCAAGCCGGGCAAGAAGATCGAGGCCGTGAAGCACAAGGACAAGCGCGTGAACATCCCGACGAAAGAGCTTGAGGACTTCATGCGCGAAGACGAAGCCGCGCCGAAGACGATGCTTTACCCCCGTGATCCCTCACTCGACCCGCAGCTCGTCTGGAAGGGCAAGGACGAGCTTGACGCAAGTGACCTCGAAGTTCCCGTCGTGCCCATTTACATCCAGGAAAAGATCAGCCCGCAGGCGCTTATCGAGGATCTTCGGCTTTCCTATAAGCGCGAGCGCGCTCCCCAGGCTTCGCTTTTCGACGACTTCAACGGAATCGAGTTCGAGGAACTTGTGGACTTCTACCGCCACGAACAGAACTGGTCGAACCG
>JAGGVC010000030.1 GCA_021158185.1 bacterium | reverse complement strand
TGGGCGATAACACCGAAAAATACGTGCAGGGCTTCTTCGTGTATGACTCGAAAAAGTCCGGCGGTGTGACCTGCAGCCACCTTCGCTTCAGCGACAAACCGATCAAGAGCACGTATTTGATTGCACAGCCCGATCTCGTGGCGATTCACAGCGAGGCATTCTGGGGCAGAATCGATACACTCACAGGTCTGAAAGAAGGCGGCATTGTTCTTTTCAACAGCTTCTTCAAGGCCGATGAGCTTTTCGATAATCTGCCGAGATACGAGCAGGAGATCATTATCGAGAAGAAGCTCAAGGTCTATACGATCAACGCATACGATATTGCAAATGACCTCGGAATCCCCGGTCGAATCAACACGACCATGCAGGCGGCGTTCTTCAAAGTATCTAACGTTCTCTCTGAAGATATATACACGAAAGCGATCGAGGACGCGATAACGAAGTCCTTCATCTCGAAGGGCCAGAAGGTCGTTGACATAAATATCGCTGCGTTCAGGAAGGGCCTTCAGGAGATTCATGAAGTGCCGGTACCTGGGAAAATTTCGAAATCCGTCGAGCCGACCAGATTCGACTTCGATTTCCCAGGAAACCTTGAGGAATTCTACGCCGATGTCATCGTACCGATCGCAAGGCAAAAGGGTGATAGCGTTCCGGTGTCCGAGCTTGCGGAGGACGGTGTGTTTCCAACTGCAACGACGATGTACGAGAAGCGCTCGATTGCAACTCATCTTCCCGAGTGGCATCCGGAGCTGTGCACGCAATGCAACCTGTGTGTATTCGTATGCCCGCACGCAGCCATCCGCCCGAAGGTGAATAAGGGAAAGGATATAGAGCTTGACTCTTCGCTCTATCAGACAATCAAGTTCGTCGATAAACTCGCTGAGGATGACGACCGCTACCACATCCAGGTTTATCCCGACGACTGCACGGGCTGCGGAGCATGCGTTGTCGCTTGTCCCGGAGTTGAGAAGGTCGACGGCGAGGAAACCGGGAAGAAGTCGCTCTCGATGGTGTACAAGAGCGAAATTATCGACGATCTGCAGAAGTCGCTTGTGGAATTCGAACGACTGCCTGAAACGCCCCGTAAGTTCATCAGGGATAACGTCAAGGGAGCGATGTTCCGCCAGCCTCTCTTCGAGTTCAGCGGTGCATGCGGTGGATGCGGTGAAACCCCGTACATCAAGCTTGTGACCCAGCTCTTCGGCGACAGGATGATCCAGGCTAATGCAACAGGATGCTCAAGCATCTTCGGCGGAACAGCCCCTGTATCGCCATTCTGCAAAAACAAGAAGGGGCATGGCCCTGCCTGGTCGAGCTCGCTTTTCGAGGACAACTCCGAATTCGGAATGGGTATCAGGCTGAGTGTGAACCAGCTTCACGATAAAGCGTTCCTGCTTCGTGACAAGATACTCGCGGAAGGAAGTGTGCCAGCCGATGTCCGTGACAGACTTGCAAAACTCCATACGATTGCTGAGCAATACAAGAGCAAGGATGCCATTTCAGAGAACCAGGAAATCGTTGAGGAACTTACACTCATTCTGAAGAAACTTAACGGCGATGCACACGATGACAGGCGCGAGCTTGCTGCGTTACTTCCGTACTTCGTCAAGAAGTCGGTTTGGATCGCGGGCGGAGACGGCTGGGCATACGACATCGGGTATGGCGGGCTCGATCACGTGATTGCATTCGGCGAGGATGTCAACATTCTTGTGCTTGACACCGAAGTGTATTCGAATACGGGCGGTCAGTGCTCCAAGGCGACGCCGATGAGTGCGGTTGCCAAGTTTGCTTCAAGCGGAAAGCGCAAGGCAAAGAAAGACCTCGGTCTTCTCGCGATGACCTACGGAACGGCATACGTTGCAAGCTGCTCGTACGGCGCGCGGCCCGGTCAGCTGGTCAAGGCGGTCATAGAAGCTGAGAACTTCCCTGGAACATCGCTGATCATCGCGTTTTCCCCGTGCATGGAGCACGGCTACGACCTCAAAAACGGAACGAAACACTGCAAGATGGCAGTCGAGTCCGGATATTGGCCTCTTTACCGTTACGACCCGCGCCTCATCGAAGAAGGCAAGAATCCGCTTCAACTGGATTACAAGAAGCCCAAGACAAGCTTCAGGGATTACGCGTTGACGGAGAACCGCTTCAAGAGGCTTCTGCGCGAGTTTCCGGTGGAAGGAGAAACTCTGCTCACCAGAGCAAACCTCGAAGTGGCGCGGCATTTTAAGTACTATCAGATGTTGGCGGAGATGAACTTCGAGGACTTCAAAGCAGAGATAAGCTCTGCCACTGAAGCCTAATCGTAGATCACGCTTTGGAAAGCAACTTCGACGGGCTGAATGACGGACAGAGAGCCGCTTTGCATTCAGCCAGGTTCTGTTGTAATAAATCTGTTGCGATAGGTTTCACCTATCATGATATACTTACGCTTTGCGTTGAAATACCGAGCCTTAGGGCGTGACCAGATATGGAAGAAAGTGGTCGAAAGCTGATAAGAGTCGCCATCGGCCTGCTGAAGCGCGAATCGGTCTTTTACTGCCCGGAGCAACTCGAATGCCGGAAAGGCACCACTATCATTGTAAGCCGGGCGCACGGACTCGACTGGGGGATTGTGCTGGGACGAGTTGAGGATGCAAACCAGGAAATCACCGAGAGTGCCCTGAGAATAGCGACCGACGAGGACTTTCGAACCATAGATAATGCGAGTCCGACTGAGGAAGAGGTTGATGATTTCAATCGGTACGTGAAAGAATGCGGGCTTGAAATGAATCTCGTCGGAATCGATCACTGCTTTGACAGGAGCAAGGTAACGTTTTACTTCTGTGCGGATGGTCGTGTGGATTTTCGGGAGCTCGTGCGAAGGATCAACAGGAAATACTGCAGGCGCGTAGAGCTTTACCAGCTTAATCTTGAAGATCAGTTCAGAATGTTTCCTGCCTTCGGCATCTGCGGAATGGAAATCTGCTGTCGCAAGATCAAGGGGATCTTCGGGATGAAGGTCTCGAGCAGAACCTGCAAAGATCAGAAACTCATATACAACCCACAGAAGATGTCGGGATGCTGTGGCAAGGCGCGCTGTTGCTTCACTTTCGAGCATGAGAGTTACGCTGAATTTGCGGATAAGCTTCCGAAGCTCGGTGGAACGGTTAGCTATCGAGGTCACGACTGGAGGCTTTCGGATTGGGACGTTTTTTCGAGAACCGTCGTGCTTTACAATCCTGAGTACGAACAAGATTACAGAATTGACTGGCAGGAATTCAAGGACAATTTCGGAAGTGAAAGAGCTAAGCCGCTTGTGCTTTCAGAGCTGTTCGGCACTTTCAACGCGGTCGCGGCAGGAACTGCCGGTGCAAGCGTAGGCCGCGGACGTTCGCCGGAGAACGCGGGCAGGCGCGGCGAAAGACAAAATAATCACAGCAGGCGGGATGCTCCACGGGCACACTCTTCTGCGAGACGAATCGAGAACGAGCCCGCCCGCAAAGGCGCAGGCAGATCGGGCTTCTCCGATGCAAAGGCAGGCGGGGATCGTTCTTCCAGGGGTGAAGGGCGCAAGGGCCGCCAAGAAGGACGTGAGCAAGGAAAGAGTACGCCGGGACGAAGCAGATCACGTCCTCCACAGAGATATTCGAAACGACCTGGAACACGTTATGACAAGAAGGATGCTGCAACGGACAAATCTAGCGGTCGTACAGAGAAGTCCGAACCGGAAGGCAGCAAAGACAAAAAAGCTCCGGCAAGGCCAGGCAG
>JAGGVC010000064.1 GCA_021158185.1 bacterium | reverse complement strand
CCGCCGATGCGCCCTCGAAAGGGCGCTCTCTTTGAAGTGCGAGCTTACAAATCCAACCCGGACTGGCATCGTCTCGATGCACGCGAGTGAATACGAGCAATTACGCACGAGCCTTCAGCATGTGGCGTCAGAGTAGCACAGGCTTCCAGCCTGTGATCTTCCGGACACAGACGGGACGTCCGTGCTACGCTTGGAGTACGGAGCTTCAGCTCCGTCTTGGGTTTGTCGTTTCGCTTTCGCGTAACGGGCGTGAATAAGGGACAAGAAGCCGCTAAAGCGGCTTACTCCAAGCACTCGAAAAGTGTGGCGACGTTGCCTTCCACGAAGGAGCAGTCCATGTGGTGATAGCAGACAAATCGGTAATTTAATTTGAATGGCTCTGATTAAATGTAACGAGAACTCTATATGAGTTCAAGCTTGATTTCAGTTATCAATCCGGATTCGTCGAACGCTATCGTCTTGAAATAAGGAAGATAGCCAACACCAAATATATAAATTAAATACCTGCCAGGTGGAAGCTTCCCTTCGAAGAATCCCACGGATTCAACATGGAACCCAACAATTGCTCCGTCCTCTGAATCATCCGAGGTTAGCTGAATAATCGCATCCGGCGGATCGACAGTAATCTTCACCGGTACACACTGATCCGCAAAATCCCACTCCACAACCGCTGGTGTTTCCGCGTCAATTTTCACCGGCACTTGCTCCGTCCAGTAATCCGGGTGTGATATTTCAATTGCACAATCCCCGTTTTCCAAAAGCAAATCGCTGAATCCACCCAGCACTTCTGTACCGTTCGGGAGCGTTATCTTCGAATCGGGCGGATTAACCTTGACCGTCAGATACCCGCTGTTCCGTTTGAGCTTCACTTCGATCGTCTGTCGCTGACCTACGAGCAAAGCGAAATCGACGGTTTGCGAGTCGTATCCGTCCGCGGAAACCGTGAGCCTGTGCGCGCCGCTCTTGAGCGCCGCGCTGCAGTAGCTTGAAAAAATATCCATTAAAGAATCCACCTTCACGATGGCATTTGGCGGATTCACCTTCCATGTCACGAATCCGCAAAGAGTGCCCAATGTACCATCAATCACGCCAATGTCGATGAACGCAGCCGAGTCGCTGGATTGAGCGCCGATGCTCCCCGCGCTCGCTCCGCTTGCGCCGAGAAGCGCACCGCCCGTGTAACTCTGGTACTCGACTTCGCCAACGCCGCCGACTACGGATATCGGGATATCCCCCGACGAGCGGTCGTCCTTCCACGGCTTCTGTAGGCGGTTGTTCTGCGTCGCCCAGTCTAGCGTCCCGCTGAATACGAAATCGAAAAGCTCGCTAATGCTTATCACTTTGTCGCCGTTCAGATCGCCCTTGCCGCGCAAACCCGCAATAATGTAGTTCGTGAATACGCCATGCCCCGCCTGCTCGTCCTCGTAACTCCGCTCGCCCGGTGCGGTCGAGTAGAGCGTTACCGTCCCCTCCGCGTAAGCGTACTTAGCCTGCACGAACACGCGGTCGTTTTCGCCTTTGCCCGGCTCGACCTGATTGCGGCAGGCGTCGAGGATGATCACCTTCTTCTTGCAGTCGATGCCGGAGATAAGCTCGTAAAGCCTCGAAAACGAAATCGCTGAGTCCTGCGGAAGCGAGAGAATGCTGTCGCTAAGTATGATGTAGTTCTCGCCGCCCGCGGCTATGCCGTGTCCCGAAAAGTAGAAGTAGAACGTATCGCCGCCAGTGACGAGGCCCTGAAGCGTAACGAGCTTCTGAAGGATGTTAGAGCGCGTCGGCTTGAGCTCCGGTTTCGACGCGTCGTTACTGAAGAGGAAGAACTTGTTCGGGTTGTAGCCGGCGTATTCGGGGAGCGTCATCACGTTGAAGAAACTCTTCGCGTCCGCTGCGGCGTACCTGAGCGGCGTAATCCCCTGCTGGTAGTTGTTTATGCCGATGATGATGCCGTAACTTCCGTCTTTCGAGATAATGCTCTTGATAGGCACAACATTTACCTGCTTCTCGCCCTGCGCGAGCGCGACGGTCGCGAAGATGGCCGTCAGCGTCAATAAAAGCGACATCCCGAAAAACAACATAGCCTTCTTAATCGCCTGCATAATCTACTCCTGTGAAATTCGGTTGTGTAGATTATAACAGGAAAATTATGTGGGATGGGTTGAATATCAAGCTGATTAGCACAGGAGCGCAAATGCGCGCTTTACCGCGCGGGGGTGCGCATTCCGAATATGCGCTCGAGCCATCTGTAGAACTGCGTGCCGAGAAAATCGCTCGTGCTTATCGGCTCCACGAGTATCGAGAGCCAGCCCATCCGGTTCGCGGGCCAAATGTCGGTTACGCACTGGTCGCCCACGATCGCGATTTCCGCATCCACGCATTCGAGCAGATCGCGCGCGCGCGCGAAACTCGAAAGGAACGGCTTCTTTCCGGGAACGATCCTGATTCCGGTCTGGGCTTCGACTTCCTTCAGCTTCGCCGAAAGCCCGTTCGAGAGGAAGGCGAGTTTGAATCCGCGCTCTTTGAGGGCGTCCATCCAGGCCATAATTTCGTCCGGGACGCTCGTAAGCTCCCAGCGTGTAATCGTGTTGTCTACGTCGAGCACGACTCCTTTTATGCCGTGTTCGGCGAAAAGCGAAGCTGGAATGTCGAGGACGTTCTTGAAATGGAAAGCCGGCCTGAATCCGCGCGCTCTGTCCTTCGGGAATTCGCTCACTGCTCGCCCCTTGTGTTTTCACCGCTGCCGCCATCATCGTTTTCGCCTGAAAGATCATCGCGCGCGCGCGCGCGCGCGTCGAGAAAGCTCTGGAGTATTTCGGCGGCGGCGCGCGCGTCGATATTTTTTCTTCCGTCAGCTACCCGCCGCCCAACCTCGCGATCCGCGGACAGCATTCGTTGTGTCGTGTAGCGCTCATCGAAGAAGAAAGCCTCAAGCCCGATGCCTTCTGCGACAAACTCGCCCCATTCGCGCACCTTCTTCGCTCGAAGTGCCTCCACGCCGCTTTGATCGAGCGGAAGTCCGATTACAAGTCCGGCGTACATTTCCTTAACAGGCTTGGAGTCCATATCGCCGACGCGCCTCCACAATTCCTGATCGGCTTCTCCATTCGCCTTTTTGAAGTAATCCCCACTCTCGTACTCGAATTTTCTGATGGCTTCGGCGAACGCGTCGAGCAGCAACTCCTTTGTTTTTGCCTTGATCGTGGTCATAGGGCTTGCAAGCGCGCCGCTCTCGTCGGATACTGCAACGCCCGTGCGGACGTCGCCGATATCGAGTGCAAGCCAGCGCCTGCCATCGGTATCTTCTAAATTCCCTGGATATTTATTCTCTGCCGAGTCGGTCACATGTAAATTATACGGTATCACGATGAATGCGAGAAGAGATTTGACTGACGGACGCGGTCATTTGTTCTGAGTCGAGCAGTGATTTGATCCATTTCAATAAGAGATGCGCTTTACTCCATCCTGAAGCTCTTCACGATCTGAGCGAACATCGGCCCGCCTTCGGAATAATTCGCCGCGTATGTCATGAAGCTCAGCACGACAATCCATCTGCCTTTTTTCACGTAGAAGAACTGCTGGCCGGTCGATTCACCATTGATTATTTCCTCGTAGAGCGTGCGGAGTGCGGGATAGCCGTCTACCTCTGTGTAGTAGCGGCGAACCTCGGATTTGAAACTGCGTCCAACGAATATCAGCTCAAACCTGTCGAGGGTTTCATCCTCGCCGACCCAGAACGTCTGAAGCGTGCCGTAAAACGGCCCTGTTGCATGCGAAAGAACGACCGTTCGCTTTTCAGGATCGACATCGGCTTCCCATTCCTCCGGCCAGTAAAGCGTGAATCCGAGGTTTTTGTCGCGGTAGCTTCTCTTTCCAAATTCGCCGTCAAAGACGCTGAACGGCGGATCATCGAGCGAAGCCACGGGCTCTTCCGATGGTTCTTCGGCATCGGAAGCCGTACTATCGCTCACTTCATCTTCTGGCTCGTTTTCCCGATCATTTTCTCCCGATTGAGCCGTTGTTTCGTCAGGCGAAAGCGTGATTCCCTTGTAACCGAGCGAGGCGGGATCGTTCATTGCACTCGTCGTGAAGGCATACTTCTCGGCCTTTTTGTACATCTTCGCGGCCATTTCGTAGTTATCGAGCATCTCGTATGCAAGCGCAAGGTTTCGATATACTTCGGGATCGCGCTCGTAGAGCTTCGCCCCCTGCGTGAGCTTGATCACGGCGGTTTCGTACATCCCCTTCGCCAGGTAAATCTTTCCGGCTTGGCGCATTGCTATTGCCTGTTCGCGGGTTTCGCCTATCGCCGAGTATGCGTTTGCGAGAGCGTTGTAATAAGCAGCCTGGTTCGGGTCGAGCGTAGTCGCGATCTTGAGTTCCCGTATCGCGCCGTCCCATCGCTGCTTGACGGCATGTTCCTGGCCTTTTTTGTAATGGTCTGCTGCACTGATGCCTTCACCTGCGCTGCCTCCGACGTGTTCTAGCGCGTCACCTGCGCCTGATTCGTACGGGCGTACGTACATAATGTTCGTCAACCGTCGCCCCGCCTGAATCCTGTATTCCCCGTTGTAATAGAGAGCCTGGCTGGAGCCGCCGTCGGAATTCATCGCATTTACGCAACCCAGAAAGAGCATTATCTCCGCGCAAGTTTCGAGTGAAACAGCTCTTCTTATCAAGACCCAGAGCATGCGATTGTCCTTCGTTACGCCGATTGCAACCCGGTTCGCCTTGCCGAGTACGCTCGGATCGCTGAACCCTTGCTCCCTCGGATTTACGGTGATGAGCCCGTTTGTCAGGAGGCGGGGTCCCGCAGCGAGCACGGTGAGGTAGCGCGACCAGTCCATGTGCGTCCATAGCGGAACGTCAATGAACTCGACGTCGTTGTTCTTCGTAAGGCAGACCGCCGTGCCGAGACCGCCGAAGTGGATCAATCTTCCGTCCTTTACGATGTCGCCCACAGGAAGCAGGCTGTTTTTCCCGAAGAACGTGCCATTAACCGCGGCGACTGGGTTAACGCGCTCGACCATCTCGCTGAAAGGCTCGTCGGTTCCGGGGAAGTTCTTGACAACTTCGACATCGACGCGGTATTTCCTGTCTGACATCGGGATATCGATGACGGAGCACGAGATCCCGTCGACATTCCTCGCGTAGAACGTAACATCGGCTGAAAACGCGGGAAGCGCCAAAATGAGAACGATAAGGCTGCCAACAAGACACGCCCTTAATGAGAAGTACATATCCAGTCCCTCGGTGAATTACGATATCAGCCTCACAAGGCCGAGATGCAATTATAACCGTACATTCCATGTGCAGACAGAGATCGGTGCGGAAGTATGTTTACAAGCGCGCTCAGGATGCGAATAATGCTGGTAGAATATAAATGACGAGTTATTTACGCGCTCCAGCGAGTGCGAAGGCGGGAGGCGGGGAAATGAGCCGCATTATTGCTTTTGCGATTATCGTTGTTCTTACGTTGATGGTGGTTTCCTGCGGAAAGGACGAACCATTGTCGGGTAAGACTGATTATGCACCCGAAGACCGTGCTCTGCTCACCGCAGAACTTCAGGATGCGCTTACAGCGAAGCTCATCGAGCTAGGCAAGATCGATCCTGTGACAGGTGAGCCGCGCGTGGTTTCCACGCCGCCGTCGGGCGAAGACAATCACCCTGAGCTTTTCGATTACGAAACGCTTCCCGACAACAGGCTTTCGCTCTCGTTCATCGAAAGAAACGTCGGTGATTACGATCTATCAGGCGATGTCGGCATACCGGATATCACTCCGATTGCACTGAATTACCTTAGCGAAGTAACTTACGATGCATACGGCATTCCGACTCCGGGGCAGGAAAACGAAGAGCTCGCGGTTATCGACGGCGACATGGGCGGCGAGATCGGAATCTCCGATATAACGCCGATTGCAAATAACTACCTGGTAACGCTTGCTGGATACAACCTGTATCGCAGTGGCGTGCTGATCCCGGGCGATGGCGGCGCGCCCACGATGCCGCGTCCGACCGAGGGAAAAGCAGGCTGGCGCGACGGGCGCTGGCCGGTGTATGAATTCACCGACGAGCCCGGCGGTATCTCACGCACGATTATCTATTCCGTTGCACCGGTTGATACGGATGGAACCGAAGGCGAGCACTACAATTTCTCGATCAACTACGAGCTTTACAGCCCGAACACTCCGCCCGAAGCCCCGACCGGGCTTATTGCGACGCCCGGCGACGGCGTCGTTTACCTCGACTGGAACGACAACACCGAGGAAGATCTTCTGGGCTACGATGTCTATCAATCCACCAATCCCGATTTTCCTTCTGTCGTGCCAGTCAACGAAGAGCCTGTTGCGGTTTCGGAGTATACGGCCATCGAGCTTGAAAACGAGACGACATACTACTTCTGGGTGAAGGCGCTCGATGACGCAACGCCGCATCTGAAAAGCCCGTTTTCTAGCCGTGTCGAGGCGACGCCAGAGAGCGTTACAATCCCGCCGTCTCCAACGGGGCTGATGGCGCAGCCGGGCGATACGACCGTCCTCCTCGACTGGGATGACAATACCGATCCCGATACCGCAGGCTATAACGCATACAAATCAACCATCCTGGACGACCCCGATCCTGAAAAGGTGAATTCGGAGCTTCTCGCCGAATCGCAGGTTCTTGTTGCTGAACTCGTGAACGACACCGAATATTTCTTCTGGGCGAGTGCTGTCGGATTCGCGGGCCCGTCGAGTGAAAGCGAAAAGACAGGCCCAGTGAACGCAACTCCAACTGCGACAGCCAACATTCCGCCGACAGCCGTCGCAAACGCAAATCCGCTCGCAGGCGATGCTCCGCTCGACGTGAATTTCAGCGCCGACGGCTCTGGCGACACCGACGGCACGATAGTTATGTACAGGTGGGACTTCACCGATGACGGCGACTGGGACTACGAGGATGCGGAATCAGGCAACACCGCTCACATATACGACATGCCCGGCGAGTTTACAGCTTTACTTCAGGTGGAAGACGATGACGGTGACGTTGGCGAAGATACGGTTGAGATCACCGTGTATCCTTCTGGAGTTTCCTGGAATACGGTGATTGTGGATTCGAATATCACAGTCGGCGAGATCGCACTCGAACACTTCAGTTCCGGAGCGCCCGCGATCGCGGCGTCAGGTGACGACGGCGAGGGGAAAGTGCTCAACTTCTATAGGCTGGAAGGCGAATCGTTCGTCAAGGACAACGTGAGAACGAATACCGGCGGAGACGCGATGCAGCTTGCGGTTACCGGTGGAGGGGGCGTGTTCATTGGTCACAAGCAGCACAACGGGATGATCGAAGACTCAGGTTATCTCAACTACAAAATCGCGGACGCGTTTAAATGGACGGAGATTTCCTACGGCAGCATCGCCGACAATGTATCCGTTACCGTGGGCGGCTCGCCCGAGAAAATCGCGTGTGCGGGCCTTCATTCGTTCTCGCAGGAAAGCTACACGTTCATCACGGATGTAGCTGGTGATCAAACCGAATCGAAAACAGGGCTTTTCACCCCGCAGATAGCGAACATCGCGATGAAGTCGGATACCGAGGGCGCAACTTGGCTTATGGCGATGAACTTAATGCACATCGTCACGTTCGACGGCGAGACCTGGAAGCTTTCACCGCAGCCCGGCTTCAATACAGATCTTTTCGAGATAATTCGACGCGTGGAATATGTCGAGAACATTTCGAGCTACGTCGCTATCGGAAACGAGATGCTGAGCGATTCGGAGATGCTCTCGCGGTTCATATGGGACGGCGAAAGCTACGACATAGAGATTATCGGCGCACCGACGTGGGCTTCGATATGCAAGCGCGGTGCAGTCGGGCCTGCGGGCGAGGTTTACTACTGCTACGAAGGCTGGGACGAAATCAACGGAGACAAGACGATCATAATCTTCTACCTGACGAGCGACGTTCGCGTTGACGAAGTGCCGCTCGAAGGGCCGATTTCCGAAGGTCAGGCCGTTATAGCCGAGCTTGATGTGCGACCGGACGGAATACCCGCGATCGTCTATCAGATGCCCGACTCGACTGTGCTCTACTACGCGACCTTCCCGCATCCACTGGTGGATTAAGCGCTGTAGGATTTCGCGAGTTCTTTTGGAATCACCTCGTGCCCCTTTCGAACGCCTTCACATTCTCATTTGCAGGCTTGCGGCGCTCGTTTCACTGGTATCCGCTGGTACAATCCATCCGGCATGTCAAGTGAGTTTGAAACAACTGGCCGCGCAGAATCCGATTCACACGCGAAAGCCGAGCAGCGCGTTGATTTCGCGCGCGCGCGTCCTCCGTGGATTAGAGTAAAAGCCGTCAAGGGAGCAAGCTGGCGGAAGATGATGAGCGATCTCGCCGGGCTTCATACGGTCTGTCAGGAAGCGAACTGCCCAAATATCGGCGAATGCTTCGGGCGCGGCATCGCAACGTTCATGATTCTCGGCGATACCTGTACGCGGAACTGCAGATTCTGCGCGGTGAAGACCGGAATCAGTCTCGACGTGGACAATTCTGAACCTGCGCGGCTTGCCGAGAGCGTCGCGAAGCTCAAGCTGAGGCACGTCGTGATCACGAGCGTGACCCGCGATGATCTGCCGGACGGCGGTGCGCGCGCGTTTGCAGATTGCATCCGCGCGATACGCGATCGAACGCCCGACGTAACAATCGAGGTACTCACGCCGGATTTTCAGGGCGATACCGATGCCTTGAAAGTCGTGATGGATGAAAAGCCCGATGTTTTCAACCACAACGTCGAAACGGTGCCGCGGCTGTATAAATCAGTACGACCGGAGGCGCGCTACGAGCGAAGCCTGATGGTGCTTGGAAAAGCGAAGGAAATCAATCCTGCAGGACTCACGAAAAGCGGGCTTATGGTCGGGCTGGGCGAAGAAAAAAAGGAAGTAATCGCCGTTCTCAGGGATCTGCGAAAAAACCAGGTTGACATGGTGACTATAGGCCAGTACCTGCAACCGACTAGGGAACTTCTTCCAGTCGCGCGATACGTGACGCCGGATGAATTCGACGAGATTGGAGAGAGCGCGCGCGAACTTGGATTCATCAGTGTGGCATCGGGGCCGCTTGTGCGCTCAAGCTATTTAGCGGAAAGCCAGCTTCCCCATCGATAGCCCCGATTCCGATTATGGCAACAGCATCTGAAGCCGTTTCACCGCAATGTGGTTCAAGTGGTGGCCGCTCTTTATGCCGATTATGCTGGCGATGAGATGATGACTGAAAATCGCAAGATCGCCCACAATATCCTGAGCTTTGTGACACGCCGGCTCGTTATCAGAGAGAAACTCCTTGCTCGGTCCGTCCCCACCTATCAGGATCGCGCGATCGCGCTTTTCGTGTTTCAGAAAGCCGGCCTTGATAGCCTGTCTGGCCTCGTCTTCCGTAATGAACGTGCGCGCGGGAAGGAGATCGTCAACGAAACGATCCTTCGTTACATTATGGACAAACTGTGTGCCGAGCGTCGGATCCGCGTGATCGAGGATGTAGCTGATACTGAATTCGTCTGAAGGAAAAAGGATTAGCGATTTTTCCAAATTTCCGATGATGATTGGCACACGAAGTTTCCTAATCCGAACCTGAGCATCCTGCTCGGTGCGCCCCGCGCTTTTGAGCGTATCGAGGTAATCCCCCGCGCATCCATCGAGTCCCGGAAGCTCTTCCCCGTCAACCTCGATTACGATGTTATCGATCTGAAGTCCCGCGAGGCAAGCAAGCACATGTTCTACAACGAGCACACGCTCATTTCCTGCTTCAAGGGCTGTGCAGTTCGGGAGGTCAGGAACGATGTTGTCGGGATGCGCACGAATTTCCGCGCCGTCAAGATCGCTACGCCTGAAGATAACGCCCATACCCGGCTCCGCAGGATGAAAAGCGATGGTGCCGGGCATATCCGAAAACAGCCCGCGTCCCGTGAAGATCATGCTTTGCTCTATTGTAGACTGATTCAGCATACTCAAGAATTCTATCACAGGAGATGGGTTTTCAGGCAGGGAATTATGCTATTATTGACCGGAGAGAAGGCATTATTCCGGAGGTTATCGATATGGTAAAGGTTTGCGTTGTTCTTTCGGGATGCGGAGTTTATGACGGCAGCGAAATTCATGAGGCTGTGGCTTTACTTCTCGCGCTTCAGAAGGCAGGAGCCGAAGTGATCTGCGCTGCTCCGGACATCGACCAGATGCATGTTGTGAACCACATGGCGGGGCAGGAGACGGGCGAAGCGCGCCGTGTTCTTGATGAATCCGCACGCATCGCACGCGGAAAGATCCGCGACCTCGCCGAGATTCACGCCGCGGATATCGATGCACTGTTTATCCCCGGCGGCTTCGGGGCGGCCAAGAACCTTTGCACGTTTGCGACGATGGGTACAAACTGCATCGTCAACTCGCAGGTCGAGCGCATCATTATTGATATGTTCGAGCGGAAAAAGCCCGTCGGCGCAGTGTGTATCGCTCCCGTGATAATCGCAAAAGTGTTCGAGGGCAGAGGCGTCAATCCTGTTCTGACCATCGGTACGGACAAAAGCACAGCCGATGCAATTGAAGGAATGGGTGCGAGACACGAGAACCGGACAGCCACCGAAGTCTGCGTTGATGAGGGCAACCTGATCGTGACCGGCCCTGCATATATGCTTGCTGAGAATATCGGCGAGGTTTTCGAGGGTATCGAAGCTGCAGTTAAGGAAATTGTGCGCCTTGCAGAGCAACAGAAGAAACGTCACGCTTCGGCATAGATAGAAGACGTAACGGCAAAAGCTGCGGAACGGATCAGAACTCTATTCCTTCCTTGGCTTTGCGACCGAGATCGAAGTAGTGTTTAACTTTGCGCATCTCGGTTATGAGCTGTGCATGTTCGGCGATGGCATCGGTGATCATTCTTCCAGTGAGCACAAGTTCCGAGACCGGTTTCTTCTCGTAAATATCGAGGAGTTTCAGAATGTCCTTCTCTTCAAGCAGGCCGGTCTCAAGAGTCGTGAGTATTTCATCGGCAACTACGAGGAAATACCGCCCGTCGCGCACGGCGTTCTCGACGTAGGCCAGTCCCTTGCGAGCTTCCTGTTTATCGGCCTCGGTG
Source organism: bacterium (assembly GCA_021158185.1). GTDB lineage: Bacteria > 4484-113 > 4484-113 > JAGGVC01 > JAGGVC01 > JAGGVC01. Next base: position 8,297 of record JAGGVC010000064.1, on the reverse strand, counting down.
TTATCGAACCTGAAGGAGCCGTCTGGCAGCATCCGCTCCTTGCCGGTTGGCAGAAACGTAATCTTGTCGATATCGCGGATTATCTTGCGCTCGTGGTAATGTTCGTCTCCCTCATAGCCCTTGTCGAACTGAACGAAGGCTACGCGCCGATTGAAACCTACAGCCCTGATAGCAAGCCCTATTGCGCAGGTTGTTTTGCCTTTGTTTTCGCCGTAATAGATATGCACACAACCGCGCTTGTTGTAATCAATCTTCTCGCCAGTCATAACGATTCCCCTTGATCTGGGTTTTCAGAACAATCGGGATTGTAACAGACTTGGACTCCATACAGAACCTAACGAACGAACTGAAGGTTCATTTTCAAGGTAAAACAGAGAAATGAGCTTTGATATTTGTACGGTTATTCGGCTTCCACGATTGAGTTTGTCGGGCAGACTTCGACGCACATTGCGCAGTCCGTGCAAAGGTCGGGGTCGATTTTGTAAATGGGATCGCCTTCCTCGATCGCGCCTGTCGGGCACTCGTCGATGCAATCACCACATGCGGTGCAAGTATCAAGAATTTTGTGAGCCATCCTAAAAAGCCTCCAGTTGATTTGGCCTGGGATTTTGCCGCAGAAATGCTACCACAGCAGGTATAAGCTGGCAATAAACAGGGCATCCTCGTTCCCTTTTTATCATTTGTGCAAATATGCGCTTAAAGCGGACAAACGAGGAAAATAGTGAAATAGCTGCTTCTCGGGTATAAAGTTGATTAAGCTACCGGTGGTTCATCAATCAAATGCAGCACCTGATCGAACCTGGCTCTCAGATCGTCCCAACTAACGGCTTCGACTGTGTCATCATCGGCAGAGCGAAGGAATCTCAAAAGTTCAGCAATATTCTCGAGGTATTCCTGACATTCCTGGCTGTCGCAAAGCTTCTGGTGAACTTCCTTCATCTCTGTCAGCGTACACTCGCCATAGAAAAACTTTAGTAGGGTTTCTTCGACATGTTTATACTCATTCATAAACTCAATCTCCATCAAATAGCCTTTTGTAGTTTCTTCACTGCGTACCGCATTCGAGAAAGAACCGTTGAAAGCGGACAGTCAAGAATTTGAGAGATCTCCTCGAAAGTTAACTCCTGATACACCTTAAGTATCATCACGGTTCTCTGTTTTTCGGGTAGTGTTTCGATGAGCACTCTGATTTGTCGTGTCTTCTTCTCGGATTCGGCACTCATTTCAGGGCCGGGGCCCTGATATTCGATCATATCGCCACGCTCCGCACTGCCCGTCGTTGGATCGAGGGGTTCATTGATCGATGACGTCTTTTTTGCTGAAGCCTTGGCAAAATACCGCTTTATTTCGTTGAACGCTATCTTGTAAATCCAGCTCGAAAACTTCCGCTCAGGATCGAATCTGCCTGCACTTCTGAAGACCCTGAGGAATACTTCCTGCGTAATATCCTCTGCTGTTCTGTGATCGTAGATACTCTTCCTGATGAAATTGAAGATCTGTTTGTAATACCGGGTAAATATGATGTTAAAGCTCTGAACATCCCTCCGCGCAACCTGTGCCATAAGTTCCTCGTCGCTTACAGAACGGACGTCCTCGGTTGTCGGGTAAACCGTCACGGTTAAATGATTCCTACAGGCGGTGCCTCTTCGGGCAAGGTTGCAAGTGGCACTTCCTTTTCGAACATCTGGTCATACTTGTAATAGCGGAGATTCAGCGAGGAGTTAAGCGGAAGACCGCGGACTATTTCAAGCAGCTGGCTCTCTCTCGTGATCGTCGCGCCATTCGCTTCAACAATGATGTAGTAAACAGGATTTTCCAAGTTGTCCTTTCTAGGCCAGGTAAGCCCTGCGGCTTGGGCGGGAGAATTATTGTAAACCGCGGTAATGAGTAAGCCCTTGTCGGTGGGCAGCCCGTATCTCCGTGCAAAACGCGGATAAATTTCCTGCACCTCGATTCCGAGCCAGTTACGCTCAACACGACCCTTCTCGATAAGCTGATCGAGAACAGTCTTCGCCGTGTTAATAGGGATCGCGAGTCCGATGCCATCGCTTCCGCCGCTTTGCGAGATAATTGCAGTATTGATGCCGATTACCTGTCCAACCGAATTCAGAAGCGGGCCTCCGGAGTTGCCTGGGTTGATCGCCGCGTCAGTCTGTATCAGACCTTTGATCGGGATACCGGCCTGACTTCTGATTGAGCGGTTGAGAGCGGATACAACACCGACTGTTACAGTTTGGTCCAGTCCTAGAGGATTGCCGACAGCGATCACCCATTCCCCGACCTCAAGGTTGTCCGAATCACCGAGTACGGCGGCCTTAAGATTGCTGTTCTCAGGCGGTTCGATCTTGATAAGCGCGAGATCAGTGCCCGGATCGGCTCCCACAACAGTTCCCTGCACTTCTTCGCCGTTTGCCAGGATCACCTTTATTTCAGTTGCACCTGTAATCACATGGTTGTTTGTAATGATGTAGCCGTCAAGGTTGATGATCACGCCGCTTCCAACGCCCTCCTGCGGCACGGGACGCATGAAGAAATCGTAGGCGTACTGAGTCGTAGTTATGTTCACGACCGACGGGCCGACCCGCTTGTAAACCTCGCTTACGAAAGTCACCTGCTTGCTGCCGTCGACCGTCTGCCCTGACGCGGGCTCGATGGACATCGGCATAGCAAAGCTCACAGGCGGTTTAGCGAGGCTTGGCGGGTTTATGGCCGGCAGCGAAAAGTGGTAGGATGAGATTCCTACGAGACTCCCTGCCAGAAACATCAAAAGCGCAATAAAAAAAACTCTCGATGTACGCATGATTCTATTATATCACCTGCCCCTAAAAATTCTCAGAAGACAAATCTGGTAAACTATCACTGCGAACCGGCGTTCCCCGGATGTCTGCAGCGTCGGTTGATTAAGACATGCAAACCCCGGAGGTTGTTCAGTGAGAACAGGTAATAAATTTCATTTCAGGCTTCTGAACACATTTACCTTTTTGGCAGTGATTATGCTCACCTTCATTTTCATTCTTGCAGCCCGGGGCTGCGGTGAGATGAAACAGTCCCCCACGGACAGACCCGATGTAGTTCCTGATGAAATACAAAGTCTTGACGATCCGGTTTCCCAATCCAAACCGCCACCGTATGAAGTTACGCCGACATCATCGGGCGAGGATGTCTGGTTCGCTCGTTGCGGCAAGTGCCATGAAGCGGAAAAGGGACTTGACAGGTATCGGGGCGAGCAGTGGGAGTTCATAATCGGCAGGATGATTCAGAAGGAAGGCGCGATGTTCACGCCTCAGCTTGCTGAGAAAGTGTACAGATATCTTTACGAACGTACAAAGAAGGCGGACGATCCTCCCTTTGATGAAGTAATCAAGGGCAGAAGCCATTTCACCTCGAATTACGATGATGAAGCTGAAGATAATACAGGAAGCGGCGATGGTGTGAACGAGAACAGCAACGCTTCGGATGCTGAAGGCGAGGATTCGGAACGGGGCAGCTCCGAGACCGGGAATTGAGCAGAAAACTGTTCAGCATTTTATTTCAACGATTTCTTAGGCGCGCGCTTCCGCTTCGGAGATTGTGATCTTGATTTCCCGGTGGATCGAACCTTTGCAGGTTTGGCAGTTTTCGGACTTCTTCCTTTGGTTTTGGCGATTTTTTTGCTGCCAGTAGCGCTCTTGGCCTTTGGCTTCACGGTTTCGGATACCAAACCGCGCTTTTTCTTCGATGAAAATACATACGGCAGTGCATCCTCGATCCTTTCAACAAAGACCAAGTTCATTCCGCTCTTGATCTCATCGGGAACTTCCACGAGATCGAGCTCATTGGCCTTCGGGAGGATAATTGTCTTAAGCCCGCTGCGTTTCGATGCAAGAAGCTTTTCCTTGAGCCCGCCGATTGGCAGCACTTTGCCTTTGAGTGAAATCTCTCCTGTCATCCCGATGCTTGGATTCGCGGGTTTTCCCGTCATCAGACTCATTATCGCCGTCGCTATCGTAATTCCCGCACTCGGACCGTCCTTGGGTATCGCGCCTGCGGGGAAGTGGATGTGCAGATCGTACGATTTGAATTTTTTCACATCTATGCCTAGCTCGTCTGCATTCGACTTCGCCCAAGTAAGCGCTGCCTTGCAGCTTTCGCGCATCACATCGCCGAGTTTTCCGGTAAGAAGAAGATTCCCCGTTCCAGGCATCAGCGCAGCTTCAATCATTCCGATATCGCCCCCCGCCGCCGTCCAGAAAAGGCTCGTCACGACTCCCACTTCGGCCTTGCGGCGCTCATGCTCGAACTCGAATCGCCTTACACCAAGGAACTCCTCTATGTCATCCTTGCTGATCTTGATCTTCCTCTTTGCCCCTTCTGCAACCCTGAGAGCGACTTTTCGGCAGATTTTCGCAAGCTCGCGCTCAAGATTCCTTAGACCGGCCTCGCGTGTGTAGTTGAGAATTGTCTTCCGAATTGCTGCGTTCGTGATCATGAAATGAATGCTCTTCAGTCCGTGGTTCTCCATTTGGCGCGGTAGCAGGTACTCCCTCGCGATGCGCAGTTTTTCATACTCGGTGTAGCCTGGAAGCTGGATCACTTCCATTCTGTCGCGAAGTGCGGGGGGGACGGTGTCGAGTATATTGGCGGTTGCGATGAATAGTACCTTCGACAGATCGAAAGGTATTTCCAAATAGTGGTCGCTGAAGCTGAAATTCTGCTCAGGATCGAGCGCTTCCAGAAGCGCGCTTGAGGGATCGCCCCGAAAATCAGCACCAACCTTGTCGATTTCGTCGAGAACAAAAACCGGATTTCTGGTTTGTGCGTTCCTGATGCCTTGGATGATTCTGCCGGGCAATGCACCTACGTAAGTACGACGATGGCCACGTATTTCTGCTTCATCGCGGATGCCGCCAAGCGACATGCGCACAAACCTGCGTCCGAGAGCTCTGGCTACACTTTTTCCAAGGCTGGTTTTTCCAACGCCGGGCGGCCCGACGAGGCACAGGATCGGACCTTTGATATCGCCGCCACGCATTTTCAGTACGCCGAGGAATTCAAGCAGGCGGAGTTTGATTTCATCAAGCCCGTAGTGGTCTTCGTCGAGTATTCTCCTGGCCTCACGTATGTCTATGTTGTCTTCGGATTCTACGGCCCAGGGTAGATCGCAGAGCGTATCGAGGTATGTGCGGATAACACCGGCCTCGGCACTTTCAGAATGCATGCGCGTGAGACGTTCGAGTTCGCCGATGGTCTTATCGCGCACATCCTTCGGCATTTTGGCGGCATCGATCCGATCCCTGTATTTTTCCAGCTCTTGCTCACGCTCGTCGGTTTCACCAAGTTCATTCTTGATGGCCTTCATCTGTTCGCGCAGGAAGTACTCGCGCTGGGATTTCGAAACCTCCTCCTGAACCTGGCTCTGTATCTTGTTCGTCATATTCAGGAGCTGGATCTCCTTCGTAAGAACAGTCGTTACAAGCTCCAGCCGCTCTCGCACTGGAAATATATCGAGAATGCTCTGCCTGGTTGAAAGATCCACCTGAATGTTTGCCGCGACCATATCCGCGAGCATGCCGGGTTCCGTGACATTGTTGGCGGCAACGATGACCTCCTGAGGAAGGCCTCGTGAAAGCTGAACATACTCGTTGAAAAGCTCTGCTACTCCCCTCATTAGTGCGATTACTTCAACCGAGCTTTCTTGTTTTTCCTCTGGGTATGCGACGATATCAGCTTTGAGGTATTTATCATTTTTAGTGAACTTGCTTACGCGATAGCGCGATAAGCCCTGGATTAGAACCCGTGCGCCTCCTTCCGGCAGTTTCAGCTCCCTGAGAATCAGGCATATGGTGCCTGTACGATACATGTCGTCGGCATTAGGCTCTTCGATGCTCTCGGATTTCTGGGTGAGTACGCCGATGAGCTTGTCATCGGAACCAATCGCTCTGATTGCATTGAGCGATTTCTCTCTACTCACATGAACCGGCATAACCAGATGCGGAAAAACGACCACGTTCTTTAAGGCGAGTATCGGCAGCCTGCCTGGATACTCCTTGCCCGCTTCAACTTTACCCTCAGAGGATTTCTGCCGGTTGCTGGACTTCTTCTTAGCCATTAATTAACCCCCAGGCTGTTTGCCCAATGTCATTATAGCATTAAGCTCTGTTTTTGAGAGCGGCGCGTGCTCGTTTTATCAGGATAATGACATGCATAGAAGCAGTGTTCTCGGGTTTCAGATTGCTGATACTTGCTCTCAACACGAATCTTGTTGTTTTAACCTGAGAGTCAATGCGAAAGACATATTGGCTCTTTAGTTTTTTTGCGTTTAACGTATGCTGTTTTCATTATTTTGCCGATATTCCGGGTAGAATTGTTCCGACCGGCATTTCAATGTGCACCTTATGCATAAGAATTGCTGTGTGTGCGGGTAAAAATGTCGTCTATAGAGGCTGATCTGTTTGAAAAGCTTCTTGCTCCTCTAATCTTAAGGTGATGAATGATGCCATTGTACGAATTTCAATGCGAGAAATGCGGTTCGATTGAGGAACTTCTCGTAAGCTTCTCCGAGGCAAATAGCGGCGATCTTGTTTGCGAAAATTGCGGCGGGAAAATCAAGCGGATTTTCAGTGTTTGTGCAAGTACAGGCAGTAGTGCGGGCGCCGAAGGCGGCTCTAATGCTTCTCCTGCCTGTAACGTATCAACGGGCTGAACTCTCTAGTATGTCCCGGCGGGACATCAAGAAACCGTCTTTTCCAGGAAAAATCATGCAATCGCGGGTGAATCGCGCGTACGACCGCGCCCCGCGATCCGGTCATCGCGACCGAATTACATGATGGCATAGCTCGCAGTAACCTATCCAGTTTGTCTTAACTGTATGCAGGCTATAATCTGTGCGTGCAGGAAACCAAGGTCGCAGTTGTTTGTACCGTTCGAGATGCCGGTGAATCCGACCGACTGGCAGTGCTTTTCGGGCCTGAATGCGGGAAGGTTCTCGCATTGGTGAGGGGCGCGAGGAAGCCCAAAAGCAAGCTTGCAGGCTTGACCCGTCCTTTTTCGGAGGGACGTTTTTTCCTTCGGGCTGGGCGGATAAATCCGCTAATCGTTGGCGTTGATATTGTCCGAACACACAAGAAGGTTCAGGCAGACGTAAGAAAGCTGGCGGTAGGCTCCCTCTGGCTGGAGCTGCTCGCGAGCGGACACTGGCCTGAGGATATGTGGGAGCCGCTTTTCAGGCTCACGACGAATGCGCTTACGATGCTTGCAGAAACAGAAGCCTCACGCGAACTTGCCAGCGTAGTCGCCGCCAAAATCATCAAGCTGTCGGGTCAGTACCCGTCGGTTTCTCACTGCGCCAAGTGTGCGGAGCCGATTTATGAGGGCGATGCAGTATTTGACCGAGAGTACGAGGTGGCTTGGCACACGGGATGCGCACCGGTAACATCCGCGGGCGATATCGCAGGACACATCGTTTCCGCGGAGATTCTCGGCGCGATCTACCGCCTTTACGATCTTCCGCTCGGAAGGTTCGATTCCGGATGGCCGGGCAAGGTCGATGTATCGGAAGTCGAAAAATCGCTATGGAAAATCCTATCGGCTTTGATGGACACCCCGATAAAGAGCCGCAGGTTTCTCGAAGAAGCGCTTGGATGGTAGATCCTGCGGAGTATGTAATCTGGTACAATTGCATGGTGTGATATGACTTGCAGCGATACCAGCTTCGGTGTCCTCACGTTCTTCCATCCAGGGGAGGGTGGCTCTTCAAGTTCCGACGGCGTTTTTCTTGAGGGATTTCGCGCTGCGGCGTTTATGCGGAGGGAGTACCTTGGCGATCTTCCACAGGGATCAAAGCCGGGCGACCCGACCAAGGCCGGAATTGTCTTTGTCAACCTGACAGGCGAGACTCAGGACATGATTATCGGCGTGGATCGCAACAGCGTACCGAGATACAAAAGCCGTGTTGTTGAAGTGACGCCCCGGATGACGGACATCTGGGTCAAGGGCGGCAAGCGGATGAGCTACGACCTCAAAGTCGGAGTGCTTTACAGGTTCGAGCTGAATAAGTACGTGGATGGCGAACGCCTCGTCAAAGAGCTGCCTGTCGAGCGCGTCCACGAAATCGGCATCAGAAACATCTCGACAGAGCGCAAAACGCTTTTCATTAACGGCGACGCTGACTTTCCCTGTGAAATCGGAGCGGGGAGCAGAGCCGAAATCAAGATCCCAGGCGGCGATGTGGTGCTGTCGTACGGGTACGAGGATACGCCGCTTTCCTACTACGTCATTGTCCGCCCACAGCCGGGCCTGATCGTCGAAATGGGGTAGGG
>JAGGVC010000027.1 GCA_021158185.1 bacterium | reverse complement strand
TACTCCACGCTCGCCTTGGAAGTGCCGTAGGGAGAGCTCGCCATCAACGGATGGCTTTCGGGCACGGGAAGCTGCTTCGGCTTGCCGTACGCCCAGGCGCATATCGGCACGATTAGTCTCACATTGTACTCGGCGCACGCGTTCGCAACCGACTCCGCCCACTGCATCTCGATCACTGCTTCGTGCGGCTGTGTAATCCACTTCGTCACGCAGTAATACACAACTGCGCTTCCTTCAAGGATGGGGCGGTACGACCACGGATTGTTCATATCACCGGTCAGAATTTCGACTTCCGCTTCCAGAGGGCTTTGGTAAAACGCTTCCACGTTCCTTACGATAGCGCGAACGCCTAGGCCGATGCTCGTCAAATAGCGAAGCATACAGACGCCCAACTGCCCCGTACCGCCAAGTACGAGATGTTTTTTGCCCGTGTCTAAACGCACGACAAGGGAATATACCTCATTAAAGCGGATTTACCGTAACGGAGCCAAAGATTACGCAAATTGCATTTTAGCGCCATAATTCATCCGGCTGCATGTAAGCGTGAAATCGCGCTTGTGCTATACTTTCGCCGATGGAAAGAACCGAGGCGACACTGCGTAAGGCGCTTTTTGCTGCCGGAAATATCCTCAAGCGGTACGGCGATGGAATCGATCCTTCGGATGTTTACCGAAAGGATGAAATAGACCTCGTAACGAAAGCCGATCTCGAATGCGAGAAGGCGATATGCGATGTTATTCAGGGTGCATTTCCCGCTCACGCGATCCTCTCCGAGGAAGGGGGAGCCGTATCAGGCAGCTCGCGGGACGGCGGTCCGCTATGGGTAATCGACCCGCTCGACGGCACGACCAATTTCTCGCATGGTTTCCCTTTCTACTGCATATCCATCGCTTATATGGAAGGTAATCTGCCGATCCTCGGCGGTGTATACGATCCGATCCGTGACGATGTGTTTTTTGCCGCAAAAGGGAAGGGCGCTGCGCTGAACGGTAGAGATATCAGAGTAAGCGGGACGGACAACCTGAATGAATCGCTTCTTGCAACGGGCTTTCCATACGACATAAGGACGAGCAGCGAAAACAACCTCGATTATTTCGCGGAATTCGCTAGCAGCACTCAGGCTGTCAGACGCGCGGGAAGTGCGGCGCTCGATCTCTGCTACCTGGCCTGCGGACGCATAGACGGCTTCTGGGAAATCAAGCTTCACCCGTGGGATACGGCGGCGGCATGGCTCATAATCGAAGAAGCGGGAGGGCGCGTCACTGATTTTTCGGGCGGACCCTTCGATGTTTTCCTGAAGGAATGCGCCGCTTCAAACGGAACGAAGCTGCACGATGAACTGCTCGAAGTGATTGAGCGAGTCCGAGCGCTCAAGCCTCCAACAGAATGATACGCTTGTCAAGGCACTTGTGGTATAATGTGTGTTGGCGACCTCGTTTTAACTGTCTGGCGCTGTTTTGTTGCTGAGGAAATTAAGCAGGCGTGCCGGGGGAGGTGCAGGCTTGGCTATTAAATACAAGATGGAAATTTGCCCTGAGTGCGATGGCAACGGTGTACTCTTCTACACTGAGAAGAAGCTGTGGGGGCTTATTAAGAATCAAGTTGCATATCAGTGCACGGTGTGCGAAGGAACCGGAAAGGTCAGGGGCGAACCCCTCTGTCCGATTTGCGGCGGAGCGGGCCTGATCGGGAACGAACGCGAGATCTGCCGAACATGTAACGGAACGGGAACAGGTGACGGATTCAGACATTTGACGCGTGAACAGCTTGTCAAAGGCACAACTTTCAACAGGCGTTGCGACCGTTGTAAAGCGGAAACGCTTCACGAACTAACATCCGACATCGAGCACAAGGTCATCACAACAACCTGGGAAAAAAACGAATGGCAAAGAAGCAAGGAAGAATTCGAGCGGATCAAAATCGAGTGCACGATGTGCGGCAACTCCTACTTCGCGCCGCTCGACAAGTATTATCATGTTGAAGGCGGGCTTTCCCTGAATGAAAATGACGAAGTAGTCGCCAATAAGAAAAGCCTGTTCGGCCAGGATTTCACTTCTCCCGGTGAATTATTCAAGTAACGAACTGACCGATTTCTTTAGGCTCTTTCTTCCCAATCATATTTTCCGCTGGAATGACGTTTGATTCTGCTCGCTTTCACTACTGACCAGCGATATAGATTACCTTCATCGCTGTACGCGTATTCAGTAGCTAATGATAGTATAATCCCCTGCCGATTCAGGCCGCGAAACGCCCGGCAATTCGGCAACTCTCGAAGTAACTTGAGGTGAATCAATGAACATCGATGCTGATAAGGAAAAGACACCGGCTCTCGGCGATGATTTTGAAGCTGTCAAGAGCGCGTGTTACAACACCGCTGAGGCGCACGGCTTCCACGCGGCGAGGAACAACCAAGACCCCCGCATCGCGCGCAATTTAACAGTCCTCAGCCTTTTCACGTCGGAAATCGGCGAAGCTGTCGAGGCGATAAGGCACGTCGATCCCGATAATTACTTCGCAGACTTGCGCGATAAGGACGGATATTACGAGGAGCTGGCCGATCTTTTCATCCGGTTTCTCGATCACATAGGCGAACTTGAGATGGAAGATCCTGAATTTTCGTTCGCCAAGGTCGTCAAAGATAAAATGGCCTACAACCTGAAACGCGAACGAATGCACGGCAAGGGCGTTTAGCCGGCGCTCAGCAAAGCATCGGCCTGGATTTCAGCGTACATTCCGGAGATTCTCGACTTTCTTTTTCAAGTGGGTTGCATTCTTGCAGATTTTATGGTAAAAGATTACTAGCCCGTTGGGGCGCCTGAACTTTTATTTGGGCCCGCCGGATCCTCGACCAAAGGCCGGCGGGTATTTTTTCAACTGAAAATCAATGATGTTATAGCATTACGGTCTTACAGCATCATACAGCATTATCCAATTCCCCGTACAAGGCGCTTACTGATTGCAGTCGCCGTCACGGGTTTCGATTACGTCAAGCTTCGCCACCGGATGCCCCCAATCCACATAGCCCTGCCTGATGGCGTCGATGTAAGCCTTCGAGGGCGGTGCAGGACGTGTAACCCTGCACACATAGACGAGCGCGGGTTTGCCGTCGATGACGACAACGTCCTTAGAGTAAAACGTCGGGACTCCCTCGACTTCATCTAGCGCCATTTCGTGTTCGTGCGATATTTCATATAGCGCGCCGAAGACTACCCGGCCGGGCGCGGGAGCTATTGTCGAGACTCCGCCGTTCCATCTGGTCGAATGGCCGACGAAGCGCAGCTCGAAGTCCTTCAGTTGCGCGGCAGCCACCGGCTTGACACCCGGACATCGTTCCTGAATCAGATCCTTCGAAAGATTCGCCCCGTATGCAAAGTAAAGCATAACCGCTCACGTACTCCCAAAGCTATTCTAGCGTAAAGCGTACTATTCAAGCATAACACGCGGACCGCGCTTGCATTAGCTAAATCCGTACAGCCAGGCAGGGCAAGCTGAGTGAGCGCCGAACACGTCATCCGCAATTGCGCGCGATTGTGAGTATGATAGAATCCCGTCGAATCTACGGTTGGCCGTCACTTCGGCAGGGAGAAAGCTATGTTTATGCCGTTCGGTGAGATTGAAGGTAACGTGCTCACGATGGGCTTTTCCAGCGCGGATTTCAGCGTTGCGAGCGTCATCGCCGCGCTCCGCGAGCATCTCGATCTGCTCAACGAGATGAAGGTGGAATTCTGCGGTGTTGCAACCGACGTATCGGGTGGGGACGCGCGCGTATTCAAGCCAGTTATGATCAACGCATCGTTTGAGTACGCAGGCTCAGGGGAATCCGAGCCGGCGCTTGAGAGAACGTACGCCGCGATCTGGAAGGGCATCGTCGCGACATTCCCGGACGAGACGGAATGGGCGGAGTCCAAGGAGAGCTTCGGATCGTACATCCTGAGCCAGGCCGAACTTCTGCGCGCCCGCAGTGAACTTTCCGGCGGTGAAGGTTAGGCTCGATGCACCTTCCGCGTAACAAGCGCAGGCCTTGGCCGGTCGAAGCGTTCACGGCGGGGCTGTTCAGGCTGAAGGCGGCGATTGCCGTCCTCGTTGCGCTCGCGGCTATCGTCATTGCGCCTTCGCTTTCGTTCGCGCTCGATTACGACATCGAATGGGTCGAGGTCAACGTAAGCCCGCTCAAGAACGGCGAGGTGATAAGCCAATACCGCTGGATGGTCAACGTCCACAGCGGCGATCTTCACGGATTTTACATAAGCGGATTCGACGGCGCGGACCCGATGTGGTTCTTCGACGACTGCTTCGCGATGACCCCTGACGGCGACAAAACCTGGAAACTGGACATCTTCGAGTATTCACCGCCCGATGTTTTCGACTGCATACTCGCGGACGGTGCGGCGTTCACGGGTCCGGGCAAGATCATATACAGCGTCTCGATCTGGCAGGACCTCGGCGAAAACGGAAACCTGGCTTACACCGAAAGCCCTGAGCACGGCAAACTGGCGGTTTTCCACTGGGCGCCGATGATGTGGGACGAGTCGCTTGAGCATGAAACCGTCTACATCCATTTTCCGTTTGAAGTCGAAAGGGAAGACCTGGATTGGGAAACGAACTACGATGCAAACCCGATCCTCACCGAGCCGTTCATGAACGAGGAATACCTGATCGACTACAAGGGATTCAAAGACGGCGAGCACAACTGGGCAACGATGCAGCTTCACAAGGAAGGAATGAGAGTCGAGGAAAAATTCGCAATCCAGATCTATATGCCCGCGGAGTGGTTCCCGGAACTCGGTCAGAGCGTCCGCACGGCGCTGAGTGAAGGCAGACAGATCACGAAGAAAAGCGACTGGAAATCACGCGTGATGGACAGCATTCCCAAGACTTTCGCCGAGCTGAGAATGGAAAAGAGCGCAGGCGTGGCGACTGCCGCAATCGTGCTTCTAGCGGTGATGGCGTTCCTCGGAATAAGCCGCGCGAGAGCGGCGACAGCAGGCCGCCGTAATCTCGAAAAGGTCACGTGGGCGGACGACGACTGGGAGCCGCCGAAGATACAGGTAAGCGAGTTTCGCGAACCCGGCAAGATCGCGCTCAACCTGAACGAAGTCGAAGTCGCTGTATTGCTCGGCGTACCCGTTGCACAGATCCTTTCGACGATCCTGCATCAGATGCAGGCGAAGCAGATGATAAAAATACTCGGCACAAATCCGCTTCGCATAGAAAAGCATCCCGCAGTGACGAGGAGCCTCGATCCGTTCGAGGACAAGATACTCAAGGCGATTATGGGCGACGGTACTCTCGACATGACACTCGTGCGCTCGATGATCGAATCGCTTACCGAAAAGGTGCAGGAAAAGTGCTGGAACGCCGATCTCGAGGCCACGAAGCAACACTACCTCGGCCAGTGGGAGAAAGACTTCAAGGACGATGCGGCAGCACAGGAAAGGCTGCGCGAGCGGGGCTGGTGGCGTGACGACCCGTACTACTACAGCCGCTACCACTACTACCGCACGTACTACGGCGATGACTACTACACCGACGACCAGGCTTCGATAAGGGATACGAGCAACAGCATCGAGCCGCAGATTCCCGAAGGCTACAGGAGCTTCGAAAACTACGTTGCGAGCGACGCCTGCCACAGCGCGTGTTACGTGCATAACGCCTGCCACGACGCCTGTCATTCTGCGTGCCACTCCGCCTGCCACAGTGCGTGTCATTCAGCATGCCACAGCGCCTGCCATTCCGCGTGCGTCTCAGGCGGAGGGCATTAGG